>JAPXTA010000194.1:0-6863 GCA_033812735.1 Hyphomicrobiaceae bacterium | reverse complement strand
GGTTGTGGCTCTCCATCTTGAAGATGATGGTGTCGCCGTCGCCGATGTCGATGACGCCGGCGTTCTCGCCCGGCCCCTGAATGACCCACGGCTGCTTGGTCGGCAGCGTCTTCAGCCATACCCGGCTCGATTTATAAGAGCAGTGCTCCGACCACATCACCGAGAAGATGCCGAGTTCGAGGATCGTCGGTTCGCGCTCGAGAATGCCGAGCAGCCGCTCGTACTCGTCGCCCTTGAACCCGTGCTCGGCAACGAGTTGCGGCGTGATCTTCGGGGCATTGGCGGGGGACGATGGAGCAGACATGAGCGACCCTGCGTGCGGCTGTGCCCGGCCGTGATCCCGTCGGATATCGGCTTCAAGGCGTAGGTTCGCTCGCCCTATAGCGGGATTCAATCGGGCGGGCAAAGGAATGCCCCCTTGCCCGCCCGAAACCTGCGCAGAAATGCCTAGTGTTCCGTCCCTGACGGTGGATTCCCATGGCCGTGCAAATCATGCAAGCTCGGCGCATGAAAACGGACATCAGGGTCACGACGGATGAACGCTTGCGGCTTGCGGACCTGATCGCGGATCGCAACTCTCCCTCGAAGGTGGTCTGGCGAGCACGGATCGTGCTGGCTAGCGCGGACGGCGAGCCGATCAAGGCGATCTGCCGGGCGACGGGAAAATCCAAGCCTTGCGTGTGGCGCTGGCAGAGGCGCTTCGCCGAGGAAGGTGTCGATGGCCTCCTGCGCGACAAGACGCGGCCGCCGGGCCGCAAGCCGCTCAGCGCCGCAACGAAAGCCAAGGTGCTGACCAAGACCGCGCGCGAGACGCCGGCTGCCGCGACGCACTGGAGCGTTCGCACGATGGCGAAGGCGATGGGCATCAGCCGCAGCAGCGTGCAGCGCATCTGGTCCGAGGCGGGTCTCAAGCCGCACCTGACGGCGAAGTTCAAGGTCTCCAATGACCCGCAGTTCGAGGAGAAGGTCACCGACATCGTCGGGCTCTACATGAACCCGCCGGACAAGGCCCTGGTGCTGTGCGTGGACGAGAAGAGCCAGATCCAGGCGCTCGATCGCACGCAACCGGGCCTGCCGCTCAAGAAGGGCCGCGCCACCACGACAACCCACGACTACAAGCGCAACGGCGTGACGACGCTCTATGCGGCGATGGACGTGAAGAGCGGCCTCGTCATCGGCGACTGCCAGCCGCGCCATCGCGCAGCTGAGTTCATCGCGTTCCTACGGCGCATCGACCGCATCGTGAAGAAGCACCTCGCCGTGCACGTCGTGCTCGACAACTCCTCGACGCACAAGACGGCCGAGGTGAAGGCCTGGCTCGACAAGCGTCCGCGCTTCCAGCTGCACTTCACACCGACCAGCGCCTCTTGGATGAACCTCGTCGAGCGGTTCTTCGCCGAGATCACGCGAAAGCGCATCCGGCGCGGTGCCTTCGCCAGCGTCGCCGAGTTGGAAGCCGCGATCGAGGACTACCTGCTACGCCACAACGCCGATCCCAAGCCCTTCGTGTGGACCAAATCGGCCGAGGTCATTCTCAAGAAAGAGCGCCGCGCCCTCGATGCCCTCAATACCGTCAGGGGGAACCAAGTGTCAGAGTCGGAACACTAGTTCTCGGGCGGTCAGACCCGCTCCAGGACGACGGCGATGCCCTGGCCGACACCGATGCACATCGACACGAGGGCGCGCTTCTTGCCGGTTGCCTGCAACTGACGGGCGACAGTGAGAGCGAGCCGGGCGCCCGAGGCCCCAAGCGGATGGCCGACGGCGATGGCGCCACCGTGCGGATTGACGCGCTCATCCTTGAAATCGACGCCGAGGCCTTTGAGGCAGCCGAGCACCTGCGCCGCGAAGGCCTCGTTGATTTCGATGATGTCGACGTCCTTGATCGTGAGACCCGCGCGCTCGAGCGCCTTCTGGCTCGCCGGTACGGGGCCATAGCCCATGATCCGCGGCGCAACGCCCGCAACCGCCGTCGACACAACCCGTGCAATCGGCTTCTTCCCAGCCTTCTCACCCGCAGCAAGGCTCGCGACCATGAGCGCCGCCGCGCCGTCGTTCACACCCGACGCGTTGCCGGCGGTCGTCACGCCGCCCTCGAAGATCGGACGCAGCTTCTGCAGATCGGCAAGCGTCGTCTGCGGCCGCGGGTGCTCGTCGGCTGCCACAACCACATCCGGCTTACCTTTCCCGGCGGGAATAGAAACGGGCAGGATCTCGCCCTTGAAGAACCCGTCGGCCTGCGCCTTGCCGAACTTCTGCTGCGAACCGTAAGCGAACGCATCGCAGTCTTCCCGCGAGAGTTGGAAGTCACGCGCCATGTTGTCGGCCGTCTGCGGCATCGTATCGGCGCCGAACTGTTTCTCGATCTTCGGGTTCGGAAAGCGCGCCCCGATGGTCGAATCGAACATGCGGAAATCACGGCCGAACGCACTTTCGGATTTGGCCATCACGAACGGCGCGCGCGACATGCTTTCGACGCCGCCGATAACGGCGACGCTTGCCTCCTTGCAGGTAATCGCGTGCGAGGCATGGATCAGCGCGTTGAGCCCCGATCCGCACAACCGATTTGTCACCGACCCCGGAATTTCCATCGGTAGCCCCGCCAGCAGCAAGGCATGCCGTGCGACGTTGCGCGCGTCCTCACCAGCTTGGTTGGTACAGCCGACCGTGACGTCATCGATCTGCTCTGCCTTGAACCCCGACCGCCCCACCACCTCTTTGATGACGGCACCAAGCATGTCGTCAGGGCGCACCTTGGCGAGCCCACCGGCGTGGCGGCCGAAGGGTGTGCGAAGACCGTCATAGATATAGGCGTCGAGCATCGGGCGTTTCCGTCTTGTTCTCTAATGTTGGAGACGATGCCGAAAAGTGGCGCGGTCCGGCGCGAATGTCTAGCGTGGCGGTGTGAAGTGACTTCCCTCCACCGCTTGATTTCGATCAAGCGGACCGAGCGCGTCGAGGCGCATCGTGCAAGCGATGAGCATAAATAATCGCAGGAGGAGAGCCGCTATGACCAGACTTCACATCGGTGCGGTCGCCGCATTCGTGATTGCCGCAGGTGTCTCGGGGCTCGCCTCTGCCGCCGAGCAGGACAGCGTCATGGCCAACGGCGGCCGCCTCTACGACAAGTGGTTTGCCGAAAACAAGATGCCGAAGCCTACGGCCGACCATCCCGCCTATCCTCACAAAGGCGGCCAATACGGCAAAGACACGTCCTGGCGCTGCAAGGAATGCCACGGCTGGGATTACAAGGGTAAGGACGGTGCGTACGCCAAGGGCGGTCACGCCACCGGCATCAAGGGCATCAACGGCGCCGCCGGCAAGGACCCGAAAGAGATCGTCACGCTTCTGCGCGGCCCGTCTCACGGCTACACGGACGCCATGCTCCCGGCGAAGGATGCCGAGGCCCTCGCGCTCTTCGTGTCCAAGGGCCAAATCGACATGGCCAAGTACATCGACGTCGCCTCCGGTAAGCCCAAGGGCGATGGCGCAAAGGGCGAAGCTTACTTCAACACCATGTGCGCCGGCTGCCATGGCACCGATGGCAAGAAAATCACGACTGGCCCGTCGCTTGGCTCCGTCGCGGGCAATGCCTATGAAATGCTGCACAAGGTGATGAACGGCCAGCCAGCTGAAGCGATGCCGTCGCTGCGCGCGCTCGATCCGCAAATCTCCGTCGACATCGTCGCGCACCTCCAGACCTTGCCGAAGTAATCAGTCACCGTTTGATCGGTTGCCGCCACCCTGATCGTCTCGGGGTGGCGGTTTTGTCATCGGCAACACACTGAGGGGCGACACATGTCCAACGATCAAACGCCGAGCCCGGGTAGACTGCGCCGCCTATGGAGCGCGGCCTGGTCGCCATCGGCGCGCTGGAGCCTTGCCACGCTATTAATCGCCGGCGGCCTTGGCGGCATAATGTTCTGGGGTGGCTTCAACACTTTCATGGAGTACACGAACCGCCTCGAGTTCTGCGTCTCCTGCCACTCCATGTCGAAGCCGTACGAGGAGTATAAGAAGTCCGTGCACTTCTCGAACGCGAGCGGTGTGCGCGCCATCTGTTCCGATTGCCACGTGCCCAAGGACTGGACCGCAAAACTCATCAGGAAGGTCCAGGCGACGGGCGAACTCTACCATCACTTCATGGGCAAGCTCTCGACGCCCGAAAAGTTCGACGCTCATCGCAAGGAGATGGCCGAACGGGTCTGGGCGACCATGAAAGCCAACAATTCGCGCGAATGCCGCAACTGCCATGCCTACGAGACCATGGCGTTCCACAAGCAGTCGCCGCGCGCGAAGGAGAAAATGGAAAACGCGGCGAAGAACGGCGAGACCTGCATCGATTGCCACAAGGGCATCGCCCACGCCCTCCCCGCGCGAGACGATTGAAGGGCAGGTTCACTGCCCCTTGATCCTGCGTTCGAGCGCGGTGATGACTGCCTTCGTCGCCTCGGTCAGCCCCTGGTCGCCGCCGAACTCCATCGGCCGCAGCTCGCGCCGCGCAAACGCCTCGTCTATGGCCTCGTCCAAAAGCTGCGCCGCCTCGCACATCTGCGGGATCTGATGCCGCTCGCCGAGCCAGTCGAGCATCATCGCCGCCGAGAGGAACGTCGCCGTCGGGTTGGCCTTATCCTGCCCGGCGATGTCAGGTGCGCTGCCGTGCGCCGGCTGAAAGAGGCCGTGCTGATCGCCGAGTTCGGCGCAGGGCGCCAAACCCATGCCACCGACGAGCCCGCCGCCGAGGTCGGATAGAATGTCGCCGAACATGTTCTCGGTGACGAGCACGTCGAAATCCCAGGGACGGCGCACGAGATCGAGCGCTTGCGCATCGACATAGTTGTAGCCCGCGCCGATGTCAGGAAAGTGCGCACGCCGCTCGTCGAAGATCTTGCGGAAGAAAGCATAGGCGCGGAACACGTTCGCCTTGTCGACGCAGGTGACGTGTCCCTTCGCCGGATTGCGTGCCTTACGCCGCCGCGCGATGCGAAAAGCCGTATCGCAGAGCTTTTCGGTCGTTGTCCGGGTGATGCGGAGCGTCTCGCGCGCCTCGCTGTCGCCGATGATCTCGCCGCGCCCCTGAGTGTAGAATAGGCCCTCGGTGGATTCTCGCAGAATGACGAGATCGATCTTGGCGGCGCGCTCGTCGAGTAAGCGGCGTGGCGTATTCGGAAACGCCTTCACCGGCCGCACGCCCGCATAGAGCCCGAACTTCTCGCGCAGCATCAGGTGTGGCGCGATCTCCGTACCGTCGGGATACCGGATCGCGGGCCAGCCCATCGCGCCCATCAGAATAGCATCCGCCGATTGCGCGGCCTCGAAGGCACCAGCTGAAATATCCTTCCCGCTGTCACGATAGTACAGCGCGCCCATGTCGAGCCGCTCCTCCACCTGGAACGTGAACCCGCCCATGGCCTTCGAAAGCATCTCCATAAGATGGATCGCGGGCGGCACGATCTCGCGGCCAATGCCGTCTCCCGGCAACGTCGTGATCTTCAGGCGTGTGTTCGGCGTGGGCATGCGCTTCCTCGTTCGTTTGGAATAGTCATGCCCGACAACCGTGGGAAATGCCACCCACACCCCTTGGCAGAAGCCGTCCCGCAGGCACACAGTCCGCGCCAATCTGGTGGAGGGGACCTCATGCGCCTGCGCGTCTATCAATGGGGCGAACTGATCGGCATCCTTTTCCTGCTCGCCTCGACCGCAACGCAAATCTTCTACGTCGACCCGCTCCGTCGCGACATTGAGTGGCGGATGGCGACGTTCTCGATCCAGCAGAGCGGTCAAATCCAAACCAAGGCGATCTACGACAGCCGGATCGCGACGTTGCGCGCACTGAAATCATCCGAGACCGATATCAGCCAGGCGGAAGCCGAGCGCGATCAAATGCTCGCACGCTTCAAGATCGCCGACGCGAATATTGCGGATTACCTCGAAGCCAAGCAGCCGGTCGAGGATTGGCTGCAAGCCCTCGTCATCATTCTTTTCGCAGCCGGCTCGCTGTTGGCCGGCGCCGGTCGCGCCATGGAGATGATCGCGGCGCGACGTGTGGAGTAGGGATGAATTTCACCCCACCTGCCCGCGATGCCGCAAAAACTGATCGGCCAGCACGATCGCCATCATGGCTTCGCCGACCGGGACGGCGCGGATGCCGACGCAGGGGTCGTGACGGCCTTTCGTCGAAACCTCGGTCTCCTGACCTGAGGTGTCTATGGTCTTGCGCGGCGTCAGGATCGACGACGTCGGCTTGACGGCGAACCGGCACACGACCGCCTGCCCCGTCGAGATACCGCCGAGGATGCCGCCCGCCTTGTTCGACAGGAACACCGGCTTGCCATCAGCGCCGATGCGGATCTCATCGGCGTTTTCTTCGCCGGTGAGCGCCGCGGCCCCCATGCCCGCGCCGATCTCGACGCCCTTCACCGCATTGATGCTCATCATCGCGGCAGCAAGTTCCTGGTCGAGCTTCCCATAGAGCGGCGCACCCCAACCGGCCGGCACGCCCTCAGCGACGATCTCGATAACGGCCCCGCACGACGACCCCGCCTTGCGGATGCCGTCGAGATAGCTCTCCCACTGGACTGCCGTCTCTTTGTGCGGACAGAAAAACGGATTGTTGTCGACCTCGACCCAGTCGTATGCATCGGTCTCAACCGGAACCTTATGCGGTCCCATCTGGATCAATGCGCCGCGAATGCTAACCCCGCCGACGACGGCCCTAGCCACCGCGCCCGCCGCCACCCGCGACGCCGTCTCCCGCGCCGACGACCGCCCGCCGCCGCGATAATCCCGAATGCCGTACTTCGCGTCGTAGGTGAAGTCGGCGTGCCCTGGCCGGTACGCCTGCGCGATGTTCGAATAATCCT
>JAPXTA010000193.1:0-6872 GCA_033812735.1 Hyphomicrobiaceae bacterium | reverse complement strand
TTCGCCGGCGGCGCCGGTTACTCGTACGTGGTGATGGTCGGCACGGGTACCGCGCGTGACACGTGGGCGCGCAAACTGCATGCGTCGCAGGTCAATGTGCCACTCGTCGACGCCCTGCTGCTGGATGTGCGCGAGCATGCGAAGCGGCATCCTCTGCCGGTTTCTGAGGTCAAAGCCGGCACGAAGACGGCGGCGGCCGATAAGAAGAAGCCTGCTGGTGCGGTTGCCGACTGGAGGGCCGATATTCGCCCAGAACGGTGATCGGCTGGCTTCAGCGGTGTGCGGCGAGAATGCCGATGGCGACAAGCGACAAGCCTGCAAGGAAGAGCGGCGTCAGGGTCTCTCCGAGAGCGAGCCAGCCGAGGAAGGCGGCAGTCAAAGGTGCAAGCGTCTGGAACACAGTCACGCGGGTGGGGCTTGCGCGGGCGAGCGCCCATAGCAGTGCGAAGTAGCCGATGCCGCTCGATGCGCCAATGAACAGTACGGCGGTCCATGCACGGCCCGACAGAGCGAACACGCCGCCGCCCTGCACGATCAAAAGGGCGCCGAGAAACAGTACCGAGGCGAGCATCGCGATCGAGCCTACTTGCAGCGTCGGGTAGCGCTGGAGGTAAGGCCGATATAAAACCGAGCACGTCGCGCCGCAGGCGGCAGAGGCGAGCACGGCCAACTCACCGGTCCATCCGGCGGTCGCGCCGCCTGCAAAGGCCTTGTCGGCGAGGGCTAACGCGACACCGGCAATGGTCAAGAGGACGCCCAGTGTCTTCGCAGGCGTCAGTGCTTCGCGGCCAAGGGCGGCTGCAAGCATCATCGTCATCAATGGAAACGTTGCGAACACGACGGCCGCGCGGCCGGCGGGGATGAACTTCAAGCCGTAGTTCAACAACGCAACGAGGACGCCGAATTGGATCGTGCCGAGAGCGGCGATCGGGACGAGGTCACGGCGGGGAATGCGCACGCGGGCGACGGCGAAGACGAACGGTGCGAGGCAGAGGACGCCGATGACGTAACGCAGGAAGGCGAGGGTGATCGGGTCCGTTTCGACGATGGCATAGCGGGACGCGACGGTCGCTGCGCCAACTTGAATGCCGACGAGCGCTGCCGCCGCGATCGCCAGGCGGTTCGAGCCGCCAGCCGTCATAGGTCGGGTTCCCAAGTTTCCCCGACCAAGTCCTTGCCGAAGCCGCGGTAGGCCTCGCTGGCGGTCATGACAAAGCCAGCTGTTTCGTAGAGGCGGCGGGCGGGGACAAGTACGTCGTTCGTCCACAGCGTCATTCGCTTGTAGCCAGCATTGCGGGCGAATGTGATGGCCGCATCGAGAAGGCGCCGCCCCAGTCCGGCGCCGCGAGCCGCCTGCTCGACATAGACCAATCGCAGCTTTGCGATGTCAGTGCTTTGCTCGACCACGAATGCAGAGCCGAGGATTTCGCCGCTGCGTTCGGCGATCCAGCAATATTCACGACCCGGTTTGAAATGGTCGATGAAGTCGGCCGCCACCCGGGCAACGAGCGCTTCGAATGTGCCGTCCCAGCCGTATTCGTCCGCGTAGATGACGGCGTGACGGTGGATGACCCAGCCCATGTCGCCGGGCCGGTGGGGGCGCAGGACGATCTCGCCCGTGGCGGGAGCGCCCGAGAGCGTTTTCTCGACTTGAGCCATGGCGGCAACGAGCGCACGCCTATCGGCAGCCGTCGCGTGTTCCAGGATGGCGGCAATCTCTTCGTGGGACTTACTGTTGATGTCACTGAAAAGTGCTTTGCCCGAAGCCGTCAGACGGAGCTGCGAGCGGCGTGCATCAGCTTTGGATGCAGTCCGCTTGAGAAGACCGCGGGCCTCGAACCGTTTCAGGATGCGGGAGAGGTAGCCCGGATCGAGCCCCAAGTCGCTGCACAAGTCTCGCGCTGTCGGCGATGAGCGGGTGCCGAGTTCGTAGAGGACCCGCCCCTCGGTCAACGACAGGTCGGAGCCAAGAAGACCCTCCTGGAGCACGCCGATCCGTTGGGTATAGAAGCGGGAGAAGCGGCGTACCGCTTCGATCGTGCGCTGGTCCATATCCGAGGCCATGGCGTCGCTCCCCACGGCAGAAGACGTCGGATCTTTGACGCAGTCAACTGTTTTCGGGCGCAGATTTCACCGGATATGTGTGCGTATGCGAGGTCATCTTCTGGACCTCGGCTAGGCAAAGGCCCTATCATTTCAGCATGCGCTGGCCTGTCCGATATGGCGGCCAAGGCGAAGATGCAAATCAGAATTCACGTTGCGGGGATAAATCGATGAAGCTTCGAGGATTGGCCGTTGCAGGCCTTTTCGCCGGCGGTTTGGCGCTGACGTCAGCTGCTAGTGCGGCGACCTTCAAATATGCGTTCCAGGGCGATCTCAACGCCCTCGATCCCTACACATTGAACGAGACGTTCACGCTCGGTGCGCTCGGCAATGTGATGGAGGCCCTCACGAAGCGCGACAAGGATCTCAAGATCATTCCAGGTCTCGCCGAGAAATGGGAAGTCGTCGACCCGCTCAAATGGCGGTTTCATCTGCGCAAGGGCGTCAAATTCCACGACGGCAGCCCGTTCACGGCCGACGATGTGGTCTTCTCGCTCGAGCGCCTGCGGTCGCCCGACAGCCAGCTGAAGAGCCGGGTGCCCGCCGATGTGACTGCTGTGAAAGTCGACGATCACACGGTCGATTTCATACTCAAGTCACCGAACCCGATCCTGCATGCCGAGTGGGATACGTGGTACATGTTCTCGAAGAAGTGGTCGGTCGAGAATGGCGCCACGAATGCCCAATCGCCGAAGGCAACATCACTGTCGCCGTTCGCGCTCAAGGCAAATGGCACCGGCCCGTTCATGATCGCGAGCCACGAGCCGGGCGTAAAGACGGTCTTCAAGCCGAACCCGAACTACTGGGGTAAGCCGAACCACAACTTCACCGAAGTCGTGTTCCAGACGATCAAATCCGACGCGACCCGTGTTGCAGCGTTGCTGTCGGGCGAAATCGACATGATGGACCCGGTGCCGCTGCAGGATGTCGACCGCGTCAATGCCAGCGCCAACGCGCGCGTGCTCGCGGGGCCCGAGATCCGCACGATCTTCCTCAACATGGATCAGGCGCGCGACGAACTGCTCTACTCGGACGTCAAGGGTAAGAACCCCTTCAAGGATGCTCGCGTCCGCAAGGCGTTCTACCAGGCGATCGACATCGAGGCGATCAAGGCGAAGGTCATGCGCAACATGGCGACGCCATCGGCGCTGCTTATCGCGCCGTCGCTTTATGCCCGCTCCGGCGAATTCAAGCGCCATGCCTATGATCCCGAGGCCGCCAAGAAGCTGCTCGCCGATGCCGGTTATCCCAGCGGCTTCAGCATCACGATGGACTGCCCGAACGATCGCTACGTCAATGACGAGTCGATCTGTCAGGCCGTGACGGCGATGCTCGCGCGCATCGGTATCAAGGCGACACTCAACGCGATGCCGAAAGCCAAGTACTTCGAAAAGGCAGGTCCGACGCCGGGCAAGGCGTATGACAGCTCGTTCAACCTACTCGGCTGGACTCCGGGCTCGCTCGACAGCTGGAACGTCATCACGTCGCTGGCCGGTTGCCGCGATGCGACCGGTAAGGGCAAGGTCTGGCCGGGCGCGCTCTTTAACTACGGCGGCTACTGCAACGACAAGGTGGACGAACTCGCCAAGCAGATCCTGGTCGAGGTCGACATAGCCAAGCGCGATCAGCTCATCGCCGATGCCTTCAAGTTGATCCACGAGGAAGTCGGCCTCATCCCACTCCATCAGCAGTCGCTTGTTTGGGGGGCCTCCAAGAAGATGGATATCCCGCAGCGCGCTGACAACCAGATCCTGTTCCATACGTTCCGTAAAAACGACTGATCGGATCTGGTCTGCAACTTCGGCAGAGACAAGGAGCCCTGATGGTGGCAGCATCATCAGGGCTTTTGTTTTGCTGGAGGATCGCATGTTCGTCCGCAGTCGTGCCGTGGTTTTCGCAGGGCTTCTGGCATTGGTCGCCGCGCCGCCCCTGCAGGCCAAGCCGTTCAAATACGCCTTCCAGGGTGACCTCAATGCGCTCGACCCGCACACCCTGAATGAGAGCTTCACGCTCGGTGCCCTCGGTAACGTCTACGAGGGCCTGACAAAGCGCGACAAGGATCTCAAGATCATTCCGGGCCTTGCTGAGCGCTGGGAGATCGTCGAGCCGACGAAGTGGCGGTTCCACTTACGCAAGGGCGTGAAGTTCCACGACGGCAACGAGTTCACGGCGGACGATGTGCTATTCTCGTTCGAGCGCGCGAGGGCGCCGACCGTGACGATGCGCAACAAGGTCGATGCGTCAGCCGTCCTCGCCAAGATCGACAGCCACACCGTCGAGATGACGACGAAGCAGCCGAATCCGATCCTGCATGCCGAGTTCGACACGCTCTACATCCTGTCGAAGAAGTGGGCGGAGGCAAACGGGGCGCTGGCGGCACAAACGATGACGGCGAGCGGGCTCAGCGCCTGGGCGCTCAAGGCCAACGGGACCGGGCCGTTCGTCATTACAGCTCATCAGCCCGGTGTGAAGACCGAATTCAAGGCAAACCCAGCCTGGTGGGGCAAGCCCGAGCACAATCTCACCGAGGTGACGTTCCAGACGATCAAGTCGGATGCCACGCGCGTTGCGGCGTTGCTGTCGGGTGAGATCGACATGATGGAGCCGGTGCCGGTGCAGGACATCGAACGGCTGAGGTCCGCAGCGAATGTGAAGGTTCTCACAGGTCCCGAAATCCGCACGATCTTCTTCGGCTTCGACCAGATGCGTGACGAACTCAAGTATTCGAGCGTCAAGGGCAAGAATCCGTTCAAGGATGCGCGCGTCAGGAAGGCGATCTATCAAGCGATCGATATCGAGGCGATCAAGACGCGCGTCATGCGCGGCATGGCGACGCCGTCGGCGCTGCTGATCTCGCCGCTCCTGTTTGCGCGCTCGAAGGAGTTCCAGCGCCATCCATATGACCCTGCGGCGGCAAAGAAGCTGCTGGCGGACGCCGGTTATCCGAACGGCTTTGAAGTGCGCATGGATTGCCCGAATGACCGCTACGTCAACGACGAGGCGATTTGCCAGGCGATCGGCGCGATGCTGGCGCGGATCGATATGAAGGTGACCGTGCTGGCCGAGCCGAAAGCGAAATATTTCGCGCGCGCCGGCGCTTCGGGCGGGTACGATCATTCGTTCGCGATGCTCGGTTGGACGCCGGGGTCGGGCGACGCACACAACGTGCTTACCAATCTGATCGCCTGCCGCGACGAGAAGGGGCAGGGCGGGCTCAACAATCTGGGCGGCTATTGCAACAAGGACGTCGATGCGTTGATGGGCAAGATCCTCGTTGAAACGGATACGGCGAAACGCGATGAGATGATCGCCAAGGCATTTCGGACTGTTCACGAGGAGGTCGGTATCCTGCCGATCCACCAGCAAGCGCTCGCGTGGGGGGTGTCGAAGAAGATTGAGATGGCCCAGCGCGCCGACAACCAAATCCTGCTCTACTGGGTGAAGAAGAGCGATTGAACCCGTAGACTGCCAGCGGCCAGTCTGGGTGCAGGATCGCTGGCCCTTCGTGCGGTAGCGTCAGCGCTTCCGCCAGGCCTGCAGGCGGGCGAAGACGAACTTCACGAGCGCGAGGTGAAAGATCTTCGCGGCCAGCGCGGTCAACAAGATCATGATGGCCATTGCCGCGGCGGCTGCCGTCGCCCCGCTCTCGTCCATGTGCACAATCGAGACCGATGCGAGTTTGGTCTGCGCGCCATAGAGGAAGACGACGGCCGAGACCGTCGTCAGGGCGTTGACGAACATGTAGACGGCGATATCGAGGATGGCCGGCAGACAGATCGGCACGGTGACACGCCGGAAGGTGGTGTAGAACGGCACTTTGAGCGACGCCGAGACGGCCTCGAATTCGCGGTCGATCTGCTTCAAGGCGGTCACTGCGGTGATGTGTGCCGTCGTGTAGAAGTGGGCGATGGTATTGACGGCGAGCAAGATCAGCGTGCCGTAGAAGATCGAGAACGGGCTCCACTTCGCATTGATGAAAAAGACGTAGCCGAGACCGAGGACGAGACCGGGAACTGCCATCGGCAGCATCGCGAGGAGGTGGGCGAGGGCACGACCGGCGCGGAAGCCGTCACCCTTTTCGATGAGGTAGGCGCCGACGAATACGAGAGCTGTGCCGAAGATCGAGACCAGTCCCGCCATTTTCAGCGACGTAAAGTAGGGACCCCAACCGTTCGGTTCGAATTCGGCGAAGTCGTACCATTTCAACGAGAGCGTCAGATTATAGGGCCAGTAGGTGATGAAGGACGCCCAGATGGCGACGGCGAAGACGGCGGCGATCAGGAAGGCGATCAGCGTGCAGTAGAGGAAAGCCGGCAAATCGGCCTGCCAGCGCTTCTTCGGCTCGAGCGGCACCGCGCGGGCGGTCAGCAAGGCAACCTGGCGCTTCTGGATCATGCGGTCGACGACGAAGGCGAGAACAGCTGGCGCCAGGAGAACGAAGCCGACGACTGCACCCATTTCAAAGTTCTGCTGGCCGATGACCTGCTTGTAAGCGTCGGTCGCCAGCACGTTGAACTGACCGCCGATCACCTTTGGAATGCCGAAGTCGGTGATGACCAAGGTGAAAACCAGAAACACCGCTGACACGAGACCGTATTTGACGCCGGGTAGCGTCACCGTCCTGAAAATCCGGGATTTGCTGGTGCCGAGAGCGTCGGCTGCTTCGTACAGGCGCGCATCGGCTAGCGCGAGCGCGGTCGTCAGAATGAGCATCGCGTGCGGAAAGCAGTACAGCACTTCGGCGAGGACGATGCCGATCGGTCCATAGA
>JAPXTA010000192.1:0-6900 GCA_033812735.1 Hyphomicrobiaceae bacterium | reverse complement strand
CGGTTGGGTGATCGCCGCCGCGGCCGTAGCTTGCAGGACCCGGTTCCGAACCCGCGCTATCAGGTCCCACCATGATGCGCTTCATGGCATCGACGCGCGCGATGGAACCACCGCCTGCGCCGATCTCGACCATTTCGATGACAGGGATGCGGACCGGGAAGCCGGAACCCTTCATGAAGCGCGATTGACGGTCGACCTCGAACGTGCGGGCCATCAGCGGCTTGCCGTCGTCGATGAGGCAGATCTTGGCAGTCGTGCCGCCCATGTCGAAGGATACGATCTGCTTTTCGCCGCGTTCGTCGGCGATGCGGGCAGCGAGAATGGCGCCACCGGCGGGGCCGGATTCGACGAGGCGGATCGGATAGCGCGCGGCGGTTTCGAGCGAGGCGAGTGAACCGCCCGACGTCATCAAGTGGATCGGCTTGGTGTAGCCGCCCGCGGCGAATGCGGCCTTCAATCGTTCGAGGTAGCCGGCCATCAGCGGCTGGACATAAGCATTGGCGACTGCGGTCGAGGTGCGCTCGTACTCGCGCGCTTCGGGGCAGACTTCGGACGAGAGAGTCACCGCGATCCCGGGGCAGAGCTTGGCGATGAGTTCTCCAGTGCGGCGCTCGTGGGCCGGATTGACGTAGCTGTGGATGAAGGCGATGGCGACCGCGCCGACGCCCTGCTTCTTGATTTCGGCAGCCACGCGCTCGACAGCAGCTTCGTCGAGCGGCAAACGGACGGCGCCGTGAACATCCGTACGCTCAGGAACGGTGTAGCGCAGGTCACGTGGCACCAACGGACGCGGCTTCTCGATGAAGATGTCGTACTGGTCGAAGCGGCCCTCGTCGGCGATTTCGAGGACGTCGCGGAAACCTTCGGTCGCGATGAGGGCGATCTTGGCGCCCTTGCGCTCGATGATGGCGTTGGTCGCGAGCGTGGTACCGTGAACGAACACATCGAGGTCACGCATCGACTTGCCGGCCTCGCGGAGCACCACGTTGGTTCCGTCGACGACGGCCTGTTCGGGCGCGCGCG
Organism: Hyphomicrobiaceae bacterium; assembly: GCA_033812735.1. Lineage (GTDB taxonomy): Bacteria > Pseudomonadota > Alphaproteobacteria > Rhizobiales > Hyphomicrobiaceae > JABFRJ01. Next base: position 5,877 of record JAPXTA010000192.1, on the reverse strand, counting down.
GAGTCGTCAGCACTTTCGTTGTAAACCGGCGATCTCCGGCGTCGAGAACGACGTCCGTAAAGGTACCGCCGATGTCGGCTGCGAGGCGAAGGCGTGCAGTGTCGGTCATGCTGATTGGAGCCGCGCTTTTCGAGGGCGTTGAAGTCGGGCGGATATTAGGCGGATACTGCCGTGGGGCAAGGGAGATCGGTCATGCGCGACAACGAGGGCAGGCAATCAGATGGGCCGACGCTCGGCGTTTTGATGCTGGACAACAGTTTCGAGCGCTATGCCGGTGATTTGGGCAATCCGATTACGTTCCGGACGCCCGTTCTCTATGCGAAAGTGCCGGGCGCTACGACGGACGCGATCACAACGATCAAGGACGATGCGTTCCTCGAGCCGTTCGTCGCGGCGGCACTCGATCTCGTGGCGCGGGGCGCCGACGGGATCATCACGAGCTGCGGCTTTCTGGCGATCTATCAGAGGGCATTCGCGGCGCGGCTGCCGGTACCCGTCGCCTCTAGCGCACTGCTGCAAGTGCCACTTGTCGAGGCGACGCTGCCCGCGGGCAAGCGTGTCGGTGTCATCACGTTCAACGCTCAGTCACTCGGCGTGCCGCATCTCGCGGGGGTAGGGGCGCGGATCGATACGCCGATCGCCGGGTTGAAACACGATGGCCGGTTCAGGCGCGCCTTGCACGGGGACGCCAGCGTGGACGGCTACGACATTCGCGAGGCGGAGGCCGTGGAGGCGGCGGAGCGGCTTGTCGCCGACTTTCCCGGCATCGGCGCGATCGTGCTGGAGTGTACGAACCTGGTGCCACATGCGAAGGCCATACAGATGGCAGTAAAACTGCCGGTGTACGATGTCATGACACTGGTCGATTGGTTCTATGCAGGGCTTGCACAAAGGCGCTGGCCTGGGACGTGAGCAGCGGGAATTCGGGCGCGTAGAGTTAATCGATTTGCTCGCGTCGAATTTCGCCGCTGGCGGCGGTTTTGCTTTTTCCGCACCCTGACCTATCGGCGGTTGGTAAACGGGCTTCCTCGGCCATCCAGGGCCGTTTGCCGCTATTTCTTCTGCGGCGGTTTCGCCCCGTCCGAGAAATTCGAGAAGACCATGTCGGGCGACGACGTGTTGTGGCGAGAGATGACCGTGCGGCCAGCCCAGACGTCGGTAGCCGTTGCCTTGGTGAACGACATGATGCCGTCCTCGCGCCAGCCCTTCGCGCCCTTCTCGCGGACGGCGACGCGCGAGACGTCGTTGTTGAAATCGGTAACGTACATCGAGCGCATGGATGCAAAGGGGCCGCTGGCGATCGGTTTGTCGAGGGTTACATCGACAACATGACGGTTCTGGTCGACCGCAGAGATTTTCAAAACAGCTGAACCACCGCGCTCGAATGCCAGTGCGAACGTTTTCGCCTTGGGGTCGAAGACGATATCCTTGATGCGCACGATCGGCCTTCCCTCGGTTTCAACGGGGCCGACGAGGAACGATGATCCAAATGCAGTTGGTGCCATGCCATTCGGGGCTTTTGGCCGGAGGCGCCAGTAGCCGTCCTGCGGATAGAAGACGAGGACTTCTTCGCCGCCCATCGGCCTGATCATCCAGACCTGGATAAGATGTAGCCCAGTGAAGACGCGATCGCCGACCCGGAACGTGGCCGTCGCGGGCCGCCAGAAGGTCGGGAAGGTCAGGCCGACGACCCAGAACTCGATTTCTTCATAAAGGGTCTGGCGCTTCGGGGCCGTGGGTGCAGACGGCGGCGCGAAGGCGGGGTCGCCCTTCATGTCGCAGGCCGTCCAGTCGGCCTCGAAGCTGTCGCGCTGGATGGTGTTGATGTAGGCGGGGTGAGCCGCCTCGATGCGGAACGACTTGACCGCGTTCGAGACGAGATCGAGCGTCACGTTGTCCTTCTCGGCGCAGAGCACCGGCTCGGACTTGTTGACGACTTCGACGGCGATACCGTCGAGGCTCGCCGCGTTCGCAACCGGCGAGGCGGCGAGGGCCAGCGAACCCAACAGGACGGTGCGGCGGTCGATCATGAGTGATCCGGAGCGGTCAGGGGCGGAATACGGCATAGACATCGCCGGAATTGGCGTCGTGCGGCAAGCCCTGGATATGGGCTGCCATGTCGGCTTTGGAGACCCAGCGACCGAAAGTGAGTTCTTGGCTTTCGCCGAGGGCGACATCGAAGCCTGTGAAACCAAGTGCCGCGAGGCGATCGAGGCAACGAAGCGCCACGTCGCGCTGGATGGTGGTGAACTCGAAGGAGAGGGCCGGAATCGTTTGCGAAAGTCCGGCGAGCACGTCCGCCTCGAAGCCCTCGACATCGATCTTGGCAAAGGCCGGCGCGCCGTGCGCCACAATCAGTGCGTCGAAGGTCGTCACAGGGACGGTAATCGTCTTGTCCCAGCGCTGGCCTTCCCAGCCGCCGGCCCCGTCCGCGGCCTTCACGAAGTCGGACGACGCCGTGGTGACCGTCGGGTTGGCCGAATTGATATGCAGGTCGAGAGAACCGGTCTTGGGTCCGCAAGCCGCTTCGATCACGACTACGCCGGCATCGCCCTCATAAATGGTTTTGATCGCCTTTGCGCAGAGGGGCTGAGGTTCCAAGGCAACCACGCGGGCTCCACAGCGACGGAAAGAGCCGATCCGGTCCCCCACGTGGCTGCCAATATCGAATGCGATATCTCCGGTTTTCACGAACCGGGCGTAGAGCCGATCCATGGCGGCATCGCGCGGCGCATCGCCATAGTAGACGTCGAGCGACCGCCTCAATGACGCCAGAGCCGGATCGGCCTTCAGCCGCGCCAGCCGTTCTGCATTTTTGTCCATCGCGCTGTTCCCCGCCCGAACGTGCCAAATCTCTCGGCAAATGAACGATTTGTGATCGCAACGAGGTGAAGCGTTGCCCGAGATCCACATCGTCCGGCCGAAATCGCAAATCAACCAGTATTTCGGCCGGATCATGACCGCCCGTCTATTGCGGAGACGCGCTCGATGGTGGATTAGCGAGGGACCATAAAATGGACTCACTTGCCGCAGTCATGCCGCAAATTAACTTTTGCGAAACCATGATCGCCGACAAGTAAATGACTTAAGCGACCTGACCCTGGCCTCGCTGGTGGTTCTTTCGTCCGCGCTATTTCGCGGGCCCGCCGGACTGGGCGAAGAGGAGACTACGGATGACCGTGAAGCAAATCTTGAACGCTGCCGGGGCGATGATTGTCGCCGCAACCGTCTCGATTGGCGCCGCGAGCACTGCTTCGGCTCAGGGCTTCCTCTTCGATTGGGGTGGTGGCCAGACCGTTGGCGGCAGCGGCCGCGAGGTCGTTGCCTTCCGTGGCGGCGCCCCCGGCGAAGTGATCGCCTCTTTTGGCGACCGCAAACTCTATTTCGTGACCCGCCCGGGCGAGGCCATTGCCTATCCGATTGCGATCCCGCGCGAGCAGAGCCGTTGGCAGGGCGTTACCTCGGTATCGTCCAAGCGTGAAAATCCGAGCTGGACGCCGACACCGACGATGCGCGCCGAGAACCCCCGCCTGCCGATGTGGGTTCCGGGTGGCCATCCGATGAACCCGCTCGGTGTTCGTGCCCTTTATCTCGGCTCGAGCGCGTACCGCATCCATGGCACGGACGCTCCCTGGACGATCGGTTCGGCCGTGTCCAAGGGCTGCATCCGCATGTACAATCAGGACGTGCTCGATCTTTATCCGCGCGTCCGCGTCGGCGCGAAGGTGACTGTCACATGGCAGCGTTACTCGACGGGTGCCCCCGTTGCTTCGGCATCGGCACCGACGGCTGCCGAGGGTGAGCCGAAGGCGAAGAAATTCTATCGGCCGCTGAACGTGCGCCGCGCCGTGAAAGCGAACCAACAGGCCAATGCCGGCGAGTGATCGCGGCACTTCGACTGCTGAAACGATCGAGATCCCGGGCCTTGTGTCCGGGATTTTCGTTTGTAAGGGATCGATCAGGGCCGGGGAGACGCGGCGGAGACCGATCCACCGTTGCAATCACCGCTTGGCAACAGGTTCCGCTTGCTCGGCGATCGGCGTCGTCACGACTTCGCCGCGCCGCACGGTCAAGGCGATCTCGCCGGCTTTCAATCTCAGCGCATCTTGTCCGAAGAGGTCGCGGCGCCAGCCTTGAAGAGCCGGGACATCCGGTGCCTTCTCGATCGCAATGCGTTCGAGATCCTCTGTATCCGCGATGAGACGCGGCGCTACACCGTGGCGAGACGCCGATGCTTTCAGAAGCACGCGCAACATATCGACGAGCGCGCTCTTGTCGGCAGGTACGGGTGCTGCGGTGTCAGGCTCGGGCAACGTAGTGAAATCGCGGGCGAGGCCCTGTTTCACGACGTCGAGGATTTCCTTTGCACGAGCGGATCGGGCGAAGCCGTCGCTCAGCGTCCGGAGGCGAGAGAGCTGACCGACATCGGTCGGTGCCTGATTGGCGATGTCGTAGAGGGCCTCGTCACGCAGGATTCGGCTGCGCGGCACGTCTTGCGACTGCGCCAAGCGTTCCCGCCATGCAGCGAGTTCGATCAGGACGGCGAGGCCCTTGCGGCCTCGGACCTTCATTTTCAGCCGGCGCCAACTTTGTTCGGGCTCGACCCGATAGCTGGATGGATCGGTCAGCGTCGCGAGCTCTTCGTCGAGCCAGCCGGAGCGGCCGGCCTTGCCGATGTCCGCATTCAGGCGGGCATAGACATGCCGGAGGTGCGTGACGTCGCCGAGGGCGTACACGAGCTGCTTGTCCGACAGTGGGCGGCGGGCCCAGTCGGTAAAGCGCGAAGATTTGTCGATATCGACGTTGGTGATCTGCTTGACCAGGTTCACGTAGCTGATGGACTCGCCAAAGCCGCAGACCATAGCCGCGACTTGGGTATCGAATAACGGGGTCGGAATGATACCGGCCTGAATGTAGACGATCTCGACGTCCTGGCGGGCGGCGTGAAAGACCTTCACGACCTTGTCGTTGGCCATCAGTTTGTAGAACGGATCGAGTGACAGTCCCGGCGCCAGCGGATCGACGATGGCTTCGATCTCGGGCGAGGCAAGCTGGATCAGGCAGAGCTTTGGCCAGAAGGTCGTTTCGCGCATGAACTCTGTATCGACAGCCACGAATGGCGCGGTCGCCATTGCGGTGCAGAGAGCTTCGAGCGCGGACGTGGTGGTGACGACGTTCATGCCGCTCCGTAGCGGATCATAGGCCCATACAAATGCGACAACGCGCCACGGAAGGGCATCGCCCCCATGACGCGTGACACGCGATCGTTAGGCACGGCGGCCCTGCGGCCGACGCGTCCATTAGGCTGCGGCTTTCTCGGCCTGAGCCTTCTTGATGTCTCGCTTCATCTTCTGAAGCGCCTCGGACAGCTCGCTGTCATGGGCCTTCATGAGATAGCCATCAAGGCCGCCACGATGCTCGACCGACTTCAAGCCGCGCGCAGAGACGCGAAGACGAATCTTACGTCCGAGCGATTCGCTCATCAAGGTGACGTTGATCAGGTTCGGACGAAACGTGCGCTTCGTCTTGTTCTCAGAATGGCTGCGGATCTGGCCGGCCATCGGCAATTTGCCGGTCAGCTCACAACGGCGGGTCATGACGTCCAACTCCTCGGGCGGGTCGCACCTAGCGCTAAGCCAGCGCCGGAACGACGAACACAGCCTTTGCCGCGCGCTGGCCCCTATCCGTGGGATGAGGCGGCAGCGCCAGGCAGCGTCTGCAATGGAATAGCTAGCGCGCGCGGAACCCATGGGGCCGCGCACTGGCGTTCCTATAGTGTCAGTGCGGCTTCGGTGTCAACGCTTAAGCCTCCCCTTGGACGAAAACCGGCGCCGGACATCCGGGGCAAAGACGGGACCACCGCAGATTGTTGATTTG
>JAPXTA010000191.1:0-7181 GCA_033812735.1 Hyphomicrobiaceae bacterium | reverse complement strand
TCTTTGTGCTGCTCCGACCAGTCTGTGAGATTGGTGGCATTATCGAGCGCCGCGCGCATTGCAGCCTGCCCGTGAGGATCACTCGCACTCGACATCACTCGACCCCAGTGTAGGGGGAGGCGGCCGATCCGGATTTGCGAGCGAGGCCTCAGTTGGCCTCCAGGCACCCACTCGTAAAGCCGGCGAGGACGTACCGCGTTCCCGCTGACAGCGATGCGGCTCCCCCGCTGGGACACCGACATCTCAGCAGACTGAGTAGGAGCGGTTTTCGTCTGGCTCGCGGCCGGAGTGCGGCGAAAGCGCCACAATCGCGTTCAGTCACAAAAAGATCGCGTTGCCGGGTTCAGCGCCGGTTCATCAGCGCCCGTCATGAGCTGCCGTTCGCGGGCCGACCGCCGGCGATCGTGCGCTGCAAAAGCAGGACGGGGATAAGTCCGGCGAGCACGATGGCGAGCGCGCCGAGGGAGGCCGCCTCGAACTGTTCGAGCGCCGCAAGGCTATAGACGTGCGTCGCAAGCGTCTCGAAGTTGAAGGGACGCAACAGCAGAGTGGCCGGCAGTTCCTTCATGGCGTCGACAAAGACCAGCAAGGCGGCCGACCCGAGCGCCGGCAGGATCAGGGGCAGGTGCACGCGCCTCAGCACCGACCATGGCGTCTCGCCGAGTGTCCGAGCGGCGGAATCGAGATTGGGCGAGAGCTTCTCGAGCCCCGACTCGATCGCGCCCAACGACACCGCGAGAAACCGGATCGTACAGGCGAGCACGAGCAGCGCGATCGATCCCGTCAACAGCAGTCCGGTCGAGACGCCGAAAGTCGAGCGCATGATTGCATCGATACCGTTGTCGAGCGCCGCGAACGGCAACATCAAACCGAGCGCCAGAACGGTTCCCGGTATCGCATAGCCGAGCCCGGCGAGTGTCGACGCTACTTTCACCAATGGCGAGCGCAACATCCGCCCCGCGAATGCGATGAAGAGCGCGACGGCGACGGCCACCGCTGCCGTGACACCGGCGAGCCAGAGCGAGTTCGCCATCGCCTTCCAGAAGCCTGACGACAGCGCCTCGCCGAGATGGCCCCAGGCATGCGCTGCGAGCACCGCGACCGGCACAACAAAGCCGATCACCACAGGAATCGTGCACGCCGCCACGGCCAGCACCGCCGGCAATCCCGTGAGATCCTGAAACGGCAACGCACGGTAGCGCCCGGTCGTATGATGGAACCGTTGCCGGCGCCGCGCGGCCCGCTCTGCAAACAGCAGCAACGCAACCAGCACCAGCGCTGCCAACGCGATCTGCGCCGCTCCCGGCAAACTCGATCGCTGCAGCCAGGTCGTATAAACGGCGACGGTCACCGTCTGCACGCCGAGATACTGCATCGCGCCGAAATCGTTCATGCATTCCATGGCGACCAGCGCCGCGGCTGCCGCCAGCGCCGGTCGTGCTAACGGCAGCGCAACCGCCGAGAACGCGCCGAACGGCGTCCGCCCGAGCGTCCGCGCCACTTCGAGAACGCAGACCGACTGCTGTACGAAGCTCGCGCGCGCCGCGAGATAGACATACGGATAGAGCGCGGCCGTCGCGACCAGGATCGCGCCATAGAGTGAGCGGATGTCGGGGAACATGTAGTCACGCGCCGTTTTCCAGCCAAACAGCGATCTGAGCCCGCGCTGCACCGGACCGGCATAGTCGAGCAGATCCACATAGGCGAAGGCGAGGATGTAGATCGGTATCGCGAGCGGCAGCACCAGCAGCTGATCGAGCAGCGTGCGGCCCTTGAACCGGTACATCGTGGTGAGCCACGCAGCCCCCGTGCCGATCAGCGACGACAGCACGACCGTACCGGCGACCAACAGCACGGTATCGAGCAGCGAGGCCGGCAGCACGGTTGCCAACAGATGCCCAAGGCTGCCGTCCCCCCCGCGCACAGCCAGCGCGATGACGGTCATGACAGGCAGCAGCAGGATGACGAGGAGCGTGCCGAGACCGATCACCCATCCCGGGGTCGCCTGGCCGATCATCCGTCGCCCCCGCTCGAACGCGCCGCTCCACGCCGAACCTGCGATCAGCGGCGGCGGTGGCACGGGCAAGGGCTTGGGGCGGCGTTGCGGCATGGCGGCTGCGTAGCATAGGGCGGCGCGGGTGGAACAGGGGAGCCTTGGTTCAGGGCCAACCCGCGAGCACGTTGCGTGCCGCCTCGATCGCCGCCGTGGCCCAGGCCTCGATCCCGCGCTTCGCCTTTTCGGCATCGTTCGGAAGTTCGATGCTGACCGGCACGGGCTTGCGCAGGGCATCGAACTGGGCGCGCAGCTCAATGCCGCCATCGCCCGGCAGCAACCGTGCGTGCCGTGCCGTGAACAGCAGGCCCTCGACGGTCGAGGGTATCTCGGCGGGCGCGTCACAAATCTGCGCATAGTGCAGAAGATCCGCCGGAATGGCGGCGAGATCCGCCGGCGTCGAACGCGAGCGCGCCGCATGCAAGCTGTCGACCAGAATGCCGCCATTGGGCCGGCCGGCGCGGGTCACGACCCGCAAGGCCGTCTTCGCGTCCCGCACTGTCGACCACGGCATGAATTCGAGATCGGCGGTGAGACCATACGGGGCTGCGGCGTCGCAGAAGGCTGCATAGTTCGCGATCAGACGTGCCTCATCGGCATCGTCGCCGCCGACCAGCACGGCCTTCGCACCGAGAGCGCCGCAGGTTTCGAGGAACGGCTTCAGGTCCTCGATGTCGAAAGCTGGTGTGATCCGCACGATCTCCATGTCGAAGACGGTCACCCCTTCCGCTGCGGCTCGCTCCCGCGTCTCACGAATGAGTGCCGCGTTGCCGATCAACGGCGAGCAGTCCCCACCGGCGAGGGCCGGCAGCGCTCGCAATCCGATTGCTTTGTAGCCGGTCCGGGCCGCGAGCGAAATCGCCTCCGGCGGCGGTAGCGGCGCATAGGTCAGATAGGCGAGCGAAAAGAGGGTCTCCACGGTCGTTCGACGCTCCGATCGTCAAGGCATTGGGTCCACTAACGCGTCTCTAAAGGCGGCGGCACGGCCCCCGGGGGGCAGGCCGCGTCCTCAAAGGCCGCGTCTCCTCAGTCACATGCCTTATGGCACATTGCCAGCGTCTCTGCGGCTCCCTTACGCCGCCTCCCGCCCGGGGCGCCCGCGAATGCGGCAAGCCCTGCGAAGGCTGCGGGGCTGTTGGTCGCAGCAAAATCGCGTTGCGGCAGTCGCGTCCCGGTCGAATGCGCCCTATAGACGCGTTCATGACCGTTGCAACGCCCCCGACGCCCGTTGTGCCGACGCCGATGTCGCGCGCCTTCATCATTCCATTCTGCGGGACGCTGATGGCGCTCGTCGCGTTCAGTTGCGACATCCTCCTGCCGACATTCTTCGACATGCAACGCGATTTCGGCGTCGCCATCGAGCGCGTACAGGCCGTCATTCCCATTTTCCTGATGGCCGCCGCATCCGGCCAAATGCTGTTCGGTCCGCTATCGGATGCCTATGGCCGCAAACCCGTCTTGTTCGTTGGTCTCGTCTGCTACGTCGCCGGCTGCATCGCCTGCGGCTTCGCGACCACGGTCGGCATGCTCTACGCCGGCCGCATCCTGCAAGGCACCGGCGCCGCCTGCGGTGTCGTCATCGCCCGCACCATCCTCCGCGACACTCATTCCGGCGCCGAGCTCGCCCGCGCGATGGCGCTCAGCATGGCAATCTTCGCCATCGGACCGTTGACAGCGCCGCTGTTCGGCGCCGGTCTGATGATGCTGGCCGGCTGGCGCGGCACATTCCTGGCCGTCGGCGCGCTCGGTGTCTCGGCCTTCATCGCGGCTGTCGTCGGCTTGAAGGAAACCAACCGCGCGCCCGACCGGAACGCATTGCAGTTCGCCTCCATGAAGGCCGCGTTCGTGCGTGTCCTGACCCACCGCCAATCGCGCTACTTCCTCTTTGTCGCCGCCCTCTTGCAACTGGCCGTGATTTTGCTGGTGACGAGCTCGCCACGCCTCTTTCAATCGCAGTTCGGCGTCGGTCCCGGCGAGTTTGCCATCTACTTTGCGATAGGCGCGATCGGCATCATGATGGGCCAGCTGGTGTCACATCGCGCGATCGCCCGCTTCGGCGTCATCCCGACAGCTCGCTTCGCCGCCCTGATCTACCTCGTCGACGCTTTGCTCATCGCCCTCACCCTGCAGGCAGGCGTGCTTTCGCTGGCGCTGTTCGTCGTGGCGCTGCTCGTCCTGAACGCCAGCTTCCTCGTCGTCATGGCGAACTGCATCAGTCTTGTCATCGATCCCCATCGTGAGATCGCCGGGTTTGCGTCGTCCCTCTACGGCTTCGTCTCGCAACTCGCCGGCAGCGCCATGGCCATGGCGGTGCTCCCGTTCCTGCAGGGCGAGATGAAGGCGTGGTCCCTCTTTCAAGTCGGTCTCGCCGCCCTGGTGCTGGCAACCTTGATGCGTTTCCGGCCAGCGGCGCGGTGACGGTTAGCGGCCTGCACGCCCTTGGTGCGCTCTGCGGCAAGGAACTTGCATTTCCCCAATCGATGAACGGCGCCGTGCCGGCAAAGCGCGGCCTAGGGGAGTGGTCCGACGTGACGATGGGACGTGCAGACGGCGTGGCGATGAGGCTCGAACCGGCAAATAGCGGCCACACCAGTTGGCATTATGAGGACGTGACGGCCGCAATCCTGCGGACGTTTGATCCGCGCCGAGAGGCCAGTGAGAGCTACAGCGTTCTGGAGGCGGGTGGCGGCTCCAGCTCGCATTTGCCGCTTCCTGCCGGCGCGAAGATTACTACGATCGACATCTCGCCTGAGCAGCTCGCAGCCAATGACTATGCAACCGAACGCCTGCTCGGTGACTTGCAAACGTTCGACTATGGGACGCGCCGCTACAACCTGATCATCGCTTGGGACGTCCTTGAGCATCTGTCTGAGCCGGAAGCCGCACTCGCTCGCTTCGCTGACATCTTGGAGCCTGGCGGCCGCCTGCTCGTCGTCGGCCCGCAGCGCTATACTCTGAAAGGTCTGATCACCCGGGCATCCCCCCACCCCCTGCATGTCGCCTTCTACAGGTACGTCCTCGGGTCCCCGGATGCCGGAAAACCCGGTCATCCGCCTTTCCCTGCCTATCTCGCGCCCGCCGCCGAACCGAACCGGATTGCCGCGTTCATCGAGGCGCGCGGCCTCGAGATCGATCGCTTTGTCGGCTACGAGTCGAGCCACGTCGGCGCCTTGGCCGAGCGTGGCGCGCTCCTGATCGGGCTCTATCGCGCGGCCGAATGGCTGCTTTCCATCGCGACGGCTGGCCGCTATCGCCGCGGCATGACCGATTTCTTCATGATTGCCCGCAAGCCGCCGACAAAAAAAGCATGACACCCGCGACAATTGTGTTTTAGCCGGCTTCTATAAGCGATTGTTTTACCACATTTCCCCCATTCTGGCCGCGGGCGTTGCCCACGGTACCGTTGCGGGGGTGCAGATGAAGTGCCAGTTTCGATCGCTTGCCATCTTGGCGGGTGCTGCAGGGGTCTCGTCTGTCCTAATGGTCGCAGTCGCCGAAGCCCAGTCACGCCCGCCCGGAGTGCCGGTCAGCAGGCCGCCATCGTCGCAGACAGGCACTGGCTCGGGCACTTCCGTACCCGCCGAAGCGCAGCGGGCCACGAGGCCGCGCCGCCCCACGGTTGATATCATCGATCTCATGGACCGCATTGAAGAGCGGGCCGACCCGAGCATGACCTCTGACCGCGCACCGGCGCCGGGCGTCGTGACCTGCGAGGCAGGCTGCGATGGTGCGCCCGGAAAAGTCGTCTATGCCGCATTGGCGACGCCGCCTCGCGAAGCGCCGTCGCCCCTACAGCAAGCCTCGCTGGTGGATGCGTCCATCGATGCCGCACCGAAGCCCTTTGAAGCGACATGCCTCGCGGGTTGCTTCGATGAGCCCGCTTGGAAACATCCTCGCGGCGGCACGACAGCTCGTCCCCCCTCGGTCGTGGTGGCCTCTCTCACGCAGCCTCGCACCACCCCCGCCGCCGCACCGGCGAGCCTGATCCAACAGCCGCGCCAAACGGCAAGACCAGTCAAATCCATCAAGAAGGCTTCGACACCGGTTGTCCGCTTGGCGGCCGCCCATCCGCCACGCCTCGTCAGCGTCCAACCCGAGATCGTCAAGAAGCGGCCAGCGAAACGTTTCGTCGCCGCAAAGAAGTCCCGCACGGCCATGCGCAAGGCGCGGCACAAGATCATCCGCCCCGCAATCCAATATCCTCCGCGCCCGCTGCCAGCCATCGTTCGCGTTGCCGCCGCGACAAGCGCCCCGGCCCCACGTCCCGGTGCGCCGATCGGACCCTTCGTGACGTCCGTCGCCTATGCCGAACCACGCAAGGCCGCGATTGAAACGCCATCGGTTGCGGAACTGGCCCGACGCGCCCTGCGTGATCGCGCACTCCGTCAATCCCTCGCGAGCATGTCAAGCGATTGGCTCAACAAGGCGAAGCGCGAGGCGGCGCCCGCCAGCCGCATTCAGTAGTCACGCCGGCCGCGCGGCCCGCGATGGCGCAAACGCATTGATCGCGAGGCTTGCGAGTAGCAGAGCGGCACCGACGAACGTCGCAGGCGTCAGCCGCTCGCCGTAGATCAGCGCACTACAGACATAACCGACGACCGGCACGAGCAGAGCGAACGGTGCCACGCTCGCGGTGCTGTAGCGTGTGAGCAGCGACCCCCACATAGCAAGCGTCACGACGCTGACCGGATAGGCGAGATAAAGCACCGCGCCCCAGCCGAGCCATGTCGCACTCGTCAAAGCGTGCCAGACGACGGCCGGACCATCCGACAAAAGCGATAGCGCAAGCATCGGCAGCGGTGGCACCACGCTCGCCCACACCATGAAGCTCAGCATGTCGACGCCGGGCAAGCGCTTCACGACGATATTGGCGACGCCCCAAGCCGCAGCCGCAGCCACCGTCAACGCGACAGGAAGAAAGGTCGCCGTACCGCTGACAGCTTGGGCGATGATGACAACGCCCAGCGCCGCGACAGCCAAACTAAAGCGCTGCGTCCGTGACGGACGCTCGCCAAGCAGCAGCACACCCAGCAGGATTGTGAAGAACGCCTGCGCCTGCAGCATGACGGCGCCAAGACCCGACGGCAGCCCGAAGGCAAAAGCCGTGAACAGCAGGCCAAATTTGACG
>JAPXTA010000190.1:0-7223 GCA_033812735.1 Hyphomicrobiaceae bacterium | reverse complement strand
GGCCGACGTTCGCAATTGAGCCGCCTTGGCCCGAAAATCTGACACGCCGTCCGTTTTGTGCGATAGGAGCGCGCAACGGGCGGCGTTGCTGCTTTTGCAGCGAGGCCCGCGCCCATTGTCGACATCACCGCATGCGAAGACGGATCATGCAACGCAAGCTTACGGCCGGAACGAAACTCGTCGTCGCGAGCCACAACAAGGGCAAGCTTGTCGAGATCGACGATCTCGTGCGTCCCTTCGGGCTTGAAACGGCGTCCGCCGGGTCGCTCGGCGTCAGCGAGCCCGAGGAGACGGAGGCGACGTTTGCGGGCAATGCCGTGCTCAAGGCATTGCATTCCGCGCGTGCGACGGGGTTGCCCGCACTCTCCGACGACTCGGGCCTCGAGGTGCACGATCTCGGCGGCGACCCCGGCATCTACTCGGCGCGCTGGGCGGGGCCTTCGAAGGACTTCGCGTTCGCGATGCAAAGGGTGCACGACGAACTGGCCGCCAAGGGCGCATGGGCGCGTGCCACTCCGCCGCGCGCGAATTTCACTTGCGCGCTGGCGCTCGGCTGGCCTGACGGGCATGTCGATATCTTCGAGGGCAAAGTGTTTGGCCATCTCGTCTGGCCGCCGCGCGGCAATCGCGGTTTCGGCTACGATCCGATGTTCGTGCCTGACGGCGACACGCTGACCTACGGCGAGATCGAGCCTGCACAAAAGCACTCGACGTCACATCGCGCCCGCGCCTTCGCCTTGTTCGTCGCGGCCAATTTTTCCGGGGCCCGTCTTGGCCGGCATTGATACGAGTTTCGGCGTTTACGTGCATTGGCCGTTCTGCGCCGCCAAATGTCCGTACTGTGACTTCAACTCGCACGTCCGTCATGCTGGTTGGGACGAGGCTTCTTTTCTCGCTGCTTATCTCAGGGAAATCGACGAGGTCGCGCGCCGCGTGGGACGGCGCACTGTCACGTCGATTTTCTTTGGTGGTGGCACGCCGTCGCTGATGCAACCCGCGACCACCGCGGCGATCATTGATCGGATTGCCAAGCATTGGACCGTTGCCGCCAACGCCGAGATCACGCTCGAAGCCAATCCCGGCAGCGTCGAAGCTGATCGCTTTGCCGGTTTCAAAGCCGCCGGTGTCAACCGCGTCTCGCTCGGTGTGCAATCACTCGACGATGCGCAGCTGCAGCGCTTAGGCCGCATTCACAGCGTTGCCGAGGCTCGGGCTGCGGTCGAGATCGCACGACGCACATTCAACCGGTTTTCGTTCGACCTGATTTATGCGCGGCCACAGCAGACACTCGACGCGTGGCGCGCGGAACTGACCGAAGCGCTGGCGATGGCCGGTGATCATCTCTCGCTCTATCAGCTGACCATTGAACCCGCGACGCCCTTTGCCGCGCTTCATAGGTCCGGCAAGCTGATCCTCCCCGACGACGATCTCGCACGCGATTTCTATGCGCTGACCGAGGAGATGACGGTGGCGCGGGGCTTGCCTGCTTACGAGGTATCCAACTATGCGCGGCCCGGTGAAGAGAGCCGGCACAATCTGACCTATTGGCGTTATGATGCCTACGCCGGTATCGGTCCGGGTGCGCACGGCCGCATTCCCACCGATGGCAAGCGCGTTGCGACGATTGGCGAGCGCCATCCGGAAGCCTGGCGCGATCTCGCCGTGCGCCAAGGCCACGGGTTCACCGAAGAGACCACGCTCTCACGCGACGAGATGGCGGATGAGGCGCTGCTTATGGGCCTGCGTCTCGTCGAGGGACTGCCGCTCGCCCGCCTTGGTGCGATCGCCAACGTCCGGCCGTCCGAAGCGATTGTCGGCTCGCTCACATCGCTCGGATTGCTCAGCTACCAACCAGCTTCGGACATCATCCGCGCCACGCTCGACGGCCGCATGGTCCTCGACGCGCTGGTGCGCGAACTATCGAATGACATGGCGACCGTCTGAGACTGGCCGGAGGGCATCAGCCCTGCCGTGCTTCTTGGCTTGACGAGCATTGCGCATTTAGGCGACTGCATTGCTGCGGGGCGTGTGCGGTTTCGAGTGGACGCGGTCCAGGTCGAAGCCGGTGTATGCGGGGCACGGCTCGAATGATCACAATCGATTTTGCAAAGAGCGCTTTTGATGACAACGGCGATCCCTAGCCTGCCCTTGAAGAACGACCGGTTCACTTGGCTGGAGGACCCCGGACGCGATTTTCCCTTCTACAACGGCGAGCCCACGTCGATTTCCAAAGGGCAATGGCTGTTCGTCATGGCGATGGTCGTGGCCGGCTTTCTGGTCCTGCTCCTGCCCATTCGCTGGCCAGGCGGCAGTTTCGGACAATTTCTTCCAGCCGTGCTCATGCCGGCCATTCCGCTGGCCGCACTGGCGTATGTCGTTCCCGGTCACTGGACGTCCATATTCGGGAGAGTGGGCGGGCGCGAAGTAAAGCTGATGGTCGGCTTTGCCTTGCTCAATATCGTCGTGAGTATGAGCGTCGGCGCGCTGGTCGTCGCCCTGACGTCGGTCACGCAGAATGCCGCCACGGCGCAGTTGAGCGGTCTCGACACGGCAGGGCGCATCCTCTTCTTCGCCAAGACGATCCCGCAGCTGTTCGGCGAGGAAGTCATCACGCTGCTGCCGTTCCTTGCTCTTTTGCAGCTACTCACGAAGGGCTTCGCCATGTCGCGCAAGGGCGCGATCATCGGTGCGTGGCTGATCTCGTCCGTCATCTTTGGCTTGATCCACTTGCCGACCTATGACTGGAACCTGATCCAGTGTGTCGTCATCATCGGTTCGGCGCGGATGATGTTGACGCTGCCGTGGATCATGACGAAGAACATCTGGGTCCCCACCGGCGCGCACATCTTGAACGACTGGCTGTTGTTCTCGATGGGGCTGCTTGGGGCTGGCCTCGCGGTTAAGGCCTGAGCGGCCTCGAACGCGGCGCTCTCGATGGGGCTGCGTCTCGTCGACTGCGTGGCTCTCAATCCTCGTCCTTGAACCAGAGGCAGGCCGAAAGGCTGTTGGACAAAGCGATCACCCCTGTATCGAAGGTCGCGTCGGTCGCCGGGGACCACGATCGCGGGGTCTGTTTGCTTCCGACTGTGCCGTTGGTAAAGTAACGGGTTGCCCCGGCCGGAAAGCAGCCTGTGAACTCCCTTGCGAGAGCGCATGCCCGTGCAGCCGACATGATCTGCTGATCGTAGGCCATGTCCCGCTGCAATACGGCCGCGAGCACGGCGATTGCTTCGTCCGCGGCGATCTCCCTGTAAATCTCCGGTTTGCCTGATAGCCCGAATTCCAGCGCTGCCGTTGCTGGCGATGCAAAGGGACGCTCGGCGCATCCTGAGACGACGGTTCCAATTCGCCTCGACCGTTTGATCTTGGCGAGGATCCGCGCGCAGACTGAAGTGGTCATCCGGCGCGTGCTCCCAGTCGATACCGGCGAACCGTGATAGCCCTCAGGCGCCCTCGAAGAACCTGACAGCCTCGCCCGGCGCCTTGCCGAGGATCGCACCGTCCCACATGACCTTGTTGCCGCGCACAAACGTTCCGATTGGCCAACCCTGCACCGTCTTGCCATCGTAGGGCGTCCAGGCTGCGCGCGATTGGATCCATTTGTGCGTGATGGTCTCGCGCCGCTTCATGTCGACGACGGTGAGATCGGCGTCATAGCCGACCGCGATCCGCCCTTTGCCTTCGAGGCCGAACAGGCGCTGTGGTCCGGCGCTCGTCATATCGACGAAGCGGGCGAGCGATAGCCGTCCGGCGTTGACGTGATCGAGCATGATGGGGACGAGCGTCTGCACACCGGTCATCCCGGAATGGCTTTCCGGATAGGGATGATCCTTTTCCTCGCGCGTGTGCGGCGCGTGGTCTGAGCCGAGAATATCGATGGTGCCTTCCGCAACGGCCGCCCACAGTGCCGCCCGATGGCGTTCGTCGCGCACCGGCGGGTTCATCTGCGCGTAGGTGCCGAGCCGCTCATAGCACTCCGGCGCTGCCATGGTCAGGTGATGCGGCGTGACCTCGATCGAGGCGTACGCCTTGTGATCGCGCAGCCAGACGGCTTCTTCCGCCGTCGAAAGATGGAGGACGTGCACGCGCTTCTTGTACTTCTCGGCGAGACCGACGAGCCGCTGTGTCGCCAGCATGGCCGCTGTCTCGTCGCGCCAGATCGGATGCGTCTTGGGATCGCCGTGCTTGCGCAAGCCCGCGCGTTCGCGCAGCCGCGCCTCGTCCTCGGCATGGAACGCCGCGCGGCGCGATATCTTGGCGATGATGCGTTCGAGCGAGGCCGCATCCTCGACGAGGAGGTCGCCTGTGCTGGCGCCCATGAACACCTTGATCCCTGCCGACGACTTCAGCTTCTCGAGCGCCGGAATGTCGTCGACGGTCTCGCGCGTGCCGCCGACATAGAACGCGAAATCGCAGAACATGCGGTGCTTTGCGCGGCGTACTTTGTCGGCGAGGGTTTCGGCCGTGGTCGTCAACGGTTTGGTGTTCGGCATTTCGAAGACGGCCGTCACGCCGCCCGCGACCGCTGCGCGAGATCCTGTCTCCAGGTCTTCCTTCTGTTCCAGGCCAGGCTCGCGAAAATGCACCTGCGTGTCGATGACGCCCGGTAGAATGTGCAGTCCTTTGGCTTCGATGACGCTGGCCGCTTTGGCACTGGCGAGTTGGCCGAGGGCGGCGATTTTCCCGGCGCGTATGCCGATGTCCCTGATACCCTCACCGTCATGATTGACGACTGAGCCGCCGCGGATGATCAGGTCGAAGGTGTCGGACATAGGGGAGCCCGTTGCAGATGGGATGACAGCGGCTGTGAGTAATGCAATCGACGTCGATTGCCTATTGGCTATTGCCTATTGCCTAGCGGCGCATGCTCACCATTGAACGCGCGGCGGTGGGTTCGCGCGCGGCGCGGGTTGCGCTTCCGCTGAAACAATGACGCCGGTTCTATCGACTTTCGGCGACATCCGTTTCGGGGTTTGCGCCGCGCCGCGCGGCGCATTCGGTGCGCTCGCGATCTCACCCTTCGGCGTCGCCTTTTGACCTTCGATCACGCGCGGCGGTGCCGGTGCCGGTGCGACCGGCGTTATCACCACCGGTGCCGGGCCGGACTTTCCGGTTGCGGCTGGCGGCGGTACGTCGCCATTGCGCGGGCCTTCTGAGGGAAGCGGCCGGGTGGCGGACTTGGGCGTTGCGGCGCCCGGCCCGTTGAGGGCTGGTCCGTTGATCATCCGCGGCGTGGTGTTCGCCGGCGTCGTATTGCCTGGCGCCGTTGCAGCCACGGTCTTGGCATCAGTCTTGGCCTCAGGCTTTGCCTCGGTCGCTGCCGCTAGGGCAGGCGCTACTGTCTGCGTTTGGGGGGCAGTTGCGAGGGGAGACGGGCTCACCTTGGGGGGAGTTGCCATAGCCGCTGCAACTGATGCCGTTGCTGTTGCCGGTGCCGTGCCCGGCGTGGTGACCGGGGGTAGGTTGGAGGACGGCGGGGGGCTGGCGGTCGAGGTTGCCACGGCCAGGGACGGCGATGACGGCGGCTGGATGTCGCCGCCGCGATCGGTTGGCCCCGTCAGATAGACACCAGCACCGAGGACGACGAGCCCCGCTCCGACCATGCTCCGCCGCGACATCACGCACTCCTAAACGCAGACTGGGGTGTTTCTTACCACCGCTGCGATCGCCAGGCCAAGGCATTGCTGGGATATGCAGCGCCGCGCTGTTGCGCCGCACGCGCGTCTGTCGTAACGGCACGCATGGAAACGGGCGGGGGCCTGAAGGCGCCGTCCCAAGGAGGCCATGCCATGACCGAGACCCACGCCGACACGGTCCTGATCATCGACTTCGGCAGCCAGGTGACCCAGCTGATCGCCCGGCGCATCCGGGAATTGGGCGTCCATTCCGAGATCGTCCCGTACCAGAGTGCCGGTAAGGCCGAGGGGCGCAAGGATATCCGCGCCATCGTCCTCTCGGGTGGCCCTGCGAGCGTCACGGCGGCCGGCAGCCCGCGGGCGCCCGCCTGGGTGTTCGAGCGCAAGCTGCCGATCCTGTCGATCTGCTATGGCCAGCAGACCACGGCGGTTCAACTTGGCGGCACCGTCGAGGGCGGACACGCCGCCGAGTTCGGCCGCGCCGAAATCGAGGTCAAGGAACAGAGCGCGCTATTCGAAGGCGTCTGGGAACAGGGCAAGCGCTATCCCGTCTGGATGAGCCACGGCGACCGTGTGACGCGGCTGCCCGACGGTTTCACGGTGAAGGCGGTCAGTGAGAACGCGCCATTCGCCATCGCCACCGACGAAGCCCGCCGCATCTACACAACGATGTTCCATCCCGAAGTGGTGCACACACCGGATGGCAAGCACCTGCTCGCCAACTTCGTGCACAAAATCGCGGGCATGAAGTCCGACTGGACGATGAAGCATTTCCGTTCGGCCGAGATCCAGCGCATTCGCGAACAGGTCGGCAAGGGTAAGGTGATCTGCGGCCTTTCAGGCGGCGTCGATTCGACCGTCGCGGCGGTACTGATCCACGAGGCGATCGGCGACCAGCTCACCTGCATCTTCGTGGACCATGGCCTGATGCGGCTCAATGAGGCCGACGAAGTCGTGAACCTGTTCCGCAATCACTACAACATTCCGCTCGTCCATGTGGATGCGCGCGAGACGTTCGTCGGCGCGCTGGCTGGTGTTACCGACCCCGAGGCGAAGCGCAAGACCATCGGACGGCTGTTCATCGAGACGTTCGAGGCTGAAGCGAAGAAGATCGGCGGCGCGGCGTTCCTTGCCCAGGGCACGCTCTATCCCGACGTCATCGAAAGCGTCTCGTTCAGCGGTGGGCCATCCGTCACGATCAAGTCGCACCACAACGTCGGCGGCCTGCCCGAGAAGATGAACTTGAAGCTCGTCGAGCCGCTGCGGGAGCTGTTCAAGGACGAAGTGCGCGCACTCGGCCGTGAACTCGGTTTGCCCGACGCGTTCGTCGGGCGCCACCCGTTCCCTGGTCCTGGCCTCGCCATCCGTATTCCCGGCGAGATCACGCCCGAGAAACTCGACATTCTCCGCAAGGCCGACGCCGTTTATCTTGACGTCATCCGCAAGGCCGGTCTCTACGATACGATCTGGCAGGCCTTCGCGGTTCTGCTGCCGGTGCGCTCGGTCGGCGTGATGGGTGACGGTCGCACCTACGACCACGTCTGCGCGCTCCGCGCCGTCACCTCGACCGACGGCATGACGGCCGAC
>JAPXTA010000189.1:0-7242 GCA_033812735.1 Hyphomicrobiaceae bacterium | reverse complement strand
CCGTTGCACCGCCTGATAGGCGAGCAGCCAGGGGACATCACGTCCCGCGAACGGATGGATCTCGTCGGCAAATGTCATTTCGCTCCCCAGCGGCCGTTTTTGATTTTGCGCCAGACTAGGAGCGGGCCGCAGGCGCGGCAATCGATTATGCCGGGACCTCGCCGTTCTCGGCTGCGCTTTCTGGTGGGAGTGGACCATTCATTCCGTCATGGCCGCGTAGGCGGCCACCCAAGCAATGTTCCGCTGGCACACGCCCGAAGATCGCGAGGTAGCAAAAGCATTGGGTCTGGCTGAACGCGCAGTCCATCGAGGTTTGCTTGGGTGGCCGCCTACGCGGCCATGACGATTTTGGGTGGTCTTTGCGTGTTTGAGCGTGCGTGGCGGCCGGCTTGAGGAAACCGAGTCTCGATCAGCAAATCTAGGTTAACGCGCCTCGATTTCCTGGCGCGTGCTGCGTCTCGCTTTGCTCGTCGGATCGCACGCGCCAACCGGCCGGCTCCCTGCAGGGGGATCTAGGACAGCAGATCTAGGTTAACGCGACTTGCGATCCGGCGCGTCTTCACGCGACGCGAGCCAGGTCGCAAACAAAAAATGCCGGGCGGCGGATCTACTTTACGAGCCGCGGATAAGGGAGGGGAGTGCGGCTCGATTTCGATCCGCCGGCTGCGGTTGGCGCTCGTCGAAGCTCGGGCCGGTACTCCGGCTCAGGGCGCAAAGGCACCCCTAGTGGGGCGTCTCACCAACGACATACTCCGGCGGGGACCGACATCCCGATTGCTCAAGGGACCATCTCCGGCCCGCGCCCGCAGCGCCCCAACCCTGTCTGGACGCTACGTAGACATCCCGGCCCGGCTGGAGGCGAGAGCAATATGCATCCAAAAGTTGTGGTGCGCCAATGGTTCGCGTCGAAACGGTAAACGATCGCTGTTTCGACAGGGACGGGAAGTCCATTTGTGACTTTGTCACCGACCGGGAAGAAGTCATCCTATTTATTGCGCATATACGCAACTAATGAGGTTCCCGATGGCTTATCCCGTCAACATGCAAGGACGCTACAATCCGTTGTATTACCTCAGCGCCGTCGGAGCGGGCGGTCTGGCCGTCTCGTTCTTCATGTACCTGATGTGGTTGACGCCACATGACGGCGCACCGATCCCCTCGTTTTCGTCGCTGACTGCCGCGTGGCAGTCTGGGAGTATATATCAGCAGGCACTGATCGCAGTCTCCGTTACCGGCATTGCGGTGTTCGTAGCGCTGCACGTGCGACTAATGATGTGGAACCTGCGGCACGCCGCGGCATGGCGGAAGACGCCAGCGTATGCGGCGTTCCGGAACACCAACGCGGAAACTCAGCTTCTTGCTGAGCCACTTGCGCTTGCTATGGCCGTCAATGCCGGGTTCATAGCGGGTGCTGTGTTCGTCCCCGGGCTGTGGGACCTCCGCGAGTACTTATTTCCTGTCGCGATCCTTGCCTTCGGTGCCGTCGGTGTCCGTGCCCTTCAGGTCCTGCTTGCCTTCTTCGGGCGCGTTCTCGGTGACGGTGGGTTCAACTGTGCGAAGAACAACAGCCTCGGGCAGATGCTCGCCGTCTTCGCACTGGCGATGATCGGTGTCGGCTTCACGGCCGCCGCAGCCATGAGCCATGTGCCTGCAACGGTCATTGCCGGTTATCTCGGCGGCGCATTTTTCCTGACATCGTCGGTCGTACTCGGCTTGATCATGCTGGTCTTAGGCTTCCGCGCGATGATGGAGCACGGGGCTGCTGCGGAAACCACGCCTACGCTTTGGATCCTCATCCCGCTGCTTACCGTCATCGGCATCGGCGTGCATCGCTTGAAGATGGCGCTCGCCCATAATTTTGGCGGTACGGTTCACGCGACCGAGGTGTTCGCGCTGTTCGTGATCATCGTTGCTATCCAACTGCTTTTCGCACTTCTCGGCTGGGCTGTGATGCGCCGAGTCCGCTACTTCGAGCGCTGGGTCAGCGGTCCGGAGCGCTCGACCGGTGCCTACGCACTCGTTTGCCCTGGCGTTGCGCTCACGGTGTCGGGCTTCTTCCTGATCAATGCAGGCATCGTCAAACTCGGGGCGCTCGACCTCTATTCGCCCACGCACTTGGCCCTTCATGTGCCGCTGGTGGTTCTGCAGGCCGCGACCATCTGGCTGTTCTTCAAGTTGAACCGCAAGCTGCTTGTGAATGACATTGTGGCATCGCCTGAGGTTCCGGTCGCGCGTGCGGCCTAAGCGTAGAGACAATCTGAGAGAGGGGCCGCAACATCCGTTGCGGCCCTTTGCTTTTACCGCCGGTCGAAGGCCGACTGCAAAATGCGATCCGCCACCATTGCCATGAGGTATGCGGAGCTCGTGAAGAAACCCGGACCCCAGAGCAGCATGTTGGCGAGGTAGATATGTTTCGCGCCGGTCAGCCGATAGCTCGCCATGTCGACGGCGGCACCCTCGCTGACTTCGCCGCCGCGCAGATAGGGCTGCATCAATCCATTTGCGACGAGCGATTTGACCAGCGCGCTCTGTCCCGCGCTCGTCACGTGCCGGTTCACGGCGCCCGTCGTGTTGATCAAGATCTGGGCGCGCTCTGTCCCAAAGTCATGGGCGACTTCGTAGTGAGCCGCATCGTCCGCCAGCGACACGTTGCGCACGCCTTTGACGACTTCGACGCGTCCCGCGTTGTGAAGCGCGAGCAACCGTTCTCCTGTCGGCAGTGCGCTCGGCGCGGCGTAGCATAGGGTCGTCCGTTCGTAGTGCTCGCGATATGTCTTCTCGGCTTCAGGCGTGAGCAAGCGTTCGCCGAACGCCTGCCAGATCACCGGCTGTGCCGCACTGAGCAGATCGACGATGAAGTTGGCATTGCCGCCGGCTTTGGAATTGCGCAAGTCTGCGGCGAGGATTTCGCCCGCGCGGGCGTTGACGTCATTCCGGCTCGTGCAGCCCCGATAGGGGGCCGCAATGCTGCTCCAATCAATCGAGGCACCGTGCGACGCTGCTTCCGCATCGACGAGTTGGCGCAGTTGGTCGAGCGATAGGCCGTGCGCGCCCGCGGCCTGGCGCAGATTGTCGAGCGTCAGATGTTTCAAGGTCAGGGGCTGCGGCGCGAGCGAGCGATGCTTCTTCAAGCGACCAGTGCGCGAGGCGAGGACGATCTTGCGCCGGTTCGGTCCCGGTATGAACGTCATGGAGCCGTCGCTCGCGGTATCGAAACGGCATCCGGTGCGCGCCGAGAACAGGCGATTGACGATGTCGTAGGCGCTGAGCGACGTGCCGAGCACATGCACAGTCGCGTCGAGGGGGATGCGCTCCAATTCGTCATTGCGGATGTGGTTCGAGATGTAGACCGCTTTGGCGCCAGCTGGAGGTACTGGAAAGCGCTCGACATAGGGGCTGCGCCCGGTCGCGAGGATCGCCATATCCGCGGTTGTGCTGCCACCTGACCAATCGATATGCACCTTGCCAGCCGCGTCCTCGCGCATCGCCGTCACGTCGGCATTCACGCGCTCGACCTTGATGCCCTTGATCGCCGCCGCCGTGCATGCCGACTTGAAGACGTCTTCGAGGAAGGCGCCGTAGACCGTGCGCGACAAGTGGCCGGTTTCGTTGAGGTCCGGTCCAAGCGCGGGTTGGAGCTTTGCCCATTCGACGAAGGCGCGGCGGTTCGACGGCACGAGGCACATCGTGTCGGTGGTGTTGTTGACGAGGTAGTCGGGGCATTCGGCGGGATCGTAGGGAAGTCCCGGACCGAAGCGTTCGCCCTTCTCGACGATGGTGATTTTCTTCGCCGGGTAGCGATCGACCAATTGGAAAAGTGCGCTGGTGCCGGTGAAGCCGCAGCCGACGATGCAGACGTGTTCAGGTGCGGTCATGGGGTGGCCGTGAGGAAGAGCAGACGTTGCCGCACCTTATCTCTCAATATGTCTCGACGTGATAGCGCCCATTGCCGCGCATCTCGGGCTTCAGTTTAGACCAGTCCATGCCGTTCCCGCGGCAAATGTCGGCAAGCGCCTCATCGACGCCGTTTTCCATGCCCTTCAAGCCGCAGATGAAGATGTGCGTCTTCTCGCTCTTCAGGAGTTCCACCATCGCCGCCGCTTCGGTGCGAATGCGGTCTTGCACGTACTCCTTGCCGGCACCGGAGATGCGGGAGAACACCAGATGCTTCTCGAGCAAGCTCGCCGGCACTTTCTGGAGCGGGCCGAAGTAGGGCAATTCCTGTGGTGTTCGTGCGCCGAAGAACATGATGGCGCGGCCCGGCGCGTTCTGCATGGCGCGGCGGCGGCGTTCGGTCATGGCGCGGAAGGGTGCCGAGCCCGTGCCGGTACAGATCATCACGACGTTGGCGTTGGCGTCGTTCGGCATCAGGAACGTCGAGCCGAACGGGCCGGTCACCTCGACCTTGTCGCCGACTTTCAAGTCGCACATGTAGTTCGAACCGACGCCGCCCGGGACGCGCTTTATGGTGAGAGACACGTTGTTGGCGCCGCGCTTTTCGCCGTCGCGTTCCGAGGCGATCGAGTAGAGGCGGATGTCGTGTTTCCTGCCATCGGCGCGCGTTCCCGGCGGGACGATGCCGATCGATTGGCCTTCGAGCACGGGAAACACGGTCGAGCCGAACGACAGCACGATGTGGCGGATGTCGCTCTCGGTATCGGCGGCGGTGATGCGGAAGTTGCCTTGTACGGTCGCAATGGCCGGCTTGTCGCGGCGGTAGAGGTTGACGCTCGGTTTGGCGGCCGACGCCGGGGCCATCGCCTTGCCGCCGGTTCCTGCGTGCGCGCTCGCGAGCAGCTTCTCGACTTCGTCTTCGATCGCCTGCGCGGCTTCCGCCGCCTCGCCGCCCAAGTCTTCCTGCTTCGGCAATTCGGTCCAATCCAACTGCTCTTCGATCGTGTAGGCTTTCTCGGCCGCGACCATGCGCCAATTGTCGATCGAGCCGGTGGGGCAGGGGGCGATGCAGTCCATGCAGTAGTTGCACTTCTCGGGATCGACGACGTAGTTGACATCGTTGTGCGTCACCGCGCCGACCGGGCACGTCGCCTCGCAGGTGTTGCAGCGGATGCAAACCTCGGGGTCGATGACGTGCTGCTTCTTCAGGCTAGCGCGATGCTCAGCGAGTGTGGTGGTCATTGTGTCGATACCGGAGGCGAAGTGTGAGAAGTGCGTTGGGGCGTGTTATTGCGGTCGTGTGGGGTACATGGCGCGGCCATCGGCGGTGATCGCGAGCTAGAGACGTTGGGCGGACGTTTCCTGCTCTTGATGCCAGGAATTGTCCGAACTGGCAAAAACGTGCAGAAAGTTACCTTGTGGCAAAGCTCCGGCGCGAAACGTCCCGCTGGAGCGCACGCGGCAAGGGGAGAGGGTTCCATGAGGCGCGGTTTCAGGTTGATGCTGGCGTTCGCCGCCGTGGCGTGGATTTCTTGCGCGGGAGCGATCGCGCAAGGCCGGCCTGCGCCGACGCCGGTTTGGGAGTTGCTCGGCGAAACCCGCGTCGGCTTCAACGTCGACCGCGACGTGATCTCGGTCGGCCAGCCCGACTCGTTTTATCGCAACCGCAGTTACGATAGGCTGCGGCTGACGGCCGACCGTGGCGAAGTGAAAGTCCTCAGTCTGCGCGTGCGTTACATCAACGGTTTCGAGGAAGTGCTGCCGTTGGACCGCTCGGTGCGGCCTGGCGCAAGCGTCATTCTCGAATTGCCCGGGCGCCGGAGCTACATCGCCCAGGTCGAGCTGACGTACAAGGCCGAAGGGACGTCCAGCATTTTCGATACGTGGCTCAAGCCGCGCATGCGGGTTTTCGGGCTCAATAGCCGTGTCGGATTGACGTCGGTCGAGGAGGGTGTGCCCGCAAACTGGCAATTGCTCGGCGGCAAGACCGTGAGCTTTCGCGGCGACCGCGACGTCATCCGGCTCACCCGCGACGAAGGCTGGTACAAGACGCGCAGTTTCAGCGGGCTGCATTTCGTGGTGTCCGACGGTCATGTGATGCTTGAGGACATTCGCATCGTCTACATCAATGGCTATGCCGAGACGATCGGTGTCGGGCGCGGCCTGCGGGCAGGATCGGCCCTGGCCGTCGATCTTCGCGGGGAGCGGAGTTATCTGCGTCAAATCGAGATGCGCTATCGCTTGCAGCCGGGCGGGGCGCCGCGCGGGCTGGTCAAAGTGTACGGCGAAGGCCGCACGCCTTGAGACAGACCGAACGGGGTGCACCGCGTCACTCCTGATCATGCGCCCCTCTCGGTCGAGCTCATTTGAATGACTGCAATTCCCGCTTCACCAGCAGAGCGGCCGCATGGTTGCGACCGCTCCAATATCACTGCTTCGGGCCGAAGCCGTCAGACGCGCAAGGCCAGGAATACCAGCACCATCGCGGCAATCGCGCCGGCCAATCCGATGGCCAGAACGTAACGCACGTTGTGCCCCGTAATGCCCTGCCGCGCTTGTCCGGCTGGGATTTTGGTTGGCCGTCGTTTGGCTTCATTCTGCATGGGAACCTTCCTTTCGTGTTCGAGCGTTCAACGAGGAAGGCCGCGACGAAGGATTTGGTTCCTATGGGTTGCCCCCACCCCCGACCCCTCCCCACAAGGGGGAGGGGAGTTGGTCAGTGGGTGTCGATCGACGCTAGCCGAAGCCGGGTCCGTGCGCCGATCAGTGTGACGTCACGCTTTCGACCTCGCTCCGCTTGATCCCCCTCCCCTCGATGGGGAGGGGTTAGGGGTGGGGTGGCGTCGATCAAGCCCGATGGATCTTCACGTATTCGAAGTCGCCGGCCTTGTTATCGATGCCGATCTTCGGTGCGGCGATCCACGATGCGAACTGGCCACGTTCCCACTGCGGCTTCATCAGCGACTGGATGAACGCGCCGTCGTCCTTCGAGGGCAGCCAGGCGTCCTGGTTCTTGATCCACTGCTCGTCGGTCAAGAGCTTGCCGTCGGGCGAAACCTTGACGTTGCGGAATTCGCCGATGTGGCGATGGAACGCAACGGAGGGCAGCGAAAGCTGGAACTTGATGCCTGCCTTCTCGATGATCTTGTTCCAGCGCGAGACGCCGCCCTGGCAATCCTTCGAGTAGTCGTCGCGCAGCCGCATGTTGATCGCTGCGAGGGCTGGTTCTTCGACGGTGCGGATTTCACCGTTGACGAGCTTCAGCACGGGATAGGTCGCATTCGTGAGAACGTGATCGTCTTCGATCTTCGTCTCCATGAAGCGGCCCTTGAGGCCGGCGTTGTAGAA
>JAPXTA010000188.1:0-7310 GCA_033812735.1 Hyphomicrobiaceae bacterium | reverse complement strand
CTCGAAGGACGGCCCTGGATGCGCAAACCGTCTCACAACTTGCGCAACCGCGCTACTGGGCAAGTACCCAGTGTTTTTGCTTAACGGCTCAGGTCACATTCGCTCAAACCCCTCATCCGTCATCCCGGCGCAGGCCGGGACCCAGGACAAGTGTCCGCGCCACGCATTTTGCGGTACTCCGAAGGCGGTGCCGCGATCATCCGTTCATGTTGTTGCACGCTGTCGTAGGTCCCGGCCTTCGCCGGGATGACGATGGTGGATTTGGCAGCCGAGGCAGGCGATGCAGATTGGTCCGGTGGCTGCACATTACATCGACGGCTATCCAGGATCTTCACGGGTCAAGACCCCGGACAACACTCGCGATGCTCGCGTTTCCGGGGAACCGATGGGAGGCAGCATTTCCCTCTCCCCGCCTGCGGGGAGAGGCAGACGGACTATCCTCCCCGGACTTGATCCGGGGAGACGTCCGGCGGTGAGGGGCGGCCGCCCGCTCAGCTCTCTCATCCGTCACCACGGCGAAGGCCGGGACCCACGGCTGTTCCCGGGCTCAATTGATGCAAGCCGCCCGAAACATCTTCCCGAATTCAGTAATCCACACTCCTCGCCTTCCGAACGAGGAGCGAGCATTAGAATTGAGCCGCTTATAGGGACCTAAATCGACATCCCCAGCCTCGAGTTCTGCGTAGTGATCCTTGTCTGCTAACCAACGATCAACTGGGCTTTCCACTAGACCAAGGCGTACCAAGTTGTTCAGGTAGGCAAGCAAATTCTTGGGTTGGGCGAGGTCAATCGCTTTCACGTCTGGAAAGCGATGTCCTATCAAAGAGAAGCGACCATCATTGTCTTCAGTGAGCCCCTCAATGCGCACTTCCACGAAGGGCCAGATGCCACGTTCGCAAATAAGCTTGAACAGCTTGGCTTCGTCCGGAGACAGCTGCTTGATGATTTCGACAAACGATGGATGCGCCGAAGACGCGGTGTCGATGCTCATCGAGGTAACTAGAAGGTTGGCAAATAGACTACTTAGCTCACTTTTATCCCCCATATATGTCAGCGCTTGTATCGCGGGAACTGCGACATGCAGATCGGGCGGCTGACGCTTCTGCTCTGGAACCTTGGAGAGGCGCGCTTCTACTTCGGTTGCAAGCCAATCCTCTATTCGTTCCACCCCCCAAACAAACCCACGGATTGGCGCCAATAAAACGCGAGCAGTTCGCGCACCTAGTACTACGAGTTCACCGCCTATTTGACCTGCTTCTTTGGCTGCCTTCCCAAGCTCCTTTGCGGCAGGCTTAGCAACCTCTCGCAACAGCTCGCCTTTTACCGAGTTGGCATCGGAGGGATTCTTCGGTTTCGTCATATTGCTGCCGGTTGTCTGGGAAGCAGAAAGTCCTGGTTATCATCGCACTGATGATTGCGTCCCGTGGCATGGAACTCGACGTTTATCCACTATACAACTATCTACTCCGCCGCCTTCCGCTTACACCCGCCCCCGTCAGCGCCGCTGCCACCCTTCCCCGCACCTCAAGCCATCCCCTTAGCCCGCCTGACGAGCAGCGTCTTCAGGAACTGCCCCGTGTAGTTCTCTGTCACTTTAGCGACGTACTTGGGCGTGCCGACTGCCACCACGCGACCGCCGCTTCAAGCTGCCCTGCATTGCGATCCATCGCGAGGACATGGAAGCCGTCACCTGCGAGACGCTTAGCAATCGCGAGTCCGATGCCTTGGGCTGCTCCCGTGACGGCGGCAATCGGCTTGTCGGTCATGCGCCCGGCCCTCCGACACGCTGCACTGGCGATGGCTGCAGAAAAATATCTGGCGAGAGTTGTCCGATCGATGTGACGCCGAGGAGGCCGAGCGTGCGATCGATTTCAGCGCGCAGTATTTCGATGGCGCGCGTAACACCTGCCTCGCCGCCGGCCGCGAGGCCGTAGAGCATGGCTCGGCCGCACAGCACGGCATCGGCGCCAAGCGCCAGGGCCTGCACGATTTCGCTTCCGCGGCGGAAGCCCGAGTCCGCGAGGATCGTGAACTTCGGCCCTGCCACGGCGCGCGACGCACGCACCAGCTGGATCGATGCCACACCGCGATCGATCTGGCGGCCGCCGTGATTGGAGAGCACTACGCCATCGAGGCCCGCATCGACCGCAAGGCGGACGTCTTCGACATGCTGCACGCCCTTGATGAGCAACTTCTTCGGCCAGATCTTGCGAATGCGGGCGATGTGCTCCCAGTTGAGATCGGCACGCGCGTTCGCGTTTGCCCAAGCGCCGATCGCAAACAGGTCGCGCGGCTGTCCGGCGGGAATGAACTGCTCGAGATTATAGAAGCGCGGCCAGCCGTTCTTCATCAGAACGTTCCAGAGCCAAGTGGGATGACATAGCAGGCCGGCCTTGGAGAGCAGCGACAAGTCGCGCTTGGGGCCAGGGATGAAGTTGCGGCGATCCCATTCGCGGTTGCCGAGGATCGGGGTGTCGACCGTCACGAGCAGCGCTTCACAGCCGGCAGCATCAGCATCCGCGATCAGCTTTTCCCAGACCGCGTCGCCGCCGTAGAGATAGAGCTGGAACCAGTGGCGGATGTTGGGGATACGGCCGATGTCGGCAAGCGACGTGTTCGACACCGTACTCTGGCCGTAGGGGATGCCGGCCTTGGCGGCGGCGCGGGCGAGCACCGTATCGCCTTCGGGCCAGAGCAGGCCGTTGAAGCCGGTCGGGGCGATCGCGAACGGTAACGCCGAGGGGCGAGCGAAGATGGCGCGTGACACGTCGCGCTTGGAGATGTCGCGCAGAACGCGCGGCGCAAACGTGTAGTCGTCGAAGGCCGAGCGATTGAGCGCGAGCGTGCGCTCTTCCTCCGCGCCGCCTTCGAGGTATTCGGCGCTGAAGCGCGGCAGATTGCGGAGCGCAATTTCGCGCAGGTCTTCGATGGTCTCTGCTGCCGCCAGATTTGGGCGCGACGTGAAGCTGCGCCGCGGGCGGGTCTGAGCGGGGCGGAGCGGCAGATGGGTCGGGCTCGGCATGGTCGTGTCCCCTCGAACGGCCGGTTTCGCTGCCGGCTCGCTCTATTGATACCCGAACATTCGCGGGAGGAAGAGCGTGATCGCGGGGACGTATGTCAGGATTGCAAGAAGCGCAGCCAATACGAGGACGAAGGGCCAGACTTCGCGAATGATCGAAATCAGCGGCACGCGCGTCAGCGACGACATCACGAATAGCAGCAAGCCGTATGGCGGCGTGATCAGCCCGATCATGAAGTTCAGTGTGACGATGATGCCGAAGTACGTGAGATCGATGCCGAGTGCCTTGGCGCTCGGGATGAGCAGCGGCACGAACACCAGCATCATCACCGAGCCGTCAAGGAAGCAGCCTAGGACAAGAAAGAACAGGTTCACGGCAAACATGAACTGCATGGGCGAGAGCTGCATCGCCGTGATCCAGGCGACGAGGCTTTCGGCGAGGCGTTCGTTGGCGATGGCGTAATTCAGAATGAAGGCGCTCGCGATCAACAACATCGTCGTTGCTGACTGACGCGTGGATTCGTTCAGGACCGCATGGACGGTTGCGGGTGTGATCCGCCGGTAGACGACCGTTCCGAGGATCAACGCCCAAAAGGCGGCAACCGCCGCGGACTCGGTCGGCGTAAAAACGCCAGTCCAGATTCCGCCGAGCAGGACGACCGGAAGCGTGAGCGACAACGCAGCGCGGGAGAAAACGCGCGGCATCTCCCGCATCGGCACGACCTCGCCGACCGGGAGATCGCGGCGCGCAGCAACTACGCGGATCGCCAACATCAGCGCGGCGCCCATCAGTATCCCCGGCACGATGCCGGCGAGAAACAGCGCCCCGATACTTGCGCCGGAGAAGAGGGCATAGATCACGAGCGGGATCGACGGCGGGATGACAGGCGCAATGGTTGCCGCCGCTGCCGTGATGGCGCAGGCGAGGCCTGGCGGGTACTTGCCGATGTCGCGCATCATGCGCGTCGCGACGAGGCCAGGGCCCGCCGCATCCGTCACGGCGCTGCCGCTCATGCTCGAGAAAATCATGCTGACCAGAACCGTCACGTGGCCCATGCCGCCGCGAAAGCGTCCGACGAGCGCATTCGCAGCGGCCCAAAGGCGATCGCTGATCGACGCTGCGTTCATTATGTTGGCTGCAAGGATGAACATCGGGATGGCGACGAGCACGTACATCGCCGTCATCTGGTTCATGACCTGGCCGACGAGGAGGCCGATGTCCTGCTTCGTCACGAACAGATACGAAGCGCCTGCCGCGAACATCACGAGCGCCAGCGGTAAACGCAGGACTGCGCCGCCGGCGACGACGGCAAGGAGCGTCCACAGGCCCGTTGTCATGGCTGATCCCCGGTCTGGTCGCTTGACCAATGAGCGGTTTCTTGGCGCCAATCGCGCGAGGCGAGCTTGCGGATCGCGAAGAGCATGCGAACGATGATCACCACGAAGAAGAGCGGGAAGATCGCGTAGACCCAGTCCAGACGGAGCTGCATCGAGTCGGTGCGTTCGCGCCAAAGGAAGAGGGTGTAGTCGATCATGCCCGGCATGGCCGCCAGCATCAGGGCGCAGAAGGCACAAAGGCCTGCGAGAAGAAATATCCGCTGCAGACGGGGCGATACATGGGCGTAGACGATATCGAAGGCGATGTGTTCAGGCCATTTCAAGACGAACGCCGCCGTCCAGAATGTCGACCAGACGGTCAGCAGCGTGACCGTCTCGTCGATCCATGACTGGGGACGATGGAAAACATATCGCATCGCGACGCCTGTGACGAAGAGCACGAATACGATACCGATCGAGTATGCGGCAATGACACCGGCGATACGCCGGAACGTATCCAGAAATTGCCTTGTCATCGCCGCGTCCCCCTCGTCCGTGATCACTTCACCGCGTCGATGCGGGCAAGGAGATCCGGCTTCCACTTGTCCATGAGGCCGGTCGCTTTGTATTCGGCCTGCACGGCGGCGCGGAAGGCGGCGATGTCGGGTTCGACGATTTTCATCTTGCCGCCCTTCTTGAAGCCTTCGAGCGCGTCGACTTCGTCTTTGAGCGAACCGGCGATCTGGAACTCGGCGGCTTCCTTGGCGGCAGCCCGGACCGCTGCTTGCTGATCGGCGGGCAGTTTATCGAAGAACGGCTTGGCAATGGCGATAAACGTCGGCTGAACGAGGTGACGCGTCATGATGATCTGCGACGTCACTTCTTCGAATTTCCAGTCGCGCGTCATGTTGGTGGGATTGTCCTGGGCGTCGATGGCCCCGGTCTTGAGAGCGAGATAAACCTCGGTGATCGGCATCGACACGGACGTCGCGCCGAGAGCTTTGGCGATCGCCTGGAACCCTGGGCCTGGAGGCATGCGCATCTTGACGCCCGCGAGGTCGGCCGGCAGCCGGATCGGCTTATCGGTGCGCAGGTTCACCGTACGCGTTCCGAGATAAAGCGGCTCGAGCAGAACAATGCCCATCTTGGCGGCGACGTCGGCTGCAAACTCCTTGCCGATGTCACCTTTGAAAACCTTCAGCATGTGATCAGCGTCGCGGAACACGTAGGCGCCGCCAAGCGCGCCCCATTCCGGCAATTGCGCCTCGATCTCTGGGACGACAGGGCTTGCCATCTCCAGGTTGCCGCGCTGCATGCCGGGAATCTCAGTGCCCTGGCGGAAGAGCGCGCTCGCTGGATGGACCGATACCTTCAGTTGGCCGGGAAATTTGGCCTCGAGGCTCTGCTTGAACTTGTTGAAAGCGGTAGTGAGCGGGGCACTCGCCGGAGCAGCCGTCGAGATGCGGATTTCGGTCTGCGCCTTCGCCGGCAACGCCAGAACGGATGCAGCGAGCAGCGACGCGAGCCCGCCTACGAGCAGTCGTTTCATAACTTCCTCCCTTGTGACTGACAAAACTTTACCTGCGTATGAGTTCAGCGCGACGGCTGGATAGAGACAGACAGCGTTCCTATTCCCTCGATCGAGGCATCGACCTTGTCGCCGACCTTGAGGAATGTCTGCTTGGGGACGCCGACGCCTGCGGGCGTGCCAGTCAACAGCACGTCGCCGGGATCGAGTGTCATGATGCGAGACGCAATCGCGATCTGCTCGGCGATGGAGAAGATCATGTCGGCCGTGCGGCCGTCCTGCTTCGTCTCGCCGTTCACAGCGAGTTTCAGCCCGATGTCCTGAATGTTCTTGAAAGCTGACGCGGGGACGATGCGCGGTCCGAGCGGGCAGCAGGTGTCGTTGGCTTTGCCGGCGACCCAATCGAGTTTGTAGAACGTCTCCGGCGCGCGGTTGTGATCGCGTGCGGAGAAATCGACCGACACGGTGTAGCCGGCCACATGGGATAGCGCGGTTTCGACGGAAACGTTACGCGCGGTCTTGCCGATGACGGCGGCGAGCTCGATTTCCCAGTCGAAAGCCTTGGTCGCGATCGGCATGTGCACCGTTGCGCCTTCGCCGACGACGGCATTGCGCGGCGGCTTCATGAAGAAGAACAAGCGCTGGTCTTCCTTCTTCGCGCCCGGCATGCCCATTTCGGCGAGATGGTCGAAATAGTTCGCGCCCGCACAGAGGATCTTTCCCGGATAAAGCAGCGGCGCCAGACGGCGCGCCGGCGTCACGCGGTGCGCCGCATCGGGCTTGGCTGCGGCCGCATCGAGCGCGGCACTTGCCTTCGACCAGTCGTCGAACAGCGACATCAACGTCGCTTTTCCAGGAAGACCTGCCGCGGCGAGCGATGGCTCTAGCCGGTAAAGATGACCGCCCGCCTCCATGCAAGCCACCGGCGCACCGGCGACATCGACCGTTGCCAACGACCACTTTGCAGCGACATCCGACATAAGAGCACCTGCCTAAGGTTTCGACTTGATATGAGGCTACGATGATTTTATAAAATCTACCTGTCAACATCTTTTGTGATGATCTGCATGAACGATATCCCGGACCTTTCGCAGGCCGAGCGTGCCTATCGCAAGCTGCGCAACGAGATCTTGCATGGCGATCTGATGCCCGGGGAGCGGCTGCGTGCCGCCGATCTGCAGGATCGGTTTCAGCTCGGCCTGACGCCGATCCGCGAGGCACTGATGCGGCTCACGTCGGAGAATCTCGTCGAAGCCGAGGCGAACAAGGGGTCGCGGGTCAGCCACGCATCTCTCAAGGAATTGCGCGATCTGATGGCGACGCGGCGGATGGTCGAGCGCGAGTGCCTGACGGCCGCGATCGAGAAGGGAGATGCGCACTGGGAGGCCGAGATCGTCGCCTCGATGCATCTGCTTTCGCGCACCAAACTGCCGACGTCGGCGAACG
>JAPXTA010000187.1:0-7429 GCA_033812735.1 Hyphomicrobiaceae bacterium | reverse complement strand
GCTTTGAGGTCGGCATAGGCCACGGCGACGTTCTTCTCGCCCATTCCGAGCATACCACCGATGCCAATCACGACCGTCTTAATGCGGCTGTCTTCGACCAGGAGGTAGTTGACGTCGCCGAGCGGTGCGCCCGACGGCGACACGACCACCGCGCCGACGAGGTCGACCACGTTGATCTCGGTCGGGCCCTGGGTCGCCAAGAACGTGACTTGGCTTGGTGCCTGTGCCGTAGCCGTCGCCACGAGGGCGGCGGAAAGAAGTGCGGATGCTGCCAGCGCGGCAAGCCCGCTGCGAAACGCGATCGACGACATCGGATCTCTCCTGAACGTGAGGACCGGCATCGACGCGAGTACCCCTCAGATGCCGCGTCGTTAAGACGCCGTAGCCGTCTTCGAAGTTCCCTTGCTTCGGCCGTCACGTTGCATCGGCGATCGATCGCGGGCCGTCTGGCTGTGCAATCAAAGCGGGCATTGCGCCATATGGAACGGCCGATCAACGGCTTGCCAGGGTGTCGCAACCGCCGCTACTGTCAAATGAACGGGGCGAGCGCGGATCGGCAATGGCACTTCTCGACATCACTGACGTTACGCGCAGCTTCTATGGCATTCACGCGCTCAACGGGGCGACCTTCTCCGTCGAGGCGGGCGGCATCACAGGTCTGATCGGGCCGAACGGCGCCGGCAAGACGACGATGTTCAACTGCATCACGGGCGTCATACCCGCCGATGGCGGCCGGATCGTCTTCGACGGGCACGACATAACCAAGCTTCGCCCCGACAAGATCACCTCGCTCGGGCTCGTGCGGACCTTCCAGATCGCACGCGGCCTGCCGCGCCTTTCAGTGTTCGACAATCTGCTGCTCTATGGCAGCCACCAGCCGGGTGAAGGTCTCCGGCATGCTCTGCTCAACACGGCCGCATCGCGCGCACGCGAGGAAGAATTGAGCGAGCGGGCGCTCGCCATTGCGCGCCGGCTCAATCTCATGCACGTCATCTCCAATCCGGCTTCCGCACTTTCCGGCGGACAGAAGAAGCTGCTCGAGATCGGCCGCGCGCTCATGACCGAGCCGAAGCTCATTCTGCTCGACGAACCCGTCGCGGGTGTCAATCCGACGCTCGCGCGCGAAATCGGCGAGCATTTGAAGGTGCTTGCGACGGAAGGGATCACCATTCTTTTGATCGAGCATCACATGGACATGGTTGCCCGTCTCTGCGACCGCGTGATCGTCATGGCGGAGGGACGCCATCTCTTCGGCGGCACGTTCGACGAGGTCGCGCACAACCCGACGGTACAAGAGGCCTATATGGGCCGTCGCTGGCGGAGAGCGGGCTGATGAGCTTGCTATCTGCGAACGGAATCGTCGCCGGATACGGCGCGGCGGACGAGATCCTCAAGGGCGTCGACTTCGTGGTCGAGCCGAACGAGATCGTGTGCATCATCGGGCCTAACGGCGCCGGCAAATCGACGCTACTCAAGACCATCGCCGGATTGCTCAGGCCAAAGCGCGGTACCGTCACACTCGACGGCAAGCCGATCGCAGGTGAGTTGCCGCGCGAGATCGCGCGCGCCGGGCTCGCCTACGTGCCGCAGGAACACAATATCTTTCCGACGATGACGGTGCGCGAAAACCTCGAGATGGGCGGCTATGTCGATCCCAAGGGCGTCGCGCCGCGCATCGAGCAGGCGTTCGAGCGTTTCCCCGTGCTCGGCAAGAAGCGCCGCCATGCCGCGCGCACACTTTCGGGCGGCGAACGGCAGATGCTCGCGATGGCGATGGCGCTGATGGTGGAACCGCGCGTCCTGCTGCTCGACGAGCCCTCGGCCGGTCTTTCGCCGGTCGCAGCAGAGTCGCTGTTCGACGCGATCATCGCCATCAACAAGGAAGGCCTTGCGATCGGCATGGTCGAACAGAACGCGTCAGAAGCGCTCGCCATTTCACACCGCGCCTACATTCTCGTCGACGGCAAGAACTCGCGCACGGGCGATGCCCAGGCGCTCGCCGCCGACCCCGAGATACGGCGCATTTTCCTCGGCGGCGAACCCGCCCTGCACT
The DNA here is from genome assembly GCA_033812735.1 of Hyphomicrobiaceae bacterium. GTDB lineage: Bacteria > Pseudomonadota > Alphaproteobacteria > Rhizobiales > Hyphomicrobiaceae > JABFRJ01. The sequence goes on along the minus strand of JAPXTA010000187.1, from coordinate 5,376 downwards.
GACGCACGACCAACGAAAGAGGAGTTGTAGCAATGACCAAGCTGACCCGCAGAACCGTATTGAAGACGACCGCAGCCGGCGTTGCAGCATCCGCGCTGCCGATCCGCGCCTACGCGCAGGGCGAGCCGATCAAGGTCGGCATCCTGACGCCGCTGACAGGTGCCGGCGGCAACGACGGTCCGCGCATGATGAAGGCGATGCAGGCCGTGTTCGAAGAAGTGAACAAGGCCGGCGGCATCAACGGCCGCAAGATCACGACCGTCGTCGAGGACGATCAGACCAATCCTGAAGCCGCCGTGCGCGCCGCGCGCAAGCTGATCGAAGTCGACAAGGTGCCGGTCATTCTCGGCACATGGGCATCCGCCGTGACGAGCGCCGTCGCGCCGGTGTGCTGGGAATCGAAGACGTTCCTGATGACCGTCTCGGGTGCGGATTCGATCACGCAGCTGCCGCACCAGGGCTTCCTTGTCCGCACGCAGCCGACCAGCAAGCTGCAGGCGATGAGCCACGGCGATTTCGTCGCTTCGATGGGTCAGAAGAAAATCGCCGTCATCGGCATCCAGGCGCCGTTCGCGGTGCCGACGAAAGAGCACCTCGACAACGCAATGAAGGGCAAGGGCGGCAGCGTCGTTGCACACGTGATCTACGAGAAGGACAAGCCGACCTACCGCTCGGAAATCGACCAGGCGATGAAGGGCAATCCGGATTTCCTTTATCTCAACGGCTACGCACCCGACACCGTCGTGCTGCTGCGCGATCTCTATAAGGCAAACATCAACCTGCCGAAGTTCTGCCAATCGTATGCCGTGCCGCAGAAGACACTCGACACCATGCCGCCGGAGGTTTCCGAGGGCGTGATGACGGGGCAGCCCTCCGCGGATATCGACAGCACTGCCTACAAGCAGGCGACGACGCGTCTCGGCGTGCAGGAAATCGACGGCTACGAGGCACAGGCGACCGACTGGGCGAGCCTCACGGTGCTGACGATGGCGAAGGCGAAGGACACTTCGGGCGTGGCGCTCAGGGAGAACGTCCGCAAGATCAGCCAAGGCAGCGGCGTCAAGGTCTACAGTGCCGTTGAAGGCTTGAAGGCCCTCGCTGAAGGCAAGGAGATCAACTACGAGGGCGCGTCCGGTCCCTGCGATTTCACCGACATCGGCGACATCCTCGGCTGCCGCTTCCGCTACATGAAAGTGACGAAGGGCAAGCTCGAGTTCCTCAAACTCGTCTGACGTCTTTCCCTCTCCCCGTCCTTACGGGGAGAGGGTGAAGGCCATCGAGCGCAGCGACGATGGCCGGGGTGAGGGGCAGCCGCTTGCTCCAAGCCTTTTGCCGCCCCTCATCCTAACCTTCTCCCCGCATGCGGGGAGAAGGGACACTTGCGATCGGACCTCATGGAAGTAGCGCAGCTCATCTTGAACGGCCTGATGGCGGGGACGATCCTCGCCATTCCAGCGATCGGGCTCACGGCGCTCTTCGCGGTGCTGCGCTTCACCAATTTCGCGCTCGCCTCGCACATGACGATCGGCGCGTTCGCGGGCTACGTCGCCAACACTTCGTTCGGCATGCCGATCGTGCCGGCGCTGGTCGCAGCGTTCGTGATTGCCGGACTGGTCGGTGCGCTTTCCGACGAGTTCGTCTTGAAGCCACTTCGTGCGGCGGGCTTCATCACCACGGCGATCGGCTCGATCGCGCTCACCATCGCGCTCGAAAACCTGGTCCGCTTCGGCTTCGGCAACCAGATGCGCGGTTTCGACCTGCCGCTCAGGCGCGACTGGGTCATCAACGGCCTTCGCGTCAGTCCGCAGCAGGTCGAAAATCTCATCATCGCCGTCGTCGTGATGGGGATGCTGTTTGCCTTCCTCGCCATGACTCGGACTGGCAAAGCGATGCGCGCCGTTGCCGACAATCCGATGTTAGCTGCTATCAAGGGCATCGACGCCGACATGGTCGCAAGGCTCGTGTCCTTCGTCGCGATGGGTCTTGCCGGCATCGGCGGCATGCTGATTGGGCTCGACACGACCATTGACCCGCTGGTCGGGTTCAAGACCATCCTGTCGATCTTCGCCGCGGCCGTCGTCGGCGGCATGGGCAGCATCCCTGGCGCCGTCATCGGCGCGCTCGTCATCGGCGTCGGTGAGGAGTTGAGCCTCTTGTTCCTCAGTCCTGCCTACCGCACCGCCGTCGGCTTCATCGCCATCCTGCTCGTTCTCACCTTCCGGCCGCGCGGCATTCTGGGCGCCCGGGCCTACTGACATACGCGAGGCACGTCATGCAGTTCCGCAATCTTGGTCCCTCCGGCCTGCGCGTCTCGGTCGTCGGGTTGGGCTGCAACAACTTCGGTGGCCGCATCGACGATGCGGCGGCGAAGGCGGTCATCCATAAGGCCTTCGACGTCGGCATAACACTGTTCGATACCGCCGACATGTACGGCAACATGGGCGGCTCCGAGACGACGATGGGCGGCATTCTCGGGGGACGGCGCAAGGACATCGTGCTCGCGTCGAAATTCTGCATGCCGATGGACAAGGACGGCAAGCTACAGGGCGCGTCGCGGCGCTACATCATGACGGCGGTCGAGGCGAGCCTGAAGCGACTCAAGACCGACTACCTCGACCTCTATCAGCTGCATCGACCCGATCCGCTGACCCCGATCGAGGAGACGCTGCGCGCGCTCGACGACCTCGTCCGCTCGGGCAAGGTGCGCTACATCGGCTGCTCTAACCTGCCGGGCTGGCAAGTGATCGACGCCGACTGGACGGCGCGGGCGAACGGCCTCAACCGCTTCGTTTCGGCTCAAGACGAATACAGCATGCTTGTGCGCAAGCACGAGAAAGAGCTGTTCCCGGCGATGCAGTCGAAGGGGTTGAGCCTGCTCCCCTACTTCCCGCTCGCCAACGGCCTGCTCACCGGCAAGTACAAGCGCAACGCCGCGATGCCTGATGGCGCACGCATGACCAAGGAAGCCGCCCGCGCCGAGCAGGTGCTGACCGATCAGAACTGGGCGCTTGCCGAAAAGCTCGACGACTTCGCCAAGTCGCGCGGGCATACCCTGCTGGAACTCGCGTTCTCGTGGCTTGCCTCGAAGCCGTTCGTTGCGAGCGTGATCGCGGGCGCGACCAAGCCTGAGCAGGTCGAAGCCAACGCCAAGGCCGCCTCGTGGGTGATGTCGGCCGACGATATCGCCGAAGCCGACAAGATTACGGCCGTGAAGATATGAATAACGCCGTGTCGAGGTCTACCCCCATGTCACGCCAACTCCCACCGTCATCCCGGCGAAGGCCGGGACCCACGTCAGGTCTCCACACCCAATGTCTTCTGGGTGGCTCAGCGCAATCATCGAGCAATCGCTCGCACCAAGCGAACCGCTTGCAGTCGTGGGTCCCGGCCTTCGCCGGGATGCCGACATTGAAAGTGTGGCGTCGAACTAACACCGCCAAAGCTGTGAGTTTGCCCTGATGGAACACTATCTCGTCGCGATGGCCGTTACGGCGTGCCTCTACGCCATCATGGCGCTCGGCATGAACGTGATCTGGGGCATGGCGGGGCTCATCAACCTCGGCCTTGTCGGTTTCTTCGCGGTCGGCGCCTACACGTCGGGGCTACTCACGCTCAAGGCCGGTTGGCCGATCGCAGCGGGCATCCTCGCTGGTACGATCGTCGCGGCGCTGGTCGGCGTTTTCGTCGCGCTGATCACGGTCCGATTGCGTGGCGACTATCTTGCCATCGTGACGCTCGGCTTTGCCGAGACGATGCGTGTCGTGATGTCGAACGAGCTGTGGATCGCCAATGGCACGGACGGTTTATCCGGCATTCCTGGACCGTGGCGGCAGGCGCTTGGGCCGCACGGCTTCAACCTGCTTTATCTTTTCATAACCGCGGCTGTTGTGGCGGTGCTGTTCTTCCTGTTTCAGCGGCTGTCCAACGCGCCGTTCGGCCGGGTCTTGCGGGCGATCCGCGAGGACGAACAAGTCGCACAGGTCGCCGGCAAGAACGTCGTGCTCTTCAAGGTCAAGGCGTTCGCGGTCGGCTCGGCGGCGCTCGGGCTTGCCGGCGCGCTCTACGGCCACTTCACCAGCTTCATCGCGCCGGATCTCTTTGCGCCGCTGCTCACGCTCTACATCAAGCTATCGCTGCTCGTGGGCGGGCTCGGCAACAACATTGGTGCGGTGCTCGGCGCGGTGCTCGTCGTGTTCTTCCTCGAGTCGACTCGCTTCATCGTTCCGTTCATCCCCGGCATATCCGCCGTGCAAGCGGCCTCGCTGCGCGAATTGCTGATCGCGGTCGCGCTGCTCGTCATCCTGCGCTTCCACACGCGTGGGCTCGTGCCTGAAAAGATCGTCCATGGCCCGCTGCCCGCGGTTGCCGCCGCCACCACCAAATCCTGATCCACGGAGCTTCCCATGCCGACCAAGACACGCGATCTCACCAAGGACGATATCGCCTCGATCATCGCGCTCACGGCTGAAAAGGCCGACCGCGCTGTCATCTACAAGGCCGTCGAGAAAATCGCAGCCGAGACCTGCGGCTGGGTGTTGCTCACGACCTTGCGCTACGACGAGCCGCGCGGCGTGGTCGTGCGCCTACATTCGAGCGACGAGAAGTCGTACCCCGTCGGCGGCACCAAGCCGCTCGACAAACTGACCGAGAACCAGGCGATCATGGATCGCGGCGACGTCGCCTTCGCGCCGACCAAGGCCGACGTGAAGCGGCTATTCTTCGATCACGAGCTGATCTTCTCGCTTGGCATCACCGCCATCCTGAACGCGCCGATCCGGCGGGGCGGGAAGCGCCTCGGCTCGCTCAACTTCTGCGGGCTCGAGAACACCTACGGCTCCAAGGAAGTTGAGAATGCGAAGATCCTCGCCGGCCTTCTGGTGCCGACCGTCATGGCCGACATCGCCGAGAAGCCCTGAATACTCCGACTTGGCTCCGCGCGTCCCGCCGCACCGGCATGCGCGCATCGCGCATTGACCGCTCACGCGAATTGCGGACCAATGTGATCACAGCTTTCGCCAACCAAAGGTAGCCGCCATGTCGCTCATCCACTTCAAGAACTTCGAGATGCTCGATCCGGATGTCGGCGAGCTGCAGGGTGGGTTCGAACTGCTCGTCGAAGGCGCCAAGATCAAGGAAGTGTCGTCGAAGCCGATCAAGGTCGGCAAGGCCGACGTCGTCGACTGCGGCAAGCGCACGCTGATGCCGGGCCTGATCGACAGCCACGTTCACGTCGTGCTGTCGGAAGTCGTCATCCGCAACATGGAGAGCGTGCCGCTGACGCTGATGACGGCGCGCGCCGCCGACCTGATGAAGAAGATGCTCGACCGCGGCTTCACCAGCGTGCGCGACACGGGCGGCGCCGACTGGGGCCTCAAG
>JAPXTA010000186.1:0-7526 GCA_033812735.1 Hyphomicrobiaceae bacterium | reverse complement strand
GTCTTGTGACCATAGCCTCAGAAATCCCACGCGGCGCGGCCATGGCGAATGCGGCGGGCGTCAAAACGTGCGCTGGAATTCCGGTCTCTGAGAGGGTCGGCACATCTGGCAACTGAGGCAGCCGCTTTTCTGCACCAACCGCCAGAGCGATGATCTTCCCGTCAGCGACGAACCCTTGCGCATTCGGCGGCGTCGAGATCGTGAAGCCGACATCTCCTGCGACCACAGCCTGCAGGGCGGGTGGAGCGCCTCGAAACGGTACATGCAGGAAGTTGACGCCAGCATGTTGCGCCAGGGCTTCTACGTTGAGATGACCCATGCTGCCGATGCCGAAGCTCGCATAGCTCAACTCTCTCGACTTGGCCGATGACAAAAAAGCAGCCACCGAACTGATACCCAGAGATGGGTGGGCGACCAGGAGGTACGGACCTTCCGTCGCAATGCCGATCGGAGCCAGATCTTTGAGCGGATCGTATCCGGGAGATGCTTGGAGGCTGAGATTGACGCTGAACACCTCGCGCGGCGCAAACAGGAGGGTGTGCCCGTCGCCATCGGCACGAGCAACGGCCGTTGCCCCGACGCTACCATTGGCGCCAGGCCGGTTCTCGACGACAACTGGCTGACCGAGGGCTTCGGCCATTTTCGGTCCTATCAGACGCATGGTGATGTCGGCGGCGCCGCCGGCTGGAAACGGTACGATCACCTTGATCGGGCGTGACGGGTAAACTGCGGTTTGGCCCAACGCCGGCTGGGCGGCTGCGACGGTGCAAAACGTCAAGCCTGACAACATTTCACGTCTGCTAATACATGGCATGGCGGCAATCTCCTTAAGCGGCGGATTGTAGAAGGAGTTCATGTCCGAGCTTCGGCGCGCCGCAGCCATCGCTCCCAATTCCGGTCGAGAGCAATCGGCTTGAGATTGAATTCCTCGGCTGCGAGAGCCTCCGCTTGGCGCAAGGCAGGTGCTTTTCCTAGCATCGTGGCGTGACGCTGTACCTCGGCATTACGGACTCCGTAGATTGCTCGAAAGACCAACTCGCGAATTGACCGGCCGGCGACTGTCGCCCCGTGCCGCCGCAGCAGAACCGTCCAGTGAGGCCCAAGCGCCCGAGCCATTGAGCGCCCTTGGTCCAAGTTCGCGACAAGAAGGTTCGTGTCTCCGAACTCGTCCTGGCTGTCCCAGAACGGCACCGTAGGACCCATGGTCGCGCCCAGATGGACAACCGGCACCAGGGGCACGCCCGTCACGCAGAACGGCAGAATGGCAGGAGCATGATGATGGCATACCGCCATCACGTCGGGACGCGCCGCATAGACCGCGGCATGAACGAAGCGCTCGGCAAAGAGGCGTGAGCTGTTGTGTGCCTCGACCGCGACGCCGTTGAAATCGAGTTCAACAATGTCTTCTTCGCAGGTGAGTTCCGGAGCGCGGACCGTCGAGATCAGGAACCGATCGGGCCTCACCGGGTGGCGGGCGCTCACGTGACCGAAGCCATCGAGAATGCCTTCGTGTGCCAACACGTGGCTCGCCCGGACGAGTTCCTTACGCATGTCGCTGCTGCTCGGCGTCATGATTGCCCCCGCGGTCTCAAGCTGCAACATGGCGAGCGTGCTTGTCGAAGGCGTGCGCCGTGCGCGCCAATCCGAACGGCTCTCGACGTTGGGCGAAGCGCCGGCGTTTGTAGCCAACAATGGCCAAGATCACCGCACAGCAAGCGGCATTGACTGCAAACACGACCGCCATTCTCAAATCCGTTAGATTGATCAACGCGTATGCAGAAGCGCTCGAGTTGGCGAGCAGGAACATCGCCCAGGTGGCGCAAGATACTCCCGCGCAATTGCCTCGATCACGAGCGGCCGAAAGGATCTGTGGCGTGTAGGCAAGTAACCTGAGGCTGTTGCAAATCGTGAAAGCGACTAAGGTCAAATCCTTGATATCCATGGGAAACACCCTTCCGGTTCGTTGCTGCCCACACTTTGGCAGGCTGGCAACCCGAAGATCCAACATGGATGCATGAAGGCTGCGTGCGCGAATTCCGCTGGCTCGCTCAGACGGCTGTACCAGTCAGCGGGTGCGCAAGACGGCCGAGCATGGCGACGAGACCGCCGAGAGAGGCTTCAACCGCAGCCAGCAATGCCGCGTCACAACGCCGTGGCGCCCGTTGAGCCGGAGACACGAGATACAGCATCCGGCGGATTGGCGGCTGCACGATCGGTAACGCGACGAGTTCACCAGCTTTCACCTCGGCAGCCACAGACGCGAAAGGTAGGACGCACGAGGCACTGCCGCGCTGTGCGAGGCTCTTCATGGCTGCGATCGACCGCACCTCATAGGTCACTTTGAGATCGCGCCCGAGTTCACGCGCCGCCCGGGAAACTGCCAGGCGAACGGTGTCGGCCTCGTCGGGCATCGCAAGCGTCTCATCGAGAACGTCGGCGAGGCCGATCTGGCGGCGCTTGCCGAAGTCCGCGCGCGCGACGAAGACCAAATCTTCTTGAAGCAGCGCGCGACGGGCGAGCTGCGGCTGATCCTGGGCATCGTAGCAAAGGGCGTCGTCGATTTCGCCAGCAAGGAGGTTTGCGACGAGCACGTGGCTCATCGCTTCAACGATGCTGAATGAGACATTGGGAACCGTTTCTCTGATCAGATCGATCAAGTCAGGTCCTATCGCCAGCATGAGGGCGGGGGTGATACCGAAGCGAACCGTTTCCACGCGATTATCTGCAAGTTTGCTGACCTCGCTGCGGATATCCTCGACTTGGCGCAAGAGCGCCTGACCGCGCGCGAACAACAAGCGTCCCGCGTCTGTCGGCTCGATACCTCGTGAATGGCGTATCAGCAGCGGCACGCCAAGATCGTCCTCCAACTGCCTGATCTGTGTGCTCAACGCCGTTTGCGCGACATGCAGGCTTTCGGCTGCCCGAGTCATGTTGCCCGCTTCCACGACCCCGACAAAGTACTTGAGCTGTCTGAGGTTCATGGCAGAACTCTTGATGCTCCGCTGCACGAGCGGCGCGATGTCAAACCAAGGGAAGCGGTGTCTGGTGGCAAACTGCCTTCGTCGTCAAGGCCTGTCAAAGCAAGGCTATTGCAACACGCGTGTTGAGCACCTGCACCAAGTCAGGTTGGGGTCAAATCCCCCCGTTCCGCATCCAGTGCCGCGATGGGTCCTCGGGACAAGCCCTGGCATGACAGCGGTGGGCGTGGCGCTAACGGTATGACACGTCGCCTTCCGGCCCGGCGACGCAATGCATTGCGCGTCGCGCCTGCTCACAGAGCCCCTTTCACCACCGCGCGGATCTGGTCGAGGGTGAAGGGCTTGGTGATGGTGGCTTTGAGTTTTGATTGAAGTGCCTGAGCGCGCTGCATGCCGCCGACGTGGCCGGACATCAGCACGACGGCGAGGCCGGGCTTTGCCGCGAGCGCCTTCTCGACCAGCGACAGGCCGTCGAGCACGGGCATCTGCACGTCCGAGAGCAACAAGTCGAAAGGCTCGCCGCCGAGCAGCCGGTCCAGCGCCTCTTGGCCGTCCTCCGTCACGACGACGTCGTGGCCGTCGGCGGTCAGGGCACGTTTCACCAAATCGCGGGTGGCGGCTTCATCGTCTGCCAGGAGGATGCGTGCCATGGGTCCCCGCAATTCTAGAAGTGGATGGTGCATTCTTATAGTGCAACTTGCTGCGGCGCTGTCGCGCCGGATCGCAAGCCGCGGTTACGCCTGCACAAGCCGTCCGACGAACGGCAACTCGCGAAAGCGATGGGCGACGTCCATGCCGTAGCCAACGACGAAAGCCGGCGGGCATTCGAAGGCGGCGAAATCGGCGTCGATCGTGACGGCTCGATGGCCGGGCTTTTCGAGCAGCACGCAGGTTTTGACCGATTTGGCGCCGCGTGCCGCAAGCAGATCCTTGGCAAAGGCGAGGGTGCGGCCCGATTCGAGAATGTCGTCGATAATCAGGACGTTGCGCCCCGCTACATCGGTCTCGAGATCCCGCACGATGCTCACCCGGCCCGAGGAGGTCTGGGCCTTGCGGTAGCTCGACAGCGTAATGAAATCGACCTCCGGGGCGATGCCCGCATGGTGGAGGGCGCGGATCAAGTCGGCGGCAAATACGAAACTGCCCTTCAGGATCGCGACGACCAGCAGGGAGTCCAGCTTGGCGAGGGCAATTTCGCCGGCAAGGCGGGTGATCGCCGCTTCGATCGCCTCCGCCGAGTAGACGACCTCCACGACCTCGCGCTTCACGGTGCTGGCTTCCTTAGTATCGGGCATCCGTCGTCCTGTCAGTTACGCAAATCGTTGCCGACAACCTATCACGGGGCGGCCTTTACCGGGAACCTGCAACCTGGTCCGCAGACGACGGGTGGCGTGCTAGAGAGGGCCGTCATTGTCTGGCGGTGCTGCGACCTTGCGAGTTAGCCTACTCATCCTGACAGTTCTGTGTCTTGCGGCGCCGCGCTCTTCGGCGCACGCGGCCGATGCTGTCGTTGCCGTCGCCGTGCCGGCCAATGCCGCCGTGGTTACGGGTGCTGCTATTCGGCTGATCACGGGAGATCTCGCGCAGCGGACCCCGCCGGGAACGCCGGCTGTGCGCTTCGACATCCATGAGGACCCCTGCGAGCGCAGCAAGTCGGCTGCTTTGGCGCGGTCGATTGCAGCGGGCGACGCCGTTGCCGTAATCGGTCATACGTGCGCTGCCGGCGCGAGCGCGGCGGTACCGGTCTACAGGCTTGCGGGAAAGCCGCTGATCGTCGCCGGGGCCTCCAATGGCGGCGGCAGCCTGCCTGCCGGTCCCCTTTACCTTCCGGGGGTGGTGGAAACGCAGGGGCAGTTCCTTGGGCGCGAGTTGGCCCGGATTGCAGGTGCAGAAGCACGGATCGCGGTGGTCTCTGACCGCACGCGTTGGGCCCTCACCAACGTGCGGGAGGCGTCGGCCACACTGCAGGCGCTGGGGAAGGCACCGGTTCGCGCCGAAACGTTCGCCGGTGGCGACAAGGATTTCGCGGGGCTTGCCGCGCGTCTCGCCGCTGCGGGGATCACGCATGTCGTCCTTGCGGCCTTTGCCTCGGAGGCCGGCCTGTTCGTTGCCGATCTCGTCAAGGCGCTGCCCGCGGTCAGCATTATCGGCACGGAGACACTTGCCGGCCCCGAATTCGTGCGATCCGCGGGGACCGCGGCGGCCAACGTGATGATCGCCGTCAAGCCTGGTCTGGATGCCATGAAAACGGCGCGTCCCGGCGCCAGGCTTCTCATCGAGCGCTTGGAGATGGACCGACTGCGTCCGACGCGGGCCGACGTCGCGGTCGCGGCTGCTGTCGAAATGGTCGCCACCGCCGTCAGTACGGTGGCGCAGCGCGGCATCAAAGTCACGCCAGGTGCTGTTGACGAGGCGTTGAGGCGCGCGTCGCCGGCCTTCGAGACGGTGTTTGGTCCCGTGGTGTTTGCGAAAAATGGCCACGCCTCCGTCGCGCAGTGGCAGTTGCATCGCTGGGCCGAGGGGCGTCTGACGCTTGTTCAGAATTAGGCTGCCGTGTTCTCAACAGGTGTCCTGCGGCCCTTGCCGTTGCGCCGGTCGATCCAGGCGACGATGTGTTGCTCCCGGGTAGTGTCTCAGTTTGCGCGTCTGACAAACGCGTTCTCAAAGAAGTTCACCAGCTATGTGAACATGATTGCGCTCTGTACCGGCTGGTACAATTGAGTTCGCATCCACAAGACGCTGAAAGTCACGGCAGCCATGGCCGCTGGCCTTACGCCGTCGCTGATGACGATGGAAGATGTTGTTGGACTGATTGACGCAGCCGCTCCAAAGCCGGGGCGGCCAACGAGCTACAAGAAGCGTCTAGCAACTACGCAGCTTTAGGGCTGTTCGGTTTCTTCGGGTCCAGCGAATAGTCGAACGTTACCTTGTCGTAGACAACGGTAGGAACCTTGCGTCCTGTCACTACAGTCAGTTCAATCAGGCCGAGACTCTCCATCGTATGAAGCGTCCGCGACAAATTCGATTTTGCGCGACCAGACATCTTAGCCAACTCAGCCATGGACTGTGGTCTGGATATCCTAATCATCTCCAGCAACAGCATATTTCGGCTATTGAGAACCTTGGCCAGAGACTCCAGAGAGGAGACCCAATGTTTTGGCTCGTCAGGGGAGACGCGTTTGCCTCGAACAATTTCAAGTGTGCGTTGTTTGACATACTCGCGAGGAGCAATCCCGATGCGAAGAATTTTTTGATCTCTCACGTTATGCCCTCCTCCTTCAGTGTCCTCTCAACGTCTGCCCAGAAGTCCTCCAGCAGCTTCTCCGGCGACTCAAATTCATATGGTGCCACTTTGCCCTTGATGTGTTTGTGGTCAAAGAAAAGAGCACGCATTTTTGATGGTGCAGATGGCCCACTTCCAATGGTCGGCTTATGAGCATTGTCGTACCCCACAATACGCTCGTTCCCCGGCTTGTGGAGCGATAGCGCGTATTGGATGCCGTGCGGCCGCCCTCCGCATTTCTCCACTCGTCGTACCTTCATTGAGACCCAGAATCCGCCGCCGACCTCGGCTGTAAAGCCGTGGAGATCGAGGAAGAACTCCAGTGTCGGGTCATCGTTCACTTGGTTATCATACAATGATAACTAAACCGCTAAAATAGTCTCCTACAACCTTTGCTAGTGTCGAGTTGTCACAGGGAGTAGTGGCGTTGGTGCGACTGCTTCACAGCCAAATTTCAAACTGAGACACCACCTGCCCCCGCCACAGCTTGCCAAATGGGCGTGGCGGTGCGACCACCTGCCCCCGAATTGAAAACCGGCGAATCGCCCCGTGCCTTTAGGGCCGGCGACGCGCCGCATCTGCGGAGACGACATGGCCGCTCAACGCGATCTGCTCGCCAAACTCGACGACGAATTCACCGGCAAGGGCAAGAAGCCCAAGACGGCTGAGGAAGCCTATACCGCGGCCGATATCGAGGTTCTCGAAGGTCTAGAACCGGTGCGGCGCCGCCCTGGCATGTACATCGGCGGCACCGACGAGAAAGCGTTGCATCACCTCTTCGCCGAGACGATCGACAACTCGATGGACGAGGCGGTTGCCGGTCATGCGTCTTGGATCGAAGTGCGGCTTGAAGCGGACGGCTTTCTATCGGTGATCGACAACGGGCGTGGCATTCCGGTCGACGCACATCCAAAATTCCCCAAGAAGTCGGCGCTCGAAGTGATCATGACGACGCTACACTCGGGCGGTAAGTTCGACGGCAAGGCCTATCAGACGTCGGGCGGTCTGCACGGCGTCGGCGTGTCGGTCGTCAATGCGCTATCGGAGACACTCGAGGTCGAGGTCGCGCGTGGCCAGCAGCTTTACCGGATGGTGTTCTCGCGGGGACACGCCCAGACGAAACTCGAGCAGCTCGGCTCGATCAAAAATCGGCGTGGCACCAAGGTGCGGTTCAAACCGGACGAGCAGATCTTCGGCAAGGGCGCTGCATTCAAGCCGGGCCGGCTACTCAAGATGGCGCGGTCGAAGGCTTATCTGTTCGGCGG
>JAPXTA010000185.1:0-7575 GCA_033812735.1 Hyphomicrobiaceae bacterium | reverse complement strand
ATGTTGGCGCCCTTCGACGGCTTCCACGAGACCGCCCATGCCGTGACCGGCACGTGCCTGATCAGCTTCGACCGCAACCGCTACTCAGTCATGGCCAAGGCTGCGCGGCGGGCCGTCCAGGTCCGCGCCTATGCCGACCGCATTGTCGTGCGCCTCGGCGACGAGGTAATCGCCGAGCATGCCCGGCACTTCGGCCGTGACCGGACGATCTATGATCCCTGGCATTACCTGCCCGTTCTGGCGAACAAGCCCGGCGCTTTGCGGAACGGCGCGCCCTTCCAGGGGTGGGACCTGCCACCGGCACTGACGCGGTTGCGGCGCAAGCTGGGCGGCGGTGATGAAGCCGACCGCCGCTTCGTGCGCGTACTGGCAGCCGTAATGACCGATGGTCTGGAAGCGGTCGAGGCCGCGATCCGGGAAGCGCTCGATAACGGGGCCGTCAGCGACGAGGTGATCCTCAACATCCTGGCCCGATACCGGGACCCGCCATCCGAGCGCACTCTGGACGTGGTCGTTGATCTCAAGCTCAGTCACCCGCCGATCGCGGACTGCGCGCGCTACGATACGGTGCGAGGCTTCAATGCAGCGGCATGAAATGATCGAGGCGATGCGCGCGCTCGGCCTCAAGGGCATGGCAGGAGCCTTCGACGAGGCGGTAACCACCGGGCTGCAGCGCAAGCGCACGACCAACGAGATCCTGACCGACCTGCTGCGGGCAGAAGCAGCGCATCGTCATGCTGCCTCGATCCGCTACCGCATGACCGCGGCCAAGCTGCCTGTAATCAAGGACCTCGATGCCTTCGTGTTCGAGGGCACCCCTATCAACGAAGGGCTGGTGCGTTCCCTGCACGCAGGTTCGTTCCTGCCCGGTCGCCGCAACATCGTGCTCATCGGCGGCACAGGGACGGGCAAGACCCATCTGGCCACCGCAATCACCGCCAGCGTCGTGCGTGTCGGTGCCCGTGGGCGCTACTTCAACACGGTCGATCTCGTCACCCGGCTCGAGGAAGAGGCGCGTATCGGCAAAGCCGGATCCATCGCCGCCCAGCTCAGCCGACTCGATCTCGTGGTGCTCGATGAACTGGGTTATCTGCCGTTCGCCCGATCCGGCGGGCAGCTCTTGTTCCACCTGATCAGCAAGCTCTACGAGCAGACCTCGGTCATCATCACCACCAACCTCGCCTTCGGCGAGTGGCCCACCGTGTTCGGCGACCCGAAGATGACCACCGCGCTGCTCGACCGCATCACCCACCATTGCGACATCGTCGAGACCGGCAACGACAGCTGGCGCTTCAAAAACCGCAGCTGACCCGATCAGAAAAACGCCTTCGCGCTGCTGACGCCTCCGGTCGGGCTACGCCCTTCCTACGCCGCCAGCAGCGCGAAACCCGCGCCCAACGTCGATCGATCTATGCAACGCTAACGGGGTCCCTTTTGCGCGCCGATAGGGGGTCCCGATTGAACGCCGATTGACACGCTTGAGGTCCGCGAGCCGTGCGCGTACGTCCGCCAAGTGCGCACCGGCAATGTCCGCGGCTTCGCTGCAATGGGTGCCATCCTCAAGCCGCAACAATTGCCCGACTTCATCCAGACTGAACCCCAGGCGCTGCGCGGTCTTTACGAATTTCACGCGGGCCACGTCCGCTTCGCCGTAGCGCCGGATACCACCATAAGGGCGATCCGGTTCGACGAGCAGCCCCTTGCGCTGATAGAAGCGGATCGTCTCGATATTGACCTCGGCCGATTTGGCGAAGGCTCCGATAGTCAGATTTCCCAACGCGAATTCCTCCTGCTTGACTCCGTACCTAAGTCCGGAGGTAGCCTTACCTCGACAAGCCGATTCGTGAAAGGAAACATATGTCGGAAACGCCCTTGGTGGAGCCTGGAAAGGGGCGCGGTGTGCTGGCTGCGGGCGGCATCGCCGCGATCCTGGCGTCAGCTTGCTGCCTCGGTCCGCTCCTGTTGGTCGCGCTCGGGTTTTCAGGCGCCTGGATCGGCAATCTGACCGTGCTGGAGCCCTACCGGCCGATCTTCATCGGCGCGGCGCTGATCGCGCTGTTTTTCGCATGGCGACGCATCTTCCGTCCAGCCCACGCCTGCGATCCGAACGACATGTGCGCGGTCCCCAGCGTGAGGACCGGCTACAAGATCATCTTCTGGATTGTGGTGGCTCTCGTGCTGGTCGCCCTCGCATTTCCTTATGTTCTGCCGCTCTTTTACTGAAAGGAAGTTATCGTGAAGAAACTTGCAGTTCTGGCCGCGCTCCTCACCACGCTCGCAACACCGGCTTGGGCGACCAGCAGGACCGTCACGCTGTCGGTGCCTGGCATGACCTGCGTGGCGTGTCCGATCACGGTCAAGAAAGCCCTCTCCGGGGTCGCCGGCGTCGAGAAAGCCGAGGTCAGTTTCGAGCGGCGCGAAGCCGTCGTGACCTTCGATGACGCCAGGACCAATGCCCAGGCACTGACCAGGGCCACCGAGAACGCCGGCTATCCTTCCACGGTCAAGAAGTGAGGCGCGCAGCATGAGCGAGGCTGTCGCACTGCGCATCGAAGGGATGACCTGCACCTCGTGCGCCGATCATGTGAAGCAGGCGCTGGAAAAGGTGCCCGGCGTGCAGACGGCTTCCGTTTCCTACCCGAAGGGATGGGCCGAGGTGCAGGCCGACGCTGCCCTGAACCCGGATCCCCTGATTGCGGCCGTTGCGGCGCTTGGCTATCGCGCCTCGGCCGCAGGGGCTTCCGCCAAGCCGATCAGCCCGTTCGACAAGACACCAGACTCGCGCCGCACCGACGAGAAGCGCGACGATGGCGAACAGCCGCTGCACGTGGCCGTGATCGGCAGCGGCGGAGCGGCGATGGCGGGTGCGCTCAAGGCCGCCGAGCAAGGCGCACGGGTGACCCTCATCGAGCGCGGCACGATCGGCGGGACCTGCGTCAATATCGGCTGCGTGCCGTCAAAGATCATGATCCGTGCCGCGCATATCGCGCATCTTCGCCGCGAGAGCCCGTTCGACAATGGTATATCGGCGACATCGCCGGCAATCTTGCGGGAACGGCTGCTGACCCAGCAGCAAGGGCGTGTCGAGGAGCTGCGCCACGCCAAATATGAGACTATCCTCGACGGCAACCCTGCCATTACCGTTCTGCACGGCGAAGCCCGCTTCAACGGCGAGCGCAGCCTGTCCGTGCACCTGACGGACGGCGGTGAGCGCGAACTGGTGTTTGACCGCTGCCTGATCGCGACCGGCGCGAGTCCGGCCCTTCCGCCGATCCCCGGTCTCAAGGATACGCCCTATTGGACCTCCACCGAGGCGCTGGTGAGCGACACCATTCCCGAACGGCTGACCGTCATCGGGTCATCGGTCGTGGCGGTGGAACTGGCGCAGGCTTTCAGCCGATTGGGAGCCAAGGTCACGATCCTTGCGCGTAGCACACTGTTCTTTCGCGAGGACCCGGCCGTCGGCGAGGCACTAACCGCCGCCTTCCGCGCCGAGGGGATCGACGTGCTGGAACACACGCAGGCCAGCCAGATCGCCCATGTCGATGGTGAATTCGTGCTGACGATTTCGGGCGGCGAATTGCGCGCCGACCGCCTGCTGGTGGCCACAGGCCGCTCACCCAACACGCGAGACCTGAACCTCGAAGCCGCCGGCGTGGAAGTGAACCAGCAAGGCGCCATCTCCGTCGATCAGGCGATGCGAACCAGCGTTCCCGGAATTTACGCCGCCGGCGACTGCACCGATCAGCCGCAGTTCGTCTATGTGGCAGCGGCGGCGGGAACGCGAGCCGCGATCAACATGACCGGTGGCGACGCCGCGCTTGATCTGACCGCGATGCCGGCCGTCGTGTTCACCGAACCGCAAGTCGCAACGGTGGGCTATTCCGAGGCGGACGCGCACCAGGACGGTATCGAGACCGACAGCCGCACGCTCAGCCTCGACAATGTGCCGCGTGCGCTCGCCAATTTCGACACGCGCGGCTTCATCAAACTGGTTATCGAAGAGGGTAGCCGGCGGTTGATTGGCGTCCAGGCCGTGGCACCAGAAGCCGGTGAGTTCATTCAGACGGCCGCCCTTGCGATCCGAGCCGGCATGACCGCCGAGGAGCTGGCCGATCAGTTGTTCCCCTATCTCACCATGGTCGAGGGGCTGAAGCTTGCCGCGCAGACGTTCCGCAAGGATGTGAAGCAACTGTCGTGTTGCGCGGGTTGATCGGCGTGAGCGGAGGATAGATCATGGATTCAGCACGCTTTACATCAGAATTTGCTGAACGCTTTACGGCTGATACCGCACAGCTCTTTGACGCCCTGCTGCATGAACTTGTGAAGGGGGAGCCGGTGCGGCCGGAAACGCTGGCTCGCGTCCTCGGGTGGCCTGTGGATCGGGTGACCGACACACTCGGGCAGAGCGTCAGCACCGAATGGGATGGAAACGGCAGTGTCGTTGGCCATGGTTTGACCTTGCGCGAGACCCCCCATGTTTTCGAGGTAGGGGGGCAACGTCTGTACGCCTGGTGCGCGTTCGACACTCTGATATTTCCGGCGCTGCTTAACGAGACCGCCCATGTCACCTCGCGGTGCGCCGTGACGGGCGAGCCGATCTCCCTTGCTGTCACGCCGGATGCGGTACAGGCGCTCGCGCCGCCGGATGCGGCCATGTCCCTGCTGCCGCCGCAAGACATGTCCGATGTCCGCCGCACCTTCTGCTGCCATGTGCATTTCTTCGTGTCCACGGCCATTGGGCAGGATTGGGCCTCGGGCCGCGCGGGATTTGAAATCGTCGGCGTTCACGACGCCTTTGGCATGGGCCAAGAGCTTGTGAGACGAATAATCGACGCGCGCCAACACCGGCACCGCGTCCCGATTGCCGATGTGCAGAGGTAATTCTGAACATGGGAAATAGGCTTGAGCACGTTCAAGATATCGAAACTCGCGCATGATGCGGGCCTGAGCACCAATGTCGTGCGGGACTATGTGCTGCGCGGTTTGCTCCACCCGGCCAGTCGCACACAGAGCGGGCATCATCTCTTTGACGATCATTCGCTGGAGCGGCTCCATTTTGTGCGGAGCCTGTTCGAGGCGGGCATCGGTCTCAATGAGCTGACGCGGCTATGCCATGCGCTGGACGATGGGGAAAACGCCGCCGCCGAAACCCTGGAACGTGTGCGAAGGCGCATTGCCGCCCGGCGCGCAGCACTATCCTCGCTGGACTTGCGGCTAGGAAATATGATTTCCGCCATGGCCGCCGTCCCAGGCAGGGAAAACGGGCATGTCTAAGCATCCCGCCTCCGAAACGTCCATATATTGCAGCTTTGTGCCGGGCGGGTCGCCGCAAATGCGCCCGGCCAGCGCCGCATCGCTGACCATAGGCGATCCTGCCCGTGTCCCCCCACCTAGGCGATTGCTTGTTTGCGGCAGCGATGCGGCGCGTCGTCCCTCGTCGGGCGAGCCTCAGTCACGGGCGACAAAATGGAGAAGCAAAATGCGTAAGCCCATGGCCTTTGGCTCTTCATTCCCGGGCCGGGCTACAGCATTTATTTTGGGGCGGACTGGCGGTTCTTCCCTGCCCCTGTCATCTGCCGTTGTTGCTCGCGATTTCCGCTGGATCGAGCTTCGCAGCGCTCCTCAATGAAAATTTGATCATCACAGGGACCATCCTCACTGGACTGTTTCTCCTGTGTTTGAGCAGCGCGCTGCGTGCGTTCCGGAGGATATCGTGATCGCCGTGAGGCTCCTCGAGCCATCGATCCGAGCAGCCTCGCCCCCCGATTTTTCATGGACCGGCTCCAGGGAATGCCGGCTGTTACCGAGGTCAGGGCGCTGTGATGGCGCAGCGGCCTGTCAAGGTGGTGCAATTCGGGTAGCGTGCAGAGGCGACTTTCCAGCCAAAGGCTGTAGAGGCGCGACATCAATCCAACTCCCCTCCCGCATAAGTCCTAATTCGTTCTCGCTTAGCGTTGTTTAGCGTACTTTCCACGCTCTGCCCTCAAACAGCGTTGGTTGGACCAAGCACGGCCAATAACTATCGTCCTGGCCCTTCCCGCGAACGATCGCGGTTCCTAGATCGTTCGCTCTGCCGCTTCCGCTCCATCGCGGCTACCGATCGCTCATGAATTGTAGGCGTTCGCCCTGCCCCCACAAATTGCCGCACCTGGTCGGCAAGCTGGCGGTCAGCTGGATCGCTGCTTGTCTCAAGCCGCTTGGCGGCAGCTAGATAGCGGTGTTGCGTCTCATTCCATGCCTGCCGCCCGCGCACCACGAAATCCGGAGCGGTGGACCGCCCCGCCAGCTGGTCTCGCGCGGCCGCAGTGATCTTCTGATTGGCAAACGGCGCAGGTGCGGTGCCGGCCATGTAGCGCTGCCTCATCCGATTCAGGGCCATGCTCTGACCGGCTCGGCCGACACCACGCGCTGCGCGAGGCGTTGCCTCGGCAGTAACCCCCCTCGCCCGCAATTCCTCTGCAAAGCGCTCCCGGTAATGATGCAGCGTTTGAGGTCGCGGGTTGAAGCGTTGCCCTGTGTCGCCGCGCGCGGCAACCGTCACATGCACGTGGGGCCGCGGTGTGTCCGTATGCAGCGCCAGGACGTAATCCCACTCATGCCCGATCTCGCTGCGCGCGACCTCGCGCACCGCTGAAAGAACCTTGTCGGGGTCTGTCCCTGCCGGCATCGAAAAAACCATGCTCACGGCGGCTACGGTAGAATTGTCACGCCAATAGACAGGATCGCCCCAATCGCGCGCCAGCTCCGCCCGAGCTTCCTTGTCAGTCAGTATGTCGCCATCACGCGTTTCAAGCGGCACATCGCCTTTCCGGCCGATATAGTCGAAATGCGCAGCCGCGTGGTTCTTGCCCTTCGGCCTGCCCGTAACCTTGACCATGACCTCCGGGGCACGGCTGACAACGCGAGCAAGCCGCGCCCGCGTGCTCCCGCCCTGGCCTGCCCGCCTCGAACTCAGCGAGCGCAGCAACATATCGGCCCCGCGCCTGTTCGGGTCGCTGGTCAGCTTTGGTTTGAACAGCGCGGCAAGCTGTCCCGCCTCAAAGCTGCTATCAAAGTCGCTCACTGGAAACCTCCCAATAGGACAGGTCAGCTTTCGTAGCGGCGCCGATACCTTCGACGGCCGCCCCGATCGCCGCGCGCAGGTCGTTGACCTTTTGCAGCTCGCCGGCGATCTCCGCTGCATTGTCCGCCAGCGCCATCTTGTTCGCGTGTTCCGCAGTCTCGCAGGCCGGATCGGGCTCGATGTTGATGTCCATGCACCCCTTGAACGCCGGTGAGCCTACTTCCTCGATCATCCGGAGTACTTCTTCATAGGTAGTGATGACATCGGGGCCGTGATTCTGCATGGCCAGGACGATACCGTGATCCTCGGCCATCGCAGCCAACTCACGGACGCCCTCGACGACGAAGTTCCAGCGGTTGTCCTTCCAGTAGGGAAAGGGGTCGTTGCCGTAGGTCCGCTTGTCCTCGATCGTGCCGTTCATCCGGCAGATGATCAGTTCACTCGGCATGTTCGACTTCGCCACCTTCACTCCTGCGGCCACCGCATCGTCCTTCATGACGTGCGTGCTG
>JAPXTA010000184.1:0-7657 GCA_033812735.1 Hyphomicrobiaceae bacterium | reverse complement strand
GAAGAAGTTCGGCAATAAGCCACTGACGGGCGAGCAAGTCCGTTGGGGCTTCGAAAACCTCGACATCACTGAAGCACGCCTCAAGGAACTCGGCTTCGAAGGCATGATGAAGCCGCTGAAACTGAGCTGCCAGGATCACCAGGGTGCAGACCTCGCGCGGGTCCATCAGTGGGATGGCAAGAAGTGGAACGTGATCTCCGACTACTACACGGCGGATCGCTCCATTCTCGATCCTCTCGTGAAGTCGACAGCAGCAGCCTACGGGGCCGAAAAGAAGATCACCCCGCGCGACTGCTCCAAGGAAGGCTAACAACAACGCAGGCAGCACGGACCGCCGGTCCGTGCTGCCTGCGACTTCCGCATACCAGCGAGGTTTGAATGTCCACCGCCGCCGCCGCCACGCCGATTGCGTCGATGCCTGAGACCGCAAAGCCTATTCTTTCGGTCAAGAACATCGAAGCGATCTACGACCACGTGATCCTTGTGTTGAAGGGCGTGTCGCTCGTTGTGCCCGAGGGTGGCATCGTTGCGCTGCTCGGCGCGAACGGCGCCGGAAAGTCGACGACTCTGAAATGCATCTCGAATCTTATTAAGGCCGAGCGTGGCGAAGTCACGAAGGGCCAGATCGAATTCAAAGGCGAGCGCGTCGACAAGTTGACTCCCAACGACCTCGTCAAACGCGGCTGCATCCAGGTCATGGAAGGCCGCCACTGCTTCGGCCACCTCACCATCGAGGAAAACCTGCTGACCGGCGCATTCACCCGCAAGGGCAGTCCAAGCGAATCCCTGGAAATGGTCTACAGCTACTTCCCCCGCCTGAAGGAACGGCGCAATTCGCAGGCTGGCTATACCTCCGGCGGTGAACAGCAGATGTGCGCGATCGGCCGCGCCCTGATGGCGAAGCCGACGATGGTCCTCCTCGACGAACCATCGATGGGTCTCGCGCCCCAGATTGTGGAGCAGATCTTCGAGATCGTTCGGGACATCAATGCCAAGGAGCGCGTTTCATTTCTCCTCGCCGAGCAAAATACCAACGTTGCCCTTCGCTATGCGACTTACGGTTACATCTTGGAAACAGGCAGAATCGTCATGGACGGAGACGCCGCGGCGCTGCGTGAAAATGAAGATGTGAAGGAGTTCTATCTCGGTGTCGGGAGCGGCGACCGAAAGAGCTTCCGCGACGTCAAAAGCTATAAGCGCCGCAAGCGCTGGCTCGCCTAGCACCTTCGGGATAAAAATAGTCAGCACATCGAGGAACCTGACAGAGGTGCGGCCGTTGTAATCGTGCGAGATGTTGATTGATCCCCCCGGAACAGTCTCGCATGCAGCGGCCAGACAATCCCCTCCAAGCAGTCTGACCGATCATCGGCCCGCGATCTTGTCCCCCGGATCGCGGGCCGACGCATGTCTGCATCACTCCCGGAACTGGTCGGCCTTGAAGGCTGCAACCATTCTTTGAGCTCCGCGTTCTTGTCAGCAAACCGACAACAAGCGGAGATGATCATGCGTAACGTTCTACTCTGGCTCCTCGGCGTGCCTGTCAGCGTGTTGATTTTGCTCAACTTGACGGGCGTCCTTTAGCCTCGAACTGAGTTCATCGCGGATTACCGGCACGCGGCGACCGGACGCACCCGATCGCCCGTTGCATAGCCACCTCAATTGGTTAATTTGCCCTCGGATCCAATCCGGGGGACTTACGAATTGGGGCAACTCTTCCGTTCAGCGCATAACGCCGCAGCTTTGGCGCTTTGGCTTCTTGTGATCCTCGCGCCGCATCCCGCTATTTCCGAAGACTTCCGGCATCTCCGGATCGACGGGCGCATGGTCCGTTGGCCCTCGTCCTCGAACGGCGCACCTCTCACATTGACCTACGCCGTCGCAGATCGGACCGCGCCAGGCGGAACCTTTGGCACATGCAGTTCCATTGGCTCGCCAGCAAGCACGCTCAAGGCATCAGGACTGACTCTGCCGCACCTGGACGCAGCCGTCCGCAACGCGCTGATGCAGTGGCAGCGGAACGTAAACGTGAACTTCGTGCGCGCACCATCGACAGGCGAAGCACAGATCCTTATTGGGGTAGCCTCACCGGCTCACGGCATAGCCTTCACAGATCTTGACCTGCTGCCCCCGGATCAATCTCCCGGCGGCACGAGAACGATCGTAAGATCTGTGATCTGCCTCAATCCCCAGAAACTCTGGAAAGTTGGATTCGACACGCGTCCAGACACGCGCCCAGACACGCGCCAAGACAGGTTCGATCTGGAAGCCGTTCTCGCCCATGAGTTGGGACACGTACTCGGCCTCGACCATCCAAGCGCGCAAGGCCACGTTATGTCGTTCCGCTATAGCGAAAACAATCGCGGATTGACCGATGGTGACCGCGAAGGCGCCGTTCGCATTTACGGACATCGGCGCCCCTCCAGCAACTGAAGACCACACTTAGCTATTATCTACTGCTCTACCCTCGCAGCGGAACGATCTGCATGTCGTGACGTTTCTAAGTCTCTGCGGTTTGCCGCACGGCACTAGTTTCAATCACGAATGGAGTAGATCATGACCAAGTTGGTCCCACTTGCATTTGCTTTGACGGTCACAGCGTCTAGCGCTTTCGCCCAAACAGCGCCGGCGCCAGCTCCTGCCACTCCGCCGGCAGCGACAACGTCGACCAGCCCTCCGGCCCCGTCCGCCACCACACCATCCACGACCGCATCTCGCGACGTCATGTTGACTGAGGAAGAGGCGCGGAACTGGATCGACAAAGTTGTCTACAGCAAGGACGATCAGAACGTCGGCGAGGTCGCTGCATTCAATCGCGACTCCTCCGGCAAGGTCACTGAACTCCATGCCGACATCGGTGGCTTCATGGGGCTCGGCGAGCGTCGCGTGAAGCTCATGCCGGGGCAATTTTCCCTGCAAGGAGACCGGGTCGTTCTGAACATCACGTC
Organism: Hyphomicrobiaceae bacterium; assembly: GCA_033812735.1. GTDB lineage: Bacteria > Pseudomonadota > Alphaproteobacteria > Rhizobiales > Hyphomicrobiaceae > JABFRJ01. Next base: position 4,712 of record JAPXTA010000184.1, on the reverse strand, counting down.
CGAGGAAGTGAAAGCGCTTCCGGCCATCGCCAAAAACTAAAGTCGCGAACCGGTGATCTCCATAAGTTTAGGCCCGCCCTCTTGGAGGCGCGGGCCTTGCTCTACGGCGTTTTTGCCCCTCTGGCCCTTGCCCCGCACCGCCGAGGCTGCTACACGGCTCACCGCGCCGCTATCCGTCGTTTGATACGGAGGCAGCGCCGGCGGGAGAGATGGCTGAGTGGTTGAAAGCACCGCACTCGAAATGCGGCGTGCTCGCAAGGGTACCGGGGGTTCGAATCCCTCTCTCTCCGCCACCGCACAAAGTCAAGCCACGAACGCGTCTGGCTTTTTTAGGATCGCTTCCCGGTTGTCCCTAACGCTATCCCTAACCGCTACGGGCGGACGGTAGTTTCAAGCAATCGCGGCAGCCAGGCCGCTTATACCGCCGAATTTAAAAGTGCCGCATTTCTCGGCTCTGTTCTCCGACGTCCAGTAGGTAGCACGGCTGTGTGAGATGTCGAAGGAAGTGCTTCGTCTTGTTGCTGCCTGCCCAAGACGACTTCTCAAAGACTTTCTTCGGGCGGGAAGCCCTGAGAAGATTTCACTGATCAATTGGAACACAAAGCAAGTTGAACTCGGGAAGAACGTCGTTCGCCTCTATTCGGGCGACGCGAAGGTGTGGCCACTTCTTCAGCAGGCCGCCATTCTGGCAGTTCACGGTGGGAGGGCGATCGTCAGGTCAGTCGTGAATCGAGACGATCAGTTGCGCAATGCGTTCGAGGCGCTTGATGCATCTGACGAGAGTTCGGCAGTCTGGTTGGCTTTGACCAGCGACAATTACTTTCAGTTCGCTTTATCGGCTCTACACGCGGATCGTGGATTGAAGAAGCGGTCTTGGCGCGCATATCGCGTACCATTCTCTGCAGATGCAGAATTTCGGTTCGATGCGAGCAGTCGCGCGGTCTTCGAAGAGAGGATCCGGGCGGCGATCTTGAAGAATCGAGCGCTCGACCGGCCCGGCCGGCTGGAAGTGCATCACTTCAATCGCTTTGTCTTCCCAGAATACGCTAACAACGGCCGGGATCAAGATCAGGTCACGATATATGCTGAGATGCGGAACGTGACTGAAGAGGCGTTCAGCGAAAACGATAAGATTGAAGTACGCCGCAGAATGAAGATAGACCAGATCTCGGTCGTTTTCGACAGAGCACGGCGAGAACTGGATGTTGTCTCAATCGGCGGCGGTGACTTCCTACGCAACGTTGCGCATGCCTTTTGTGAAGCCTTCAGCAATGAAGTGCCGGCGATTGAAGAACTGATACGCCGCCCCGCCAATTTACAAGTGTTCGAGCGAAAGCCTGACTTGCCACTTGATGGTCAGGACCGGGTGACTCATCGATATGTAGATGAAATCCGTGTCCGATCCCTGGACGGCCTTCTTCTGACGTTTGAATGCAAGTCGCTGAAACGAGTTGAGCTGGACGTATATGAGTTGGCGGCTCGAAGGCTACGTGATCAGAGCCCTTTCATCCAAGGCCGCTGGAAAGTGGAAAGCGTTCGGATACGCCTTGAGTTTTCTTCCGATAAGGTTGGTCTTGGCCCTAAAGTACGAACGGTCGAGCTAAAGCCAGACGGTCGAACAAACTTGCGGGAACACGAGGATCGCGATTGCTTCATCGCGAACCAACTCCTCGTTAAGTGGGGCATCTTGGATCCGCCGCGCGATGACGTCGACTGATCTCGCATCGATCCTCGAAGAGCTCTTGGACTATGCGGGCACCTGCGTTTCCGATGCAGCCTTTGGATCTCTCGAGGACCTCAAGCCCATAGTGGAATTGGGAGTGCTTCTTCCGGTGGGCCGCCGGGACGAGGTGGCATGCGAAGTATGCGACGAACCCCACATGGCGTCGGTCATCGCCGTAGATGGTGAACTGAGAGCCGTTTGCTACCGATCAGCCATTGAGTTCACTCTGGAGAAGACACCAACAATTCTTGAGGTACGTGTAGAACCACTGCTGGATTGTATCGCTCGACAGTTGGATCGAAGGACGCGCAGAGCACAACCACCAGGAACGCCGTTTCTTTGGTCGTTAGGATCCCTCGAACACCTTGGACTGAGGGTGGGAATCTACTTCTTACTTAACGCGGGTGATCTTGAGCGCGCGGGACATGCGATCGAGTGGTTGAAGAAAGAGCCCCGCGTGGATGCAGTCGCAATTCTCACGAACGACCGCCGGGACCTCAGCGCTCTCCCTCTCCCCTGGAACGGGCGAATTCTCAGACTATCAGAATGCGTAACGCTGGACCGTTGCACAGGCTTGGCGCTGCTAAAGGCACCAATTGCCGAGCGTACAATTCCACAGCAATTGCTATCCAGCCGTGGGCGCGGCCGACCCAATTCGGCATACGAACTCGCCGCTTCGCTGATCCCTGACGTCGATCAAGACGGCGCTTTGAGGAGAGCCAAAGGCGTGCGCGGCCGGCATCGGATGGTGCTCGAAGCGGCGAGAAAAAAGCATGGCCCGACCGTCACGCTTTCCAAAGAGCCATGTGAGCGGGCATTTCAGGCGTACCTTCAAAGTAGTCAGCTCCGAAGTTCTTAAGCGGGGGCGGCACGCCACCCTAAGGTCATTGCCCTTCGGCAGCTTTAAGCGCGAAGCGGTCATCGTCGCTGTGCCAAGCCACGCAACTGACCCCGAGCTGCCGTAGTGCCGGTGCTCAACACCTACGTTGCAAATTTGGAGAGCAAGGTGATAGCAAACGTGTGCACCGCAACAGCCTCGGTTGAGACTGATCTCAATGGCGATTGCAGCTTGTCACCCGAGACCGCTCCCGTTCTCATCTTCGAGCTGGGCCAGGAAGGGACCATTTCTGCGGTTTGTCGGATATGTCCTCATCGGCTGCCATTGCAGCAATACTCGTCGCCGTTCGTTGTGTCGCGACCGTGCCGCGCTAACTGAGGCCGATCCAGGTCCGGATTGATCGTCGGCCAAGGCGAGCTTGACAAAGTGACTTGGCACGCTTTTCACGGTCGTACTTGTAATCTGCGTCGGCGAATCGTTCGCCTTTGCGCTCGGTTGGATCGCGATCAGGTGCTTCGGTGCACTGGCGATCGAGGCGCTGCCGATCGTCAGGAAGCCGACGGCAGACGCGATGCAGTCGGTTCAAACTGCACGGAGATCGGTGGCCCGCGCCGGTCGCGCACTGGTGCAGGCGGCGCCCAGTAAATCCCCGGGCGTCGGCTAGAAAACTGAAACCCCGATACTCTGCGCTGAGGGGGGGCCGAGTTTTTTGCTCCCGCTAGCACGTAGCCTTGCTCGTGGCCGCAATGTTGCACGCGCGCAACGTAGATCGGCAAATCCAAATCACCATGAAGCTGCGGCAATGCGAATAGGTGACAGTGCGGTCAGCTAACGTATTGTCACGAGACGGAGTGTGTTGTGTAAGTCGTTGTGTTGGGTGGGTGCGTTGTAATGCGGGACGTACGGAGTTTTCTTTGGAATGTTCTAATATCGAATATTTCGGTGTGCTTATTTGCAGTGCCCTTGGCTCGATGCGTTTGCTCAAGGAATTACCGAGTACGGGCTTGGCTGACCTCATTTCTATTCATCTGCATCGCGGCTTTCGGTTCTTCTACGCCATCGCTCTCCGCTACAACATGTCCCGGATTTAGCGCCGGGGTTGTGGGAGTCCTGGGCTATGCTGCAGAGCAGAGATGCACCCTTGGCACCAGCTTTGACGTAAGAAGCACGACCGATTTTCAACTCTACCTTATGCCCCATCCGGGATTTATATCTCTTGAGTTCACTCGTTTTACTGGAAGTATCCCTGTCGCTGCGGTTGTTTCAGGTCCGTGCAGTATTCGGTTGCAAACCAACACAGTTGCTTACATCGATTCACCACAGCCGGGTCTGTCGTGTTCATTTTCCTTCTCATCAAGCACCTCGCTCGGTCCGTATACCGTCACCGGCAACCTTGAGTTCCAGACCGTCTCGAACGTAGTTGTAACGGGCGTTGGATTCGATGCCTCCCCGCCTACCGTTTCCAACCTCGCGCCCTCGAGCGGCAGTACGCTCGGTGGCACCGCCATCACAATAACGGGCACAAACTTTTTTGGCGCAACAGCAGTAAGTGTCGGTGGCACAGCTGCGACCAATTTCGCCGTAGTTGATTCGACAACTATCACTGCGGTGACGCCGGCCGGCGCCGCAGGTCCGGCTAGCGTGTTTGTCACCAGCCCCCATGGCACCAATTTAGCCAACACCCTCTTCACGTACGTCGCACCTTCGTCGACTGTAACCCTGACCACTGCTTCGCTTCCCGGCGGCACGATCAGCACGAGTTACACCGCTCCGGCGCTCACCGCCTCAGGCGGCACCTCGCCATACACCTTCGCCGCCACGGGGCTGCCCACAGGTCTCACGCTCAACACCACGACCGGCGTAATCTCCGGCACGCCGACGCAATCCGGCACCTTCAACGTCAACGTCTCCGCGACCGATGGCACCACCGCCGCCAACGGTGGTCCGTTCGTCTCGGCGGTCAAGATGCTGACATTGGTTATTGGACAAATCGTTGATCCGGGTTCTGGCGCCATCACCCAAACTTCACACGCACTTTCATCAAACTCTGTCTACAGCGGAGAGAATTTCACGATCACTGCTACGGTGACATCGGCGACGGGCACGCCAACGGGGCAGGTCGATTTCATCATCGACAACACTGTAGTATCG
>JAPXTA010000183.1:0-7657 GCA_033812735.1 Hyphomicrobiaceae bacterium | reverse complement strand
TCGAAAGAGTGAGTGAGCTTTGTTCCCACGCTGGCCTTCGGCCGGGTGAGTGCTGCCCGGGATGTCAGAACATGCCGAGCACAACGGCGGCGAGAAATGCGAACGACGATACAGCCGCCAGCATGTTCAAACTGAGCTTCAGCTCCATGCAGACCTCCTTCTGATGCTTCACCACCTCGACCTGCGGGGGCCTGTCGAGGTAGATGGCGCCACCGGCGGGGCCGGTGTTGAGCGGGAAGGTATGGTGGCCTCGAACGCCTGCCAAGCCCTATTCGATGGTGCGCTGCGCCAGTTTTTTCCCTGAAAACAACGTGTTGCTGGATTGGCGCTGACGCCGCTGGCAGTGAAGCACGTTCAGGAGGGCGCCACTTCTACAAGACCGGCAAGTGTCTTTTCACGGTTCTGGATTTCTCCGCACTCGCTGGCAGACCAATCCCTTCAATCGTTTACCACGCCGTTTGCTGATCCATTCTCGGGTCCATCGCCTACCGGGAGCGCGACCGCAATTTGGGCGAAATCGTGCCATGAACCCGCCACTGTGATTTCGCGGTCACAGCGACCCCGCCCCGCAAAAATATTGCCGCAGGGTCGGCGCAGTGCACTGCAGCATGGAAAATCACACTCTTCTGCGCCCGGCCCAGGCCGAATCGCGGGCTCGACAGAGGGAGTTGCGGGGCTTATCCACGGTGCAAATTCATGAGTTGGAGGATGCGCGAATGGCGGCGTTCAAGGCGTTGATCGTGACGAAGGGTGATGCCGGCCAGCAGGTCGCCTGGGGCGAGATGAGCGATGACGATCTGATGCCGGGGGATGTGACAGTCCGGGTCACCCATTCGACGATCAACTACAAGGATGGGCTCGCCATCACCGGCAAGAGCCCGGTCGTGCGCCGCTTTCCGATGGTGCCCGGGATCGACTTTGCGGGTGTCGTCGAGACATCGGACAATCCGGCTTTCAAAACGGGCGACGAGGTCATCCTCAATGGCTGGGGAACCGGCGAGACGCACCTCGGCGGCTATGCCCAGCGTGCCCGCGTGAAGGCCGATTGGCTGGTGCCGAAGCCGGCCGCATTCACGCCAGCGCAGGCGATGGCGATCGGCACGGCCGGCTATACGGCCATGCTCGCCGTGATGGCACTCGAAGCGCATGGCGTTGCGCCCGCGTCGGGGCCGGTTCTCGTTACGGGTGCTGCGGGTGGTGTCGGGTCGGTGGCGATCGCACTGTTATCGAAGCTTGGTTTCACCGTCATCGCCTCGACGGGACGGCGCGAGGAAGACGCCTATCTCAAGGGCCTCGGCGCGAGTGAGGTGATCGATCGCGCGGAGTTGTCCGGTCCGGCACGCCCGCTTGCGAAGGAGCGTTGGGCTGGCGCTATCGACAGTGTCGGTTCTACGACACTTGCGAACGTTCTCGCCGGCACGAAGTACGGCGGCTGTGTCTCGGCGTGCGGTCTTGCGCAGGGCATGGATCTGCCGGGATCTGTCGCGCCCTTCATTCTGCGCGGCGTGACGCTTGCCGGCATCGACAGCGTGATGGCGCCGAAGGCAAAGCGGCTGGCCGCCTGGGAGCGTCTTGCGCGCGATCTCGACACCGCGAAGCTCGATGCGATGACCGTGACCAAGCCGCTCAGCGACGTCGTCGATCTCGCGCCGCAGATTCTCGCCGGGAAGGTCCGGGGGCGCGTGGTGTTGGTGGTTTGATTTGTCATGGCGGGCCGTGTGCCCCTATGACAAGCCGAGATGCGGCGTGATGTGGCCGTAGGTTGGGTTAGCCGCGTTACAGCGGCTTAACCCAACATTTGCGATCGTGACGTTGGGTTACGCGCGGATCGCCGTCCGATTCCGACCGCGCACATCGTGGCCGCGCTAACCCAACCTACACCTCGGGACAAGCCCGAGGATGACACCGATAGAGACGGTCAAAGGGCGCGTGGTGTTGGTGGCGTGATTTGTCATGGCGGGCCGTGTGCCCGCCATCCATCGCGCATCATTGTTTGACCAACGACTTCGGCGCCGTCGGCGCTATGACATCGCCGTCTCGTACGCTGCACCTTGGATCGCAGGGCCGAGCCCTGCCATGACAAGTGGAGATGCGTGGTGGTGTGGCCGTAGGTTGGGTTAGCCGCGTTACAGCGGCGTAACCCAACATTTCCGATCGTGACGTTGGGTTACGCGCGGATCGCTGGCCGATTTCGACCGCGCAAATCGTGGCCGCGCTAACCCAACCTACACCCAACGGCGTAGTCTGAATTTCGGCCAAGTCCTGAGCAACTGTTGGCAATGGATAAAATCAGAGCCAGAAAGTTTGCTTCTCTCGAGTATGGCGATCCGCATGACTTCTTGCGGGAGCTTCGAAAGGTCGAAGCTATGCTCACCAATTTTGACGTACCTGAGAAGGTGCGACGACTTCGAACGAGCGGCTTGAAGTCCGAACGCGAGATGCGAGATGCCGCGCTTTTTTGTGTCGGCATGGATGATCGCTTCCATCTCGGAGTTCGCTTTGCAGCAACTGAAGACGAAGACTTCGACTTTGTTGCCACTTGGCGCATTGACGACGTGCAACACTTCTGTCCGGTGCAGTTGAAAGAAGTCGCACCAGAGGATTTGAATCCGCAATCTTCAATGGAGGACGTGCTGCGATCTCTGGCGAAGTATCGGGATCAACGCGATCTAACGATTGCGATAAGATTGAGTCGCACCACCAGCAAGTTTGATCCGGTATTGCTCGACGTACCTAAGCACTTTTCATTTGCCCAGCTATGGATGTTTGGGTGCGTTTCGGTAGATCAATCCACATGGGCTGTATGGGGCGACTTCATGGACATTTCACGAAGGCCTATCATGACAACTTTTCAATATCCTGCCGGATAACGCCTCACCCGCCCTTCAACGCTTCAAACGCCTTCAGCGCGGCGTCGCGGGCGGAAGCGTGGTCGACGATGGGGTGGGGGTAGGTCTTGCCGAGTGTCACGCCCGACGCGGCGAGGACGGTGGGCGGGGCTTCCCAGGGTTTGTGGATGCAGTCATCCGGAAGCTTTGCGAGTTCCGGCACCCATTGGCGGATGTACTTGCCTTCCGGGTCGAAGGTCTCGCCCTGCTTGATCGGATTGAAGATGCGGAAGTAGGGCGCGGCGTCGGCGCCTGATCCTGCGACCCACTGCCAGCTCGCCGCATTCGACGCGAGGTCGGCATCGACGAGCGTGTCCCAGAACCACGCCTCGCCCTCTTGCCAGGGCAGGCGCAAATGTTTCACGAGGAACGAGGCTGCGACCATGCGGACGCGATTGTGCATCCAACCCGTGGTCCAGAGCTGGCGCATGCCGGCGTCGACCAGCGGATAGCCGGTCTGCCCTTTCTGCCACGCCTTCAGGAGCTTGCCGGATTTGTCGTCTGCCCAGGGGAAACGTGCGAACTCGGGGCGGAACGGTTCCTCGGGGAGCGTCGGCCAGTGAACCAGCAGATGGTACGAGAATTCGCGCCAGACGACTTCTTTCAAGAAGACTTCGATGCCGCGTTCGGAGCCGGGGTTTGCTGCCGCGTGAGCCGACGCCGCGTGCCAGCATTGAGCCGGTGAGATTTCGCCGAAATGCAGATGCGGGCTGAGGCGAGAGGTGCTCGGCATGTCCGGACGGTCGCGGTTCGTCGCGTAGTCGCGCAGCGCTGTCTTCAAAAACGTTGTGAGCCGCTTCTGCGCGCCGTCTTCACCGGGCGACCACGTCTCGCGCATGCCGCCGGCCCAATCGGGTTTCGATGGAGAGAGCTTCCAATCCGCCAGCGTGTCCGACTTGGACCAGGACGCGGGCGCCGCGATTTTTTTCGGCGCGGGCTTCGGCTGTTGCGGGTCGCCGACTTCGCGGAGCGCGCGCCAGAACGGCGTGTAGACCTTGAAGGGATCGCCCGCCTTGGTGCGCAAGCGCTCGGGTTCGAACAAGAGCGCGCCGGACGTGCGCTTGAACTCGACACCGGCTGCCGCCAAGGCGTCGTGAACGTCCGTCTCGAGTTTCGCGGCCCATGGCTCATAGGCACGCGACACATAGACGAGATCGGCGCCGGTCTCTTTCGCCAGCGTGGTCAGGATCGAGACGCTCGCGCCGCGACGGAGGATCAAGCGGCTGCCGGCTTTCTCGAGCGCTTTGCTCAAGCTTTCGAGACTGCCCGCCAACCACCAGCGACTGGCGCCGCCCCGTGCCCAAGCGCCCGGCGCCTCGTCGTCCAAAATGAAGACGGGGACGATCGGCCGGCCCAGCGCTGCCGCGGCTATGAGCGCGCGATTGTCCGCGAGACGCAAATCGTTTCGGAACCATAGAATGATTGGCTTTGGCGACACGCGTCGATGATCCTGGGTGATCCTGGCTGCGTTTTCGAAGCAGCACGATGAGCGACTACCGCCCTAGCCGAAACGCTCGATACGGCGCAATGGATCAGCCGCGCAGGCAGCTCAATTGCCGAATAGCATCTCAAACAGCGACTTCTGCTTTTGCGGCCGCGCCGCCTGCCGCCCACCGCCGCCGGAGCCGGTCTGGCCTGCCCAGGGCGCCCATTCCGGTGTACCCGACTTTGCCGGACCGGGGCCGTCAGATGGGCCGACACCACGGCGCGGCGCGGGTGCGGCGGCGACGCCGGTCATGCCTTTGGTGCCCTTGAGCAAGAACTCTTCGGTGATGCCTTCGGCACTGTTGACGATCAGCTTGCCTTCGTCCCAGCTCCAGGTCGCTTGCCTGCTGCCCTTCTTGTCGATGGGCATGCCGAGGATCGTCTGGCCCGCGAGGTCGAGAATGGCGGCGCTCTCGATCGCTTCGGCGCCTTGAATTGCGGGCGTGCCAGCCGCGAAACGGAGGACGCCGAAATTCGTGAACGGCTGTTTCTTGCGGTCCCACTCAAGCAGCTTCGGTTGACCGGGACCCATCATTTCAAGAGGGACGCGCAGGTTCGGGAAGGCTTCGTTGACGGCGGTGTACTGTTCGCCCGATTGCAGCACGCGCCACTTGTCGATGCCAGCGCCAGCGAGCTCGAATTCTTCGCGCGTCGCGACAAGATTGAGACGCGACAGCGAGGCGAGCGTCGGCCGGTGGCGCGGGTTGGCGCTCAAGGCGCGCGTGAAAGCTGTGACGGATTTCTCGCCGTTGCCTTGCGCATCTTCGATTTCGCCTTCGGCCCAATAGGCGTCGACGGACACCGGTTCCAACTTCAGAGCGCGATCGAGATCCTTCGCAGCGAGATCGAGCTGCTTCATCTGGCGATAGATCCAGGCGCGCACGGCATAGGCCTGGCTGTTCTTGGGGTCGATTTCAATCGCCTTGCCGAGATCGGCGAGTGCATCGTCGAATGCTTCGGACGTTGCGCTGGCGCGGCCACGGCCGATGAACGCCGCGACTGCGCGCGGGTCTGATTCGAGCACGCGCGCATAGTCTTTGATCGCATTCTGGGCGTTGCCAGAGGCGAGGTAGCCATCTGCCCGTTTCAAGTAGCTGCCGAGGTTGCCGGCGTCGAACGCGAGGGCGCGTGACAGATCTTCCGTCGCCTCTTCGAACTGTTCGACCTGATTGCGGGCTTCGGCGCGATTGCGATAGGCGGGCGAGAACCGCTGGTCGAGTGTGACGGCGCGAGTGAAATCGCGGATGGCGGCGTGCGGCCGTTCCGCCTGGAGATGCGCGAGGCCGCGGCCGTTGAAGGCTGCGGCTGACTGCGGCGCGAGTTCGATCGCACGCGTGTAGTCGGCGACGGCCTGCGCGACTTGGCCGAGACTGAGCTGCGCACTGGCGCGGTTTGCGTAGGCAGCGGCGAAAGCGGGCGACAGTACGAGCGCGCGATCGAAGTCCTTGATCGCTTCCTTGTGGGCACCGAGCGCGACGAGGACGTTGCCGCGGTTGTTATAGAGCGGGGCATATTCCGGATAGAGTTGGGCGGCGCGATTGAAGTCGTCGACGGCGGCGCGATAGGCCTGCTTGCGGAACTGCGAGACGCCGCGGTCATTGTGGATGACGCCGCGGCGGTCGTTCGAGAGGCTGCGGTCGTTCAACGCCTCGGTGTACAGCGCGATCGCCTGATCGACCTGATTTTTCTGCAAGGCCGCCGCTGCTTCGCGGACCTGGGTATCACTCGCCGATTGCTGGGCGAACGCCACCGGCGCGGCCAACATCGTTGCCGCGAACAGGACGACAGCACTCGTGGTGCGGCGTGTCATTTTCAATCCAGGTTCGGGCCGGGTTCGATCCGGGCTTACCGGCGTCGCTTTCGCGCGTCCGACTCAACCGCCCTTATAAGGCAAATCGGCGGCGAGGGCAGCTTTGACGGCCGTTCGGCGATTGCTCACGGTCACTTCTTCTGATCGTAAACGCAGCGGAAGCCGATATAGACGGCGTAGAAATTCGCAGCTTTCCATTGCGCGCCCTCGGCGCGGGTCATTTCTGGGCCGTACCACCACGAACCGCCAGCCGTGAGTGCGTCGTCACCGCGGCGGTCAGCGAGCCATTCCCAGGCATTGCCGCCCATATCGTAAAGGCCGTTTACACCGCGCTTGGTGGTGCCTACCGCGACGTGGCTGCGGCGGTTGTTGTTCATGCCATCGGGGGTGTTGCCGACGGGGTAGGGATAAGTCTTGCCGGTCTCGAAGCCGTTTTCAGGCGCGGAGCGCGATTCGGTGTAAGCGGCACGGCGCCATTCCTCGGATGTCGGCAAGCGGCCACCAGCGTGGGTGCAATAGTCGCGCGCTTCGGCCCACGTCACATGGACCGCCGGTTCTTCGGGAGCGCCTTCGCGTCCAAACGGCGTGCGCCATGTCCAGCCGGGCCGCTTGGTCCATCCGGCCGCATATTCCAAGCCGCCGCCGCTCTTTTCCGCTTCCGTCGTGAGCGCGCGAGCCATGGCAAAGGCTGCAAACTTGCCGATGGTCACCTCGGTTCTGTCGATGGCGAACGCGCCGATGGTTACACGATCATCGGCAATTGCCGTGGTGGCCGCGATAACGACGGCGATGGCCAGTGGGAAAACCGGAAACCTCATCTCGATCCGGAGCCTCTCGGAGTTTCGCCTTCAGGCCTTTCCTACGAGCGGCCGGAACTCTGCGATCACTTGCTCGTAGACGTCTCGTTTGAACGGCACGATTTCGGCGAGGACGTCGTCGAGGGGGGCCCAGCGCCAGGCGTCGAATTCCTGGTCATGATCTACCGGGTTGATGTCGATCTCGCTGTCGTCGCCGATGAACCGCAGCAGAAACCACTTTTGTGTCTGGCCACGATACTTGCCGCCAAGCACGCGGCCGAGCAGGTCGGGCGGGAGGTCGTAGGTGTACCAGTGCGACGACTCGGCGATGACCGTTGCGGTCCGCATGCCGGTCTCCTCGGTCAGCTCGCGGAGTGCCGCGGCGCGCGGGTCTTCCTGATCGTCGATGCCGCCTTGCGGCATTTGCCACCAACCATCGATGCGGGCGCCGGTTTTCTTGAGAGCGTCCTGGTTGGGCGAGCCGACGCGGCGGCCGATCCACACGAGGCCTTCGCGGTTGATGGCCATGACGCCGACGTTGCGGCGGTAGGGCATGGTCTTGGGGTCGATGGGCATGGCGTCCGTCTTTCTTCTCCCCGCCCGCGGGGAGAAGGTGGCCGAAGGCCGGATGAGGGGCGGAAACTGGTTCAGAGCGATCGGCCGCCCCTCACCTGTCC
>JAPXTA010000182.1:0-7699 GCA_033812735.1 Hyphomicrobiaceae bacterium | reverse complement strand
CGCTGAAGGAGTGCTACTTCGACGTCGAGCTCGATGTCGTCGAATGGAATGCGCTGTTCACGAACTGGCGTGCGGGCGCGAAAGATCCGACGTCGCGCGGGGCGCATGCGACGAACGTGACGTTCGCCGCGATGGATCCGTTCTTCGCGATGGTGCGCTTTGCCTCTTCAAAGACCGTACCGCCGACCTCGAACAACTGGGGCTATTATACGCATCCGGAAGTCGATGCGCTGATCGCTACGGCACGGACTTCCTTCGCCGACGCGGATCGTGATGCGGCACTTGCGAAGCTGCATGCCCGGATCGTCGAGGACGCACCGTTCCTGTGGGTCGCGCATGACGTCGGACCGCGTGCCATGAGCGCCAAGATCAAGGGCTTCGTCCAGCCCAAGAGCTGGTTCGTAGACCTCGCGCCGGTCAGCATCGACTGACATACGACTAGCCCGAACACATGCAAAGAGCGGCCTTACCGGCCGCTCTTTGATCGTTTAGCAAGCACTACGCGTTTGCTTGCGATGCAACTCCCTGCAAGTGTGCGAGCGATCGTCGCTTCACTTCGGTGAAAAAGGTTCAATGCTCATCTACATCGCAAAGCGAACGCTCTACACGCTGCCGATCATGCTCGGCGTCGCGTTCGTGTGTTTTCTGCTCGTTCACATGGCGCCGGGTGATCCGCTCGTCTCGGTGTTGCCGCCGGACGCTTCAGAATCGCTCAAGCAGCAGATGATGGTGCTCTACGGCTTCGACCGGCCGTATTACGAGCAGTTCTTCAAGTGGCTCGGCCGTGTTGTCATGGGTGATCTCGGATCGTCGATCCGCACCAACCGGCCGGTCGTGCTCGAAGTGTCGAAAGCAGTCGCGAATACGCTGACGCTGGCGGCGCTCGCCACGTTCATCGGATTCGTACTCGGAACCTTCTTCGGCTTCGTCGCTGGATACTTCCGCGATACCTGGCTCGACAAGCTCGCGTCCTTCATCTCTGTCGTCGGCGTCTCCGTGCCGCACTATTGGCTCGGCATGGTTCTCGTCATCATTTTCGCGGCGCAACTCGGGTGGCTGCCGCCAACGGGGGCTGGACCGGGCGGGTCGGAAGCGTGGGTTTGGAATTGGGCACATGTGCGCCACATGATCTTGCCGGCGATCACGATGTCGGTCATCCCGATGGGAATCATTGCACGGACGGTGCGGGCGCTGGTTGCCGAGATCCTCAGTCAGGAGTTTATCGCTGGGCTTAGGGCCAAGGGCCTTACCCAACTCGGCGTCTTCCGGCACGTCGTCAAGAATGCCGCACCGACGGCGCTGGCGGTCATGGGAATTCAGCTCGGTTATCTGCTCGGCGGTTCGATTTTGATCGAAACCGTGTTCTCCTGGCCCGGCACGGGTCTGTTGCTGAACGACGCGATATTCCAGCGCGATCTCCCTGTTCTTCAGGGGACGATTCTCGTGCTTGCCATCTTCTTCGTCGTGTTGAACCTCGTCGTCGACGTTATCCAGACGGCGCTCGATCCACGGATTCAGCGAGCCTGACATGCTGCCATCGGCTGACGCCAACGTTTTGGAACCGATACAGCGGTCTCCCGGCTACTGGGCGACGGTGTGGAGGCGGTTTCGCCGCGATCCGCTTGCGATGGCAGCGGGTGTCGTCGTCATTCTGCTGATCCTGATGGCGATCTTTGCGCCGTATATCGTCCCGCAGGACCCATACAAAGGCATGACGTTGAGGCGGCTGAGGCCGCCCGGCACCGAGGGCTATCCGCTTGGTACCGACGAACTTGGCCGCGACATGCTTTCGCGGTTGATCTATGGCGCGCGGTTGTCGCTCTTCATGGGCATCACGCCGGTGTTTCTTGCGCTGATCGGCGGATCGTTCATCGGCATTGTCGCCGGCTATGCCGGCGGTTGGGTCAATACGGTGCTGATGCGCGTGGTCGACGTCTTTTTCGCATTCCCATCCGTGCTGCTCGCTATTGCGCTATCTGGTGCGCTCGGCGCCGGTGTTGCGAACGGGCTCATTTCGCTGACGGTCGTCTTCATTCCGCCGATCGCGCGTGTCGCGGAGAGCGTGACGACGAGCGTGCGCACGCGTGACTATGTGGAGGCTGCGCGCGCGAGTGGCGCTGGACCTTTGCGCATTATACGGACGCAAGTGTTGGGCAATGTGCTCGGGCCGATCTTCGTCTACGGCATGAGCCTGATCGCCGTTTCGATGATCCTTGCTTCTGGGCTTTCGTTCCTCGGTCTCGGCGTGAAGCCGCCGGAGCCCGAATGGGGCTTGATGCTGAACACATTGCGCACGGCGATCTACACACAGCCGCTGCTCTGCGCGCTGCCGGGTGTGATGATTTTCATTACGTCGATGGCGTTCAATCTTTTGACCGACGGCCTTCGATCGGCGATGGACATCAAGGCGTGAGGGTGGATCGATGACACAATCAAAAGGTCCGCTCCTCGAGGTCGACGATCTCGTCAAACAGTTTCCCATCAAGTCGGGCCTGCTTGGCGGCATCAAGTCGGTGGTGCGTGCGGTCGACGGCGTTTCGTTCTCCGTCGCTGAGGGCGAAACGCTCGGCATCGTCGGCGAGTCCGGTTGCGGCAAGTCGACGACGGCGCGTTTGTTGATGCAGTTGATCGAACCGACCAGCGGCGCGATCCGGTTCAGGGGCGAGACCGTCGGAACGGCCGCGTTGCCACTGAAGAGTTTTCGCCGGCAAGTGCAGATGGTGTTTCAGGACAGTTACGCGTCGCTCAATCCGCGCCTGACCGTCGAAGATTCCATCAGTTTTGCGCCGACGGTGCACGGCATCAGCCGGGATCTGGCGGTCCGTAAGGCGCGTGCGCTTCTCGACCGCGTTGGGCTTGATCCGTCGCGGTTTGCTGGGCGCTATCCGCACGAACTTTCCGGCGGGCAGCGCCAGCGCGTCAACATCGCCCGCGCGCTCGCTGTGGAACCGAGGGTACTCATTCTGGATGAAGCGGTTTCGGCGCTCGACAAGTCGGTTGAGGCGCAGGTTCTCAATCTGCTGCTCGATCTCAAAGACGAGATGGGTCTGACTTATCTCTTCATCAGTCACGATCTTGAGGTCGTGCGCTTCATGTCGCAACGCGTGCTCGTGATGTATCTCGGCAAAGTCGCAGAAGTCGGACCAACCGAGGCGCTCTACACGGCGAGCCGCCATCCTTATACGACGGCGCTGCTCGGCTCGCTATTGTCGATGGATCCGGACAACCGGCGCACCGAAGCGCCGCTCGCAGGTGATCCGCCCAATCCGATCAACCCGCCGCCGGGCTGCCGGTTTCACACGCGATGTGTTTTTGCCGAAAGCGTCTGCAGCGCGAAGGAGCCACGTCTTGCCGTTGCCGGGACTGGGCATCTTTCGGCATGCCACATGACCGAGGCCGGTTCCGGCCATAGCAAAGCGCGCGGAGTGGCGGCATGACCGAGCAGCAATCGAAAGGCGATACGATCCTCGGCATCGAGACGCTGAGCGTCACGTTCACAGGCGGTAACAAGCCGGTGCGCGCTGTCGATTCCGTCGATCTCGCGGTTAGGCGCGGCGAGGTCGTGGCGCTGCTCGGAGAGTCCGGGTCCGGCAAAAGCGTCACGCTGCGATCTATTCTGCGATTGCACAATGAAGCGAAGACAAAGCTGAGCGGGCGCATCGTCGTCGACGGTGTCGATATCATGACGCTCGAAGGGGATGCGCTGTCGGATTTCCGCGGCAAGACCGTCTCAATGGTGTTCCAGGAGCCGATGCTGGCGCTTGATCCCGTTTATTCGGTCGGCCAGCAGATCACCGAAGCGATACGCCGTCACGAGCCGGTCAGTGAGGCGGATGCCCGCGCGCGCGCATTAAAACTGTTCGAGCGGGTGCGCATTCCGAGTCCAGATCGCCGCCTTGATGCGTTTCCGCACGAAATGTCGGGCGGCATGCGCCAAAGGGCGATGATCGCGCTGGCGCTTGCTTGCAACCCGAAGGTGCTGTTGGCGGACGAGCCGACGACGGCACTCGATGCGACCGTTCAGGTTCAGATTCTGCTGCTGCTACGGGAATTGCAGCGTGAACTCGGTCTGTCGATGATCTTCGTGACTCACGATATCGGCGTCGCTGTGGAAGTGGCCGACCGCGTGGCGGTCATGTATGCGGGCCGGATTGTCGAACTTGGGCCGGTGCGCGACGTGTTGAAGACGCCACGGCACCCCTATACGGTCGGGTTGCTATCGACGCGTGCCCACGGCGGACGGCTTTCCGGCAACCGGTTGCCGACAATTCCCGGTAGCCCGCCAGACTTAGCCAACTTGCCACCGGGCTGCGCGTTCGCCCCACGGTGCGAGAAGGCGACCGAGGATTGCCGCCGTGAACAGCCTTCAGCGGTTGTGGTTGGGCCGGGGCACATGGCTCGCTGCATTTATGCGGCTTCCGCTGCCGTCGCTGTCTGAGGCTGATTGTTTGTATCTGCCACCGTGTGGCATTGCCGCTCTTGAAGGAGCAGGCCGAACCGGGGTAACCGGGCGGCATGACATCCAAGACGATTCCACCGCCCCCGCCGCCGCCGGACCGTGAGCCCGTGCAGCCCGTGCCGCTCAAGGACGCGCTAGAGGAGCGCTATCTGTCCTACGCGCTCTCGACGATCACGAGCCGGGCGCTGCCGGACGTGCGCGACGGACTGAAGCCGGTGCACCGCCGCATCCTCTATGCGATGCGCGAGCTGAGGCTTGATCCCGACCAGGGCTACAAGAAGTCGGCGCGTATCGTCGGCGACACGATGGGTAAGTACCATCCGCATGGCGATCAATCGATCTATGACGCGCTCGTGCGTCTCGCGCAGGATTTCAACGTTCGCTATCCGTTGATCGACGGACAGGGCAATTTCGGCAACGTCGACGGCGATAGTGCCGCTGCGATGCGGTACACCGAAAGCCGGATGACGACCGTCGCGCAGGAACTGCTCGACGGCATCGACGAGAACACCGTCGATTTCCGGGATACCTTCGACGGCTCGATGCAAGAGCCTATCATTCTTCCTGGTGCGTTTCCGAACCTGCTTGCGAATGGCTCGTCTGGAATCGCGGTCGGCATGGCGACGAACATTCCGCCACACAATGTGGATGAACTTGCCGCGGCCGCGCTGCATCTCATCAAGCATCCGAACGCCAGCGTCGAGAAACTGGTCGAGCTGGTTCCGGGACCTGATTTCCCGACGGGCGGGGTGATCGTGGAGCCGCGTGATCAGATCGTCGAAGCCTATCGCACGGGGCGCGGTGGTTTCCGCTTACGCGCCAAGTGGCACAAGGAAGACACGGGGCGCGGCAGCTGGCAGATCGTCGTCACGGAAATTCCCTACCAAGTCGTCAAAGGCAAGCTGATCGAGCGTCTCGCCGAACTCATCAGCGACAAGAAGTTGCCGTGGCTGGACGATGTCCGCGACGAGAGCGCCGAGGATGTTCGCCTCGTGCTGGTGCCTAAAACGAAGACGATCGAGCCCTTGATGCTGATGGAGAGCTTGTTCAAGCTGTCTGAACTCGAGGTTCGCTTCGGACTCAACATGAATGTGCTGAGCCACGGCCAAGTGCCGAACGTGCTCGGCCTGCGCGAAGTACTGAAAGAGTGGCTCGATCATCGTAAGGTCGTGCTCGTCCGGCGCACGAATTACCGCCTCGAGAAGATCGAGCACCGTCTCGAAGTGCTCGATGGCTATCTGATCGCGTATCTCAATATCGATGAGGTCATCAAGATCATCCGTTTCGACGATGATCCCAAGGCCAAGTTGATCAGCCGTTTCAAGCTCACGGAAGTGCAGACGGATGCGATCCTGAACTTGCGCTTGAAGTCGCTGTCGCGGCTCGAAGAACAAGAGATCAAGGCCGAGCATTCGGCGCTGACGAAGGAGCGGCGCGAACTGAAGCAGCTCCTGAAGGATGAAGGCCAGCAGTGGGATCGGATCTCAGACGAAGTCCGTAAGCTGCGCGAGACCTATTCCAAGAAAACCCCGCTCGGCCGTCGCCGCTCGACGTTCTCGGATGCGCCCGATATCGATATCGACGTCGAACAGGCGCTGATCGAGAAGGAGCCGATCACCGTGATCCTATCCGAGAAGGGTTGGATCCGCGCCATGAAGGGTCATTTGGAAGACTTGTCGAAGCTCGACTTCAAGCAAGGCGACAGTCTCAAGACGTCGATCAAGGCGCATACGACGGATAAGCTCGTATTGCTTGCGACAAACGGCAAGTTCTTCACGATCGAGGCTGCACAACTGCCGGGTGGCCGTGGTCATGGCGAGCCTGTCCGGCTGATGGTGGATCTCGAGGAAAATCAGGATTTCCGGGAGATCTTCGTGCACGACCCGGAGCGCAAGCTTCTGGTCGCGTCGACGTCTGGTCACGGGTTCGTCGTGCCGGAGGCTGAGGTGATTGCATCGACCCGCAAGGGCAAGCAGATCCTCAATGTGTCGGAACCAGACGAGGCCTGCGTTTGTGTTCCGGCCGACGGCGATATGGTCGCGTCCGTCGGCGAGAACCGCAAGCTGCTGATCTTTGCGTTCGACGAATTGCCCGAGATGACCCGCGGCAAGGGCGTGATCTTGCAGCGCTTCTCAGACGGCGCGCTGTCAGATGTTCGTGTGTTCACGAAGAAGGAAGGGCTCACCTGGCTCGACAGTGCGGGCCGGACCTTTACGCTCACGGCGAGTGAGTTCAAGGAGTGGGTCGGTCAGCGCGCTCAGGCGGGTAAGGTCGTGCCGAAGGGTTTCCCCCGTTCCAACAAGTTCGGCCCCGCGATGGAATAAGCGACGCGTTCGTTTGTCCCAAATTTGTCATGGCCGCGAAGCCGGCCACCAAAGCGAAGTGATCAAGTTCGTCGTTGCGAAGCGGGGCGCGCGATCAGCTGTCTCATTGAGATCATCCGAGGCTGTGATGGTTACTTGGGTGGCCGCTTTCGAGCCATGACGATGAGAAGTAGTATTTTTGCTTTCACACCTCACCACGATCGCCTATCAGCGCGCGTCACACACCCTCCGCTCAGGCGCCCATGATCCGTCTCGACAGCATCTCCAAGCACAACGGCAACCGCATTCTGTTCGTGGATGCGTCGGCTGCTCTTCACAAGGGCGAGAAGATCGGTCTCGTCGGGCCGAATGGCGCTGGCAAGACCACGCTGTTCCGGATGATCACGGGGCAGGAGGCGCCCGACGAAGGGCAGGTCTCCATCGATCGCGGCGTGACGATCGGCTACTTCAGCCAGGATGTCGGAGAAATGTCCGGGCGTACCGCCGTGGCAGAGGTCATGGACGGCGTCGGACCAGTCAGTGAACTTGCGGCAGAACTCAAAGAGCTTGAAGTGGCTCTCGCCGACCCGGATCGGGCGGATGAGTTGGAAGCGCTGGTGGAGCGTTACGGCGAGGTGCAGGGCCGTTACGAAGAGCTCGGCGGGTATGAACTCGAAGCCCGTGCGCGGGAGGTTCTCGCTGGGCTCAGCTTCTCGCAGGAGATGATGGACAGTGATGTCGGTGTTTTGTCCGGCGGGTGGAAGATGCGCGTGGCTCTCGCGCGTATTCTGCTCATGAAGCCCGATGCGATGCTGCTCGACGAGCCGAGTAACCATCTCGATATCGAAAGCCTGATTTGGCTCGAGCAGTTCTTGACGGACTACGACGGGCTATTGCTCATGACGTCGCACGACCGGGCATTTATGAACCGGATCGT
>JAPXTA010000181.1:0-7911 GCA_033812735.1 Hyphomicrobiaceae bacterium | reverse complement strand
CCAATGGGTGATCTCATGGCCGAGGCAACTATAGAAGTTTTCGCTGCGCGTGCGGCCATCGGTCGAAAGAAAGCGCGCTTCGTCTGGCATTTGAATGGTATCGGTGGCAGGCCGGTAGCAGGCGCGTGACCCCCCGACGACGATCCGCGCGCCGGTTGCGGCGTAGTAGGTGTCGGCGCTGGCGATGCGATCGATCGGTGCGCCGGTGTTGGGCGATGGCAGCGCGTAGCCGTCGACCTGCTCGGCGGCGAACACCCAATAGCCCCGCGCCATGCGGAAGATCTCGCTGTCGCGGGCATCGTCGGGTGTCGGTGCGCGTGCCCGCTCCAACTCGCGATAGAACACGATTGGTGACGCGGCCTCGCCCTTGCGCACTTGGGCATCGAGCGCGGCCCATTGCTTGTAAGTGGCGAACACGCCGCTCTCGTAGCCGCGCTCAAGCGCTGTGATCCACAGCGACAGGATATTTACACCGCGATAGTCGTTGCCGCTGGCGGCATTCTTCGGGATCACCGCACGGAAGCCGCCGCGCTGCCAGGGCAACACTGGATCGTCGGGGTTCGCCTCGATGGCGGCGACGATCTTGTTGGTGATGGTGGCGTAGATATCGCGACGGGATGCGTCGTGTGGTTCAAATTGGGTTCGTGACATCGGACTGGGCCTCCAAAACGCTGAGACTGATGGGCCAAATTCCTCGCCTCTCCGATGCTGAAAACTCTACACTGTGTTCTTGTTTTGTTCAAGTTATTTTCTTGAATTTTGCGATGTTTTTCAATGTCATAATCGCCGAAAGTCGAACTCGATTCCTCAGAAAACGTGCCTCCCATCCACTATAAGAGGTCAGCGCCGCCCAGCGGCATGGATCGCGGCGTCGGTGTCCTGCCTTCCGGAGCCGTCCCTTACCTCTGGCGGGGACGGCGAAGGACGGCAGGGCCCGGCCTGCCTTTTGGTGAGTCTCGGCTCTCCACCGCCTCTGGCGCCGTCGACTCGTCGACGACATCGGCAGCATCATCGACCGGCCGACCGATCGTGACCCGGAAGGGCGGAGACGCCGCCATCGGCGGCTCCGTCGCGCGGCCCTTCCGCCGCACGATAGAGCGGGACCGCCGGCCTCAAGCCGGCGGGCGGCCCGAAAAGCAATCGACGGCAATCCAGCCGCTGCTGCACGCTTTAATCTGGAAATTCGTTGTGCGGCCTCCACGCCGACTATCGGGTGATGCCGGGCCGCGAACGCTGCCGCGATATCATCAGCTGGTGAGCGCTGATGGTGCCGGCAATCTCGCGGCCTTGATATCGATCGAGCGTCTTCGTCCACGGAACGATCTGGAACTGCTGCTCTCGCGCGACGACGGCGTACCGACCATCCGGCGTATCGATCGTTCGTGTCACGGTTCCGCGCACTTCGGAGCCCAGCTGCGCCGGGATGTGGCGAAGCCCGGTGCTTTGCTCTATCTCCGCGCCGATCCGTGCGATCTCACGGCGACGGAGTTCGCCCACGGCACTCGTGCGCATCTCGAATTCGCCGCCCGTGCGGTAGCGCCCTAGATCCTGCTGGGCGAGCCACATGCGCCGTTCTTCGATACTGCGCGCCAAGCTCTGACCAAAGCCGGAATTGGTCTGCGCACCTGCGACGCCTTCGGCAACCATGCGATCGATCCACACCGGACCATCATACGTGCGATGTTCCGGCAATTCCGAGCGCGCCAGAATATCCAGCCGCGGTGTCGACTGCGGATGCCCCTCGAGGCGATCCGGTACAAGTCGAACCACGGCGCCGCGCACGGGGACATTCTCCGGCCTCAGACGACCGAGTTCGACATAGTGCACGCGACCATCGGCGCCATCGAGCACCACCCAGGACCGATCGCTGATTTCGTCGATCATGCCGGTCCCAATCACTTTGCCGATAAGCGGCGACTTGCGGTTGCCACGATCGAAAATCGCCAACGTGCCAGGGGATCGTTCAAGACCGACCTCCTTGAGTGCTCTTTGCATCATCTTGATCTTGTCGCCGCGCTCTCCCAGTCGTTTCAATTTGCCTTCGAGCTCACCGTCGAGTGTCCACACGCCAGGCCGCGTCTCCGAGGCCAACCCGAGGCTTTGGAGAGTCTTGAGGCGGCCGACGAGCTGCGTCAGTCGCGCGGCGCCGGCCGGTTTGGCGGTTCGCACGACGTAGATGCCTTGCTCCGCACTCGCGCGCAGGGCGCGATCAAGGGTCGTGAGCCGCTCTTGTTCGATTTCACTGGCGCGTTTGGCGAGACGTTCCAGCGCCGTCTCGGGACCAAGCTCGACGGTCACCAGATCCTGCGCCCGCGCCCTGATGCCGAAGCCGATGTATTCGCGTGCCATGACGAGATCGGCGCCACGCTCGTCTTTCCCACGGAACACGATGTGCGTGTGCGGGTGGCCGGTGTTGAAGTGGTCGATCGCGACCCAATCGAGCTTGGTACCGAGATCGCTCTCCATCTGACGCATCAAATCGCGAACGACCGGCTTCAGGTCGGCGAAGCGCGCACCGTCCTCGATCGAGACGATGAAGCGGAATTGATGCGGGTCGTCCACGGAGCGCTCGAGCAGCGCGATACCGTCGGCGCGATCGGACGCGGCGTCATAAAGTTGCCCCGGCGATCCGTCGCGCGCGGTGCCGTCGCGTTGAATGTAACGCAAGTGTGCACGCGCCGCGCCGAGATCACCCTTGGACTGGCGCACATAGCGCGCGCGTACGACGACGCGCCGTGTGCCGGGGACGAAGGTGCCGGACGCAGCCACGCTTCCCGGTGCCTGGCCGCGCCGAAGCGCGTTGTTGTCGATGTGGCTACGGTGCCGCAGCGTCGTCGCGACATTGCGCGAGCTCTCGCGCGCGATGCGCCGCGCGTAACGTTGCGGCTTGTTCGAATTGGTATCGCGAATACGGCCGAGCTTCGGCTCGAACGGTTTGTCGGGCATGAGGTTTTCTCCAACGCAAGTCCCGCATCTTGCGATGTGGCGTGGCTCTCAAGAACGTCAAGACGGCGCGCAAAAGATCGCGACAAATCAGTCGCTTGATTGCTGGCGTATGCAGTTTGAAAATCAGGTGCAGCAATAACCGTCATTGAATTCAATTACTTGCAGGTCCGCTGACTCGCACTCTTTATCCTGATGTAACTAATCGGACTTTCACCACACACGCAGAATACACCCGCTTGCACGAAACTGCACTCGTGATTCTGATCGTGGCGTCGTCCTTAGATCATCAATTTGACCATGCAATCCTTCCTCGCACACCGCAGTTCGCATCTCATCAGGTAGGTGTCCTTGCGTAACTCCGAGATCGGCACTTGGACGGTTGAGCCGTGTGGCCGTCTCATTCTCTCCGTCAGATATTTGTGCAACAGAGCGGTCCAAGCGTCATAACAGCGCTCTCGCCACAAGGGTGGAGCAATCAGGATAGCGAACCAACTCTGAGCAGCGGCCCTACCTATGGGACGCCTTCCGCGCGCGCGGATCCTTTATATTGTTTTCGTCAAGGCTACGTGCTCAGGCCATTGCGGAGCCAATCAATCGTCGCTTTTCTACGACAGCAGCCCCTGCGCCGACGCGGAAGTCGCAGCAATCGATCCACATACGATGCAGGATGATGGCCAACTTGCGGGCCACAGCAACGACCGCATTCATCATGCTCGATCGTTGCACGATGCGTAGCCCCCATACTTTCAATGCCGACCACTTCTTCACGCGCATGAGCAGGCTGGCTGCAGCCTCGCAGAGCGCCGTTCGTACATCGGAGTCGCCGCGTTTGGTAATGTGACCGTCGATTTCGATTGTGCCGGATTGGTGAACCTTTGGCGTCAATCCGAAGTGAGCGCCGACAGTGCGCGACTTTGCAAACCTGAGCGGATCGTCGACGCCGGCTCGAAACGATAGAGCGGTGATTGGGCCGACGCCTGGCACCGTCATGAACCGGCGGCAGACTGGATCATTTTTGACGATCTCGATCAGCAAATTGTGCAGGGCGGCGAAGCCTTCCATAATGCCGCGACGGACCGTCAACATGGTGGTGAGGAAAGAGGTCGTTGCTTGGTCTCTACCATCCAAAAGTTCGTACACACGTTCCTCGAACCCTGCCCGACCCACCTTGCCAACCTTCAGGCCGAAAGTACGCAAAACGCCGCGAATATGGTTCTCGATGTCGACGAGTTTGCGCTTCAGGAGACGCCGGTTCGACAGCAGAACACGCAGGCGCTGGCTCTCAGGGCTTTTGACGTGGACGGGCTTATACCAACCGAGCCGCATCATGTTCGCAATGCCTTTGGCGTCATTGCGGTCGGTCTTATGACCTTGTGCCTTGATGGCCGAGCGCATGTGGGTCGCTTCGACGACGATGGCCGGGAAGTGGAGGCCCTTGAGTTCGGTATGGAGCCATGAACTCAAAGCGCAGGCCTCCAGCCCGACGCGTGCGATCCGATCCTTGAAAGGCTCGAGGGCAATGCCAAGAGCATCAGGATCGGTCTTGGCTTTCATTTCCTTCCGGATGGCACCGTTGCCGTCGACGATGCAGATGCTCGTTTCCTCGAGCGAGACGTCCAGGCCGACTAAAGCTGCATGAGAGTCCTCCTGTGGCTGCGCGCATGTCGAGCTGTCGACCATGCGCTGAGTCGGCCCTCGGCCTTGATTCCGCAGGCGAACTGCCTGTTGGAAACCTCGAGTCCGATTAGGAGAGCCTCAAAATTCCAGGGAGAAGAACCACACTGAGATACACGCAAGTACACGACATCGAAATTGCGCGATCTATTCCAGATGACAAAAGCAAAGCGAATATTTCGCCAAATGTCGGCATGGGAAAGACAGCGATGTGAGTGCCGAAGAGGCATCGGTGCAGTAAACGCAATCTCGAACATCGGATGCCCATGATTTCGACGCAACCTCGCTGACGGACACAGACGATGATGTCCGCGAGCAACACTCCGGAGCCTGATTGAACGCCCGGTCCCAAAATCGCAAGGAGTGCTGGAAGCAGTGCCGTCGAATGTAACTGTTGCTCACCATCGCCATGCACAGCCGACAGTCGACAGAGCGCATCGTCAGCAACGCGAAACCGTCGCGCGGGGCGGGTGGGTGGGGGACGGTGGTGGATGGTTACGCTGAAGCACAAGAGTGCCCTCGCGCAGCGGCTGCCGCGCGAGGGCGAAGGACGTCAGTCCTGCGGATTCCAAATTAGGGCGAAGACGTCGGTGTCTGTCTGCCCAGCGGCGCGGCCGAGGTTGGCGTAGAGCGTCTTGTTGCCGAGCTCGGGTGCCGCGAACGACAGGGCGACGTACTCCTTGCCGGAGATCTGTCCGGTACGGATCCAACCGGCACCGATCTCGATGCCTTGCGAGAGGACACGGAAGTCCGGCTGGGTTGCTGCGATCTTGTCGGCCACGGGCACGATCTGGATATCGGCGCGGACGGAGAGCGTCTTGAGCTCGCCTTCGTAGTGGCCGTCTGCGCGTTTGGTGACGGAACCAATGGTAGCCATGAAAACAGTCCTTCTGAGAACCGGCGGCGACCTATTCCGTCGCCGGTGTGTGCGCTTGGCCACGGGCGGCGACTGAAGCACCCGTAGGGCCGCAACGAAGTGGAGGACCCGCCTCTTCGCCGGGTTGCTTCGAAGGCGACGACTGTGGCGCGCTGGCACACTTTTCGGCGACGGATGGGCGGCTCCCGGCGACAGAGTTGCGTTTGATATTGCCGCCAGCCGGCGGAACAATCGCGTGGCGCGTTACAAGGAAGAAACAGACGCCGTTTTGGGGCACCGATGTACGTTGCCGATCTGGCAACGAGACCGCTGCGGCGGAGAGTCATTACATCGCGGAATGCGGTAAATTCACTGCGCAACGGTGGAGCGACGGTGGCGCCAGACAACGTGTCACCGGCTGAGCAGATGCGGACATCCTTGCAACAGAGTGACCAACCGCTGCAATGACGCGGAAGGTTCAGCAGTCTGCGCGCGAGGGATCGTGACCCGTGAGGGCCGAGACGCCGGTCTTCATCGGCGGCTTGGTCGCGCGGTTACTTAATCGTCGCTGATGCGATCGAAATCGCTTTGCCGCGCGATAGAGCCCGGTCCAGCCGCATTCGCGGGTGGACGCGCGCAATTCCCACCACACACTGCAATAAGGCGAGTCGGTTCTTTATCTTGCAGCGCCGAAACGACGGTTGACACGCAGCGGAATTGCCATGAGGTTCAACGGGTTTTAGTCCAGATCGGCATGGCCGTGCCGATTATTTGCTGCGCGTCGAGGGCACCGAAGTAGCGACTATCGAAACTGTCGGCAGCGGTCGAAAGAGCAAAAACTTCATGGCTCTTAAGCGTTTGGCATCCATTCCATTGAGGCAACCATCTTCCAAGATTGTCGCGAGCGGGTGCAATTGCCTGAAGCCGGCCGTTGATCAGAACGCGGCTATGAAAGCGGCAGATTCGATCGCCGACCGCTGCCGCGACAGGCTTCAAGAGAAACGCCTTCTGTCGGAGATAGCCGCGCGATTTGGCAAAGGCGGATGGTTTGCTGGGCAAACGTATCACCACGAGATCGCCGCGCTTGAGCGGCTGATCGTCAATAAAGTACAGGCCCACTGGGGCGCTTGCCGTTACATTCCATGCCAGCAATGGGCGGGGGTTCGATGCCGAGACAATGAATAGTGCCGCGGAAACACTGGCCAAGAAGCAGACATAAGCGACGCATGTCAGTCGCGCGGACATTTGCTGTCTGAAGGGCCCGATATGCGCGGGACAGGTTCGGTGGTGGTCCTGCGCCGAGATTGATCCGCCCAGGCAATGAGATCGTCTCGATGATAACGTACTCGGCCACCATGCTTCCCATAAAGAGGCCCAGTGCCGCGTTGGCGCATGTTGTCGAGCGTGCGCGGCGCAAGCCGGAGATATGCCGCGGCTTCAGAAAGCGTCAGGTATGGTGACATATTGATTGTGGACGGCATGCTCAGCCTCAGATTTTGCGCATCCAGGCATCATTGCGAAAGACAATCGCGGTGACGAGAGTCGTTTAGCGACGCACATCAAACGCACCCACGCGCCACCAATGCGGGCCAGCCGCCATTTACTAGGCGGGCTCCACGAATGGAATTTCGCCGCATCATGGCCTTAAGGCGCCCATCCGGATGGCTCCATTGATCGGCGACCAAATCGCGACCGTACACGACAGCCGCGATCTCTCGCCGCGACGCCTGTGCATGCATTCCGTCGATTGCAACGACTGCGTTTCGAAGCTCTTCGCGCTCAACTTCACCGGGGCGGTCGAGATGGTTGCCGCGCATGGGTGTTCCGATTAGGCTCGACAGCGATTGCAGATCCTGCATCGCCGACGCCACGCCGCGAAGCTGCGGAATAGAAAACAGGAGCGACACAGCGCCTTCCGCGATTGAGCCACCGCAAGTAAGCAAAGTTGTGGTTCTTCGAGGTGGCTTCAAAATCACTATTGCTGAATCACTTCCCACGAGGTGCAGAGAAACTGGAAACGGAAATTGAAGCAGATTGAAGTCTTTATGAGTGACGTCCTCATCACGATGAACTTGAGCTTCGATGTGCGGCCTCGCAGCTGTTGGCAGCCAAATCGCAGGCGCGAAGGGCGCTTCTTGATTAGGGTCCGCGAAAGCAAGTGAGGCCCCAACTGGAGGCCTCGTCGGAAGTTGTCATGGATGTAGATGTTGCAATGTTGGCGGAACCAGAGAGCGGTGTAGATCGCAGTACGCCATGAGTTGCAGCGTCGGAACAATAGTCAGAGTTTCGGCGAAGGAATTCCCAGGCCCAATCTGGCCAGTTTAGTGCCATGAGGTAGTCATATGCCGATTTGGACGCGGGCCAAGCGGGTCCGATCGTGAAGCCAGACAGCTGCATGGGACACGGGATGGGTTCGATTTGTAGCGGCGGCTCGG
>JAPXTA010000180.1:0-7928 GCA_033812735.1 Hyphomicrobiaceae bacterium | reverse complement strand
AGACAGCCGCGAACGGCGCCGGTGCGGCTGAAATTGCAGGTCCGGATCGTCTGGCAATCGCGGCCTTGATTCTGGGCGCCAGCTTGCTGGGCCATGGCCGACGTGGTGACGGCGGCGACGGCGAGAATGGCCGCACTGGCGGCGGCAGAAACCCAAAAAGTCGACCGTGCCGTGTGCATGGCGCTGCCCTTCTCAAAAGACGCTGTAGCTTCAACGTTTTGCCGGGCGCTGGCAACGATCGGCGTGTTGTGCCGGCTTTGCTGTTGGCTCGCTGTGGTCAATCAGCAACTGCCGCGTCAGCTCGCGGCACGTCCACGCGTGAAGGCCCAGGTGGCCGCGACGAGCGCGAAGAACAGCCCCATCGCGAGCGGCAATCCGTGAGTTGGCGATAGGTCGAAGCCTGCGCCGACGACTGGGGGGCCGAGTAACAGGCCGGCGTTGAACAGAACCACAAACGCGGCGTTGCCGCCCGCGAGGTCGGAGCCCTCGTATCGGTCAGCCAGGTGGGCAAGGCCGACGGTATAGAGGCCGCCGTAGACGCCGCCCCAGGCGACCAGCAAGGTGAACAAAGCGACGGTGCCTGCGGCGGCTGCGTAGGGCAGTGCCAGCGCACCGGCGACGCCGAGGATGGCGATGGCGGCGAGAACGCGGGGTTTGGGAAAGCGATCCGCCAGGAGGCCGAGGGGGACCTGTGAGATGACATTGCCGAAGGCGATCGCCGAGACGAGCAGAGCGGCCGTGGCCGGCTCGTAGCCGAGGCCGACTCCATAGACAGGTAGCAGAGAAAAGCCGCCGGTTTCGACGGCGCCGGAAGCAATGCCCGCGGCAGAGGCTAGTGGGACGGACATGATGTAGCGGCTGACGGCGTGCCGGGGGGCTGCGTCGAGGGCGGGCACGCGATGGCGCGCGAGGAATGGCGGGATGGCCGCCAAGGCCAGCAGCGCGGTCCCCGTGAGGTAGGGCGGCCAACCGCTGGTCCCAACGACCGCGAGCAGTGTGGGGCCGGCGGCAAAACCCAAGGCCAGCACGGTCGCGTAAAGCCCCATGATGAAGCCGCGCCGTTCGGGCGGGGCAATCGAGGCGATCCAGAACTCCGACAGCAGGAAGAGGGCGCTCAAGCCGATCGAGTAGACGAAGCGGATAAGAACCCAAGCCCGGTAGTCGAAGAAGAGGCGGAAGGCGATAATCGAGCCGACGGAAACGAGCAGTGCGATGGCGATCATGCGGCCGACGCCGATGCGCGCGGCGAGCGCGGGTATGAAGGGAACGACGAAGACCGACGCCAAGCCAGCGACGGCGGTGTTGAGGCCGATGTCGCGGCCAGAGACGCCCATGCGCGCCATTTCGAGGGAGAGCAGCGGGATCGTCAGCGACAGCGACAGGCCGACCGTCGCGATCAGCGAGATCGCGGCAAACAATCCCGGCGGCAGCCGGTGGTCCGGCCGTCCATCGTTGGGGCTCGAAAGTGACATGGCCCCGGCTTAGAGCGCCGGGGCCGGTCTGTGAAGACCGTGAAACGCGGTCAACCTCTGCCGCGATAGGGGGCGACACCTTGGTCGGGCAGCCAGACGCCCTTCGGGCACTCACCGGTCTGCCAGAAAACGTCGATCGGGATGCCGCCGCGCGGATACCAGTAGCCGCCGATGCGGAGATAGCGTGGTTTCAGAAGGGCGGCGATGCGCTTTGCTATGCCGATCGTGCAGTCCTCATGGAAGGCGCCGTGATTTCGGTGCGACTGAAGGAACAACTTCAGCGACTTCGATTCGACGAGCCATTCATCTGGAACGTAGTCGATCACGAGATGGCCGAAGTCGGGTTGGCCGGTGACGGGGCACAGCGAGGTGAATTCGGGACAGACGAAGCGCGCGACATAGTCGGCATCGGGATGCGGGTTTGGCACGCGCTCGAGCATCGCCTCATCTGGCGCGGCCGGAACGGATGTCGCCGTGCCGAGTTGTGACACGGCCGGCTTCTTCGCCGTCTTTTGGGCAGGCATCAGGGTATCTCCGATTTGTAAAGCGCAACGAGATGGCGCGCTTAGTGGTGGTTTAACGGGGGGCGGTTTAACGGGGGCGGTTCAAAAACGACAACGGCCGCGGAGCGCGGCCGTTGCAAGCGGCATATGAAGTCGTGATTAAGCTTTCGGCGCCAGGATCATGATCATCTGGCGTCCTTCGAACTTCGGTTCAGCTTCGACCTTGGCAATGTTCTCCAGGTCGGCCTTCACGCGCTTCAGTACGTCCATGCCGAGGTTGGTGTGGGCCATTTCGCGACCGCGGAAACGGAGCGTGATCTTGACCTTGTCGCCTTCCTCGAAGAAGCGATGGATCGAGCGCATCTTCACGTCGTAGTCGTGATCGTCGATGCCGGGGCGCATCTTGATCTCTTTCAGCTCGACGACCTTCTGGTGCTTGCGAGCTTCGGCTGCCTTCTTCTGCAGCTGGAATTTGTATTTTCCAAAATCGAGGATCTTGCAGACGGGCGGGTTCGCGTCGGGAGAGATCTCGACCAGGTCGAGGCCTACGTCGTTGGCGCGCACGCGCGCATCAATGGTCGGCATGACACCGACGTTCTCGCCATTCTCGTCGATCAGCCGCACCTCACGGACGCGGATGTGTTCGTTGATCCGGGGGCCTGTCGGCTCGCGTTCGGCCGGGCCTTTCATGGGCTTGCGAATGTGTGTTCTCCTTTGGTTTCCTCAACGTGTCATGCCAGCCCGGCAGGCGTCTTGCCCATCGAACTCGCATACCTAGAGGAATCTGGAAGGTTTTGGAAAAAGTCAAGGACTGGGGGGCGGCGATCTACAACCTTCAGCGTCTTTCGGCCTGTTTTCGCCGCTCCAGGACGGTTTGGTAGACCTGGAGGGTCGATGACGTCAGCCGGTCGAGGGAAAAGTTGGCGCGGACGAACGCCGCGGCGCGATTGCCCGTCGCTGCCTGGCGGGCCGGTGACCAAGCAAAGAACTCTTGCAGGGCGTCTGCGAGCTTCGCGGGGGCGGCGTAGGGGACGCGAAGGCCGGTGGCCTGCTCCAATGGTGTGTCCGGCGGGGTCAACGCCACTTCGCGTCCGGGGCCAGTGTCGGAGACGATGACGGGCGTGCCCATGGCCTGGGCTTCCAGTGCGACGCGGGGCAGGCCTTCCTGCTCGGAAATGTTCAGCATCACGTCCGCCGCGCGATAGGCGGCGGCCATGTCGCCGACGTGACCGGGCATGCGGATGCAGTCGGCGACGCCGAGTTCCTTAGCGCGGGCTTGCAGCGTTGCGGCGAAGTCTGGTTTTTCGATCTCGCCGGCGAGGATCGCGACCGGCACCGGCGCGCCACGGCTCTTCAAGATTCCCAAGGCCTCGACGAGGTGGTCCTGGGACTTGCGGCGGGTAATGCGGCCGGCGAGTAGCGCAGTTGGTTCACCATCGGCCACTTGCCATGCGTGGCGCAGAGCGGCGATGCGCTCCGGTGCAATCGCATCGGCTGAGAAGCGGGCGGGATCGAAGGCGCGCTGGATGACGGTAATGCGGTCCTCAGGTGTCTTGTAACGCTCGCGGATGAGCTTCGCCATGTAGTGCGATACGGCAATCACCATGTCGCTGCGGGCCATCACACCATTGTACCAATTCTTGATGCGGCCGCGTTCGGAATACTCGCTGTGATAGGTCGTCACGAATGCGCGATTGGTGTCGCGTGCGGCGATCAAAGCGCTCCAAGCGGGCGCGCGGGATCGGGCATGGATGATGTCGACGTTTTCCTCGCGCATGATCCGGGCGAGGCGCTTGCCGTTGAGGACGATGGTGACAGGGTTCTTGCTCGCGACGGGCATCTCGATATGGCGCGCACCGGCGGCGGCGAGATCGTCGAC
This sequence comes from Hyphomicrobiaceae bacterium, assembly GCA_033812735.1. Classification (GTDB taxonomy): domain Bacteria; phylum Pseudomonadota; class Alphaproteobacteria; order Rhizobiales; family Hyphomicrobiaceae; genus JABFRJ01. Next base: position 4,074 of record JAPXTA010000180.1, on the reverse strand, counting down.
CATGCGTCCGCCTTGCGACACGACGATCGCCCGATGGCCTGCTTTCACGAGTGCGGCCGCGACCTGGAGGCAGCCGAGTTCGGCGCCGCCTGCGCGCATGCGCGGAATGACCTGGAGGACGGTTAAGGGGGCCAAAGGGGCGGTGCTCGCGAACGGTTTCATCGATCAATCCGCTCTATAGCGAGGGGGGGCATGACTGGGAAGGCGCGGAAAACGGTGATACACGGCTTCGGACGCAGGGTCGCAGGCCAAGGATGAGCCTGCCGGACCAACACATGAGGAGCGCGCCATGCCGACCATCACCAGCCCTTCCGGCCTGCAGTACGTCGATACGCAGGTTGGCTCCGGCGAGCATCCGAAAGCAGGACAGACCTGCGTCATGCACTACACCGGCTGGCTCTACAATGATGGCGTCAAGGGCGCGAAGTTCGACAGCTCGCACGACCGCAACGAGCCGTTCGAGTTCTCGCTCGGCCGGCGCATGGTCATCGCGGGATGGGACGAGGGCGTCGCGGGCATGAAGGTCGGCGGCAAGCGGACGCTGATCATTCCGCCGCAGCTCGGCTACGGCGCGCGCGGTGCTGGCGGTGTCATTCCGCCGAATGCGACGCTGTGCTTCGATGTGGAATTGCTGGCGGTGAAGGGGTGAGCGCCGCCCTAAGCCAGACCTTGCCGCATCGCGGCTCCGGTTTCATAGTCGTGGGTGAGAGAGCCACCGGAGCCCCGTCATGACCGAGATCGCCGCTGCACGCCCCGAAGACGTCGGCTTCTGCCCGCAGCGGCTGAAGCGTGTCGAAGACTGGATGCAGCGGCAGGTGTCGAGCGGGCGGCTCGCGGGCGTCGAGGTGCTCGTCAATCGGCGCGGTAAAACGGCATTCCATGCCTGCCACGGCAAGCGTGACATCGCGCGTAACAACTACGCGACGCCCGATACGGTCTACCGCATCTACTCGATGACCAAGGCGCTGACCTCGGTCGCGATCATGATGCTGTACGAGGAAGGCAAGTTTCAGCTCGACGATCCGATTTCGCGCGTTCTGCCGTCGTTCGCAGGGCAGAAGGTGTTCGCAGGCGGCGGTTACGGCGCGGTCATGACCGAGCCTGCCGTCCGCGACATCACTTATCGTGATCTGCTTACGCACACGTCTGGTCTTACCTACGGTTTCATGCAGGCGACGCCTGTTGATGCGGCGTACCGGGCGCAAAAGCTCGAGTTGCCTGGAACCGAGGAGCCGCTCGGCGCGGTGATCGACCGGCTCGGCAAGGTGCCGCTGATCTCGCAGCCGGGCAAAGAGTGGAACTATTCGCTCTCCACCGACGTGCTCGGCCATCTCGTGGCGGTGCATGCGGGCCAGCCGTTCGACGATTTTCTGCGCCAGCGCGTGCTTCAGCCGCTCGGCATGACCGACACCGATTTCTTCGTGCCGGCGGGCAAGGTGGCGCGGTTTGCGGCGAACTACATGAAGGGCGAGGACGGCAAGCCGAAGCTGCTCGAAGATCCGGAGACGAGCCGGTTCCTGAAGCCGCCTGTTGCGCCATCGGGTGGTGGTGGGCTCGTCGGTACGGGACGCGATTACATGCGCTTCTGTCAGATGATGCTGAATAAGGGGGCGCTGGGCGGCACGCGGTTGCTCGGCAAGAAGACCGTCGAATTGATGACGATGAACCATCTCGACGGCGACATGGCCGCGATGGGGCAGCCGCGGTTTGCTGAGTCGAATTACAACGGCATCGGTTTCGGGCTCGGCTTTTCCGTGACACTCGATCCGGCCAAGGCGCAGATTGCCGGATCGCCTGGCGAGTATGCTTGGGGCGGTATGGCGTCGACGGCGTTCTGGGTCGATCCCAAGGAAGACCTGGCGGTCGTGATGATGACGCAGCTCGTGCCGTCATCGACCTATCCGATCCGCCGCGAATTGCGCGTGCTGACGTATCAAGCGATCGTGGATTGATCGTGATACGGCTTGCCGCGCGAGGCGCGGAGTGAGACGATCCTGATTGGGGACGGTATGGGGGGAAGGCTCGCTCACGAGGCAACTCCGCATGACCGCACCACGCCCCTCCAAGACGAAAATCGGCAATCACATCCTGAAGCCCGAGACGCTGATGCTCGGCTACGGCTACGACCCGATGCTGTCGGAAGGGGCGGTGAAGCCGCCGGTGTTCTTGACGTCCACCTTCGTTTTCGGGACGGCGGAAGAGGGGCGGGACTTCTTCGACTACGTGTCCGGGCGTAAGACGCCGCCTGCGGGCGCTGGTGCCGGCCTCGTCTATTCGCGGTTCAATCATCCCAACAGCGAAATCGTCGAGGATCGTCTGGCCATCTACGAGGGCGCGGAGGCCGCGATCCTATTCTCATCGGGCATGTCGGCGATCACGACGTCGCTGATGGCCTATGCGCGGCCGGGTGACGTGATCGTGCATTCGCAGCCGCTTTATGGCGGCACGGAAACGCTTCTGACGAAGACATTCGCGCAGTTCGGGATCTCGTCGGTGCCGTTCGCCGATGGTGTCGATGAAGCGGCGATGCGGGTGGCCCTCGATAAGGCTCGTGCGATCGGACGGATTGCCGTGGTGTTGATCGAGACGCCTGCCAACCCGACCAATACGCTCGTCGATATCGCGCTCGTCAGGCGACTAGCGGACGAGTATGGCGCGGCGCAGAAGTCTCGGCCGATCATCGCGTGCGACAACACGCTGCTCGGCCCGGTGTTTCAACGGCCGCTCGATCATGGGGCGGATCTTTCACTCTACTCGCTGACGAAGTACGTCGGTGGCCATTCGGATCTGATCGCGGGGGCGGCGCTCGGCAGCAAGGCGGCGATCGGGCCGGTGAAGTCGCTGCGCAGTGCGATCGGTACGCAACTTGATCCGCATTCGTGCTGGATGCTCGGCCGGTCGCTGGAAACACTGGCATTGCGCATGGATCGCGCCAACACCAATGCAAAAGTCGTCGCGGAGTTCCTCAGGGATCACACGCGGGTTGGTAAGGTGCACTATCTGCCATTCCTTCCGGCGGGCCAGGAGCGTGCCGCGTTCGAACGCCAGTGCACGGGCGCGGGATCGACATTCTCTTTCGACATCGTTGGCGGCGAGAAAGATGCGTTCGCATTCCTCAATGCGCTGCAGGTGTTCAAACTCGCCGTGAGCCTCGGTGGGACTGAGTCGCTCGCGAGCCATCCCGCGGCCATGACCCATTCTGGCGTGCCGGCGGAGGTGAGGGCACGGATCGGCGTGCTCGAGACGACGATCCGGCTGTCGGTCGGGATCGAGCACCCGGATGATCTTGTCGCAGATCTAGCGCAGGCTTTGGCCGTGGCCGTCTGACGGCTGTTGCACTTCGCCGCAGTTCCGACTTGCGTCACATCAACGACCGGCTGCCGCTGTGGAGCGAGTTTGCGCCCGTGCTTTCAAGCCCACGGGGTGACCATCATGATGAAGAATATTCTCTTGCCGACCGACGGTACGGAGTTTTGCGACAAAGCCGTGAAGTATGGCGTGGCGCTTGCCAAGACGGTCGGCGCCAAGGTCACGGGCGTCACCGTGATGTCGCCGGTCCGGCAGTCGATGCAGGTCGGGCTGTCCGATCCGGTGCGGAAGGAAATCGCGGTCCAGCGATCGAACCACGAGAAACTGGCGCTGGCGAGCGTGATCGCTGCGGCGCAGGATGCGGGCGTTCCTTTCGACACGGTTTCCGTCGAAGACGATCACGTGTACCGGGGCATTCTCGATACGGCGCAGGACAAGGGTTGCGATCTGATCGTCATGGCGTCGCACGGTCGGCGCGGTGTCGCCGCGTTGATGCTCGGGAGTGAAACGCAAAAGGTGATCGTGCATTCGACGATACCGGTGCTGGTGTGCCGGTGACGCTGTCGGGATGATGAAAACTAAAAAGCGCGCCGGGTATCCTGCCCGGCGCGCTTTCTAATTTTGGAGACGTGCAGTTTTAGCGCTGCAAGACGGCCGTGACTTCCTTTGGCGGGTCGAAGTCTTCGGGGATGCCCGACAGGCCGAGCTTGACGAACAGACGGCCGAGGGCTGGGGAAGCCGTGATCACCGCGAACGGGATCGCGA
>JAPXTA010000179.1:0-7976 GCA_033812735.1 Hyphomicrobiaceae bacterium | reverse complement strand
CATCACCGGCGACGAGGAGGGACCATCCATCAACGGGACGATGAAAGTGCTCGAATGGATGGAAGCGCGGCAGGAGCGGATGGACGCCTGCATCGTCGGCGAGCCGTCGAACCCGACCGCGCTTGGACAAGAGATCAAGATCGGCCGGCGCGGCTCACTTTCGGGCGAGATTATCGTGTCTGGCAAGCAGGGTCATGCCGCTTACCCAGCGCTCGCCGAGAACCCGGTACCGAAGCTCGCGCGGATCATCGACCGGCTGTCGAGCACCACGTTCGACAAGGGCACGCCGGACTTCGAGCCGAGCAACCTGCAGGTGACGGTCGTCAACGTGCAGAACAAGGCGACGAACGTCATTCCGGGCGAGGCACGCTGCGAGTTCAACATCCGCTACAATACGACATGGACGCGACCGAAGCTCGAAGCGCACTTGCGAGATCTTGTCGCGGCGGCCGGTGCGGAAGTTGGCGCCCGCTGGACCATGTCGTTTTCAGGGACTGGGGACGTGTTCCTGACGAAGCCCGGCCCGCTGGTCGACACCATGGTGAAGGCGGTTTCGAGCGTGATCGGCAAACGGCCCGCGCTGACGACCAACGGTGGCACGTCGGACGCACGCTTCATCCAGGCCTATTGCCCGGTCATCGAATTCGGACTGATGAACCAGCTCGCGCACCATGTCGACGAGCGCGTCGCCGTCGCCGACCTCGAAAAGCTCACGCTCATCTACGAGCAATTCATCCGCGACTATTTCGCGGCCGCGGCGGGGTGATCATCAGCTTGGCGGGTTCAGGCGGCGTGGTGTCATGAAGTGCAGCAAGCGGCCTTCGCCCGGATCAATTGCCGACCACTTTTCGGTATCGAATGAAATGACCGCGGCGCCCGATGTCGGATACTTTGCCGCCATCGCCGCGATCTCGTCAGGATTGCCGGCCCCAACCAACTCGTTCGCCAAGTCTTCGAGACCGGAGTTGTGGCCGATCAGGAGCACTGATGATACGTTGTCCGGCAACGCCTGCACGATTTCGAGTAGCTCATCGGCTTCGGCGAGGTAGAGATCGTCTCGCATGGCAACGGCGACGCCGGGCATGACGGGCGAAATGAGTTGCCAGGTTTCGCGAGTACGCGCCGCCGTCGAGCACAGAACCATTTCCGGTATGCCTGCGCTGGCGACCAACCAAGCAGCGATCACCGGCGCGTCGGCGCGGCCTCGATCCGTCAGCTTGCGGTCGCGATCATCAGTGTTGGTATCGGCGCGCTCGGTCTTGGCGTGCCGCAGAAGGATCAGCTTCTTTTGCATTCGCGTTCCTTTTGACCGCGCGCCGCTATGCAGAGCAAACCTGTCATAGCGTTGCCCTGTCGTAGCTTTACAATGTGTCGTCTGGATTGCGATGACCAAAGCATGGTTAAAGGCTCGCCGAGCCATGCGACAGATCGAGGGACCATGCCGCATCTCAGCATCGACGGGATCAGGATCGAGTACAGAACAATACCTGGCGATGCCACGCGGCCTTGGCTCGTATTCTTGCACGAAGGGCTCGGGTCCGTCTCCCTGTGGCGGGATTTTCCGGACAAGGTCGCGCGGCAAACAGGTTGCCGGGCGCTCGTCTACTCACGACGTGGCTACGGACAATCCGACGGTCTCGCGGCACCGCGTACCGCACGGTTCATGCATGAAGAAGCGGAGGTCGTGCTGCCGAAAATTCTGGCCGCGCTTGCGATAGAGCGGCCTCTGCTGGTCGGGCACTCAGATGGTGCCTCGATCGCTCTGATCCATGCCGCCGAGGCTGCAAACCGTGTGGCGGCGGTTGCCGCGATGGCGCCGCACGTGATCGTCGAGACGATTTCGGTGGAGAGTATCGCGAAGATTTCGGAGACCTACGAGACGACCGATCTCAGGGCGCGGCTTTCGCGGCACCACAAGCATGTCGACGACGCGTTTCATGGGTGGGCGCGGACGTGGCTCTCGCCTCAGTTTCAGACGTGGTCACTCAGTGCCGAAGTATCGCGCATCACCTGCCCGATGCTGCTCATCCAGGGCGCCGACGACGAGTACGGCACGCTGGCGCAACTCGACGCCATCGAGGAGGTCGCCAAGGGCACCGTTCAGCGGCTGGTGCTCTCGCCCTGTGGGCATTCCCCGCACCGCGATCAGGAAGGGGCGGTGCTAGATGCGCTCACAGCGTTCGTGGAGCGCGTTAGACGGGCGTCGGCCCTGTCGTAGCGGCAGGCCGGGTCATTCGGCCTTGGTGACGAGGCAGTCGATCAGTCGCCGGCGAAGTTCGGTGCAAACTTGGCCTGCGCGAGAGGCGTCGAACCCCGAGAAGCGCGCGCGGTACATCTGTTTGCCTGCAACGAGTGCCGACACCGCCATACCCGGGTTGTTACCGACCAGATCGCCGGCCTGCTGGCGGACGGACGCGATGCGCTTTTCAGCATCGGCTGGCGAATTATAAGCGCCAATTTGAATCTGGATGCCGCCGCTTGGCTGGGCCGCCGATGGCGAGGGTCCGGCTAGGCGGTATGTGGGCTGCGCCGCCGCGGCGCCTGCAAGCTGCGTCGCATTGGCGGGTACCTGCGGGTTTGCAGCCGTTCCTCGCGCCAAATTTTCGGCCTGCTGCTGGAATGTCGACGGTGGCGCACCGCGTGCAGGCCGCGGCGCTGCTTCGGGCATCACGACGGCAGCTGGAGCATTGCGTTGTGGCCTCGTAGCGGGCGTCGGCTGAGCTGGAGCGTGTGCGACGGGTTGCACGGCGGCGGGCGCAGGAGGCTCCGGCGGCCTTACGAGCGCGGTCTGCGGCGGTGTGGTGGGTTGTACTTGCGGTGGCGGCGGCGGCTCGGCGGCTGGCGGCAGCTGCGCCTGACGGGGTTGACATGGCGCCACAAGGATCGGGCGCACGCGCGCGACCTCGACTGTGCCTTGCCAGCTCGGATCCGCAGCCGGCGCGGCCGCTGGAACAATCGCAACGGCGGGGGCGAGGGACGGCTGACGCGCGGCCGCTGTGGGCGCGGGACTATCTGGCGCGGCCCGGACGACAGGCTCGGGGCGGGGCGCAGGGGCTTGTGTGGCCGCTGCGACGGCTTGAGGCCGCGGAACCGGCTTTGGCGACGGGGCAATGCGCGCCCGGGCGACAAGGGCTGGCTGGCGGGTCTTGACGGCGCTCGCCTTGAACAGCGCCATGTTCAACAAGGTGCGCATGTTCTGGTTGCGCGCGGCAGCACTTGCACCGCCAAAGACAACGCCAAGGACATGTTTCTGGCCACGCCGCACGTTGGCGACAAGATTGAAGCCGGATGCCTGCGTGTAGCCCGTCTTAATGCCGTCCGTGCCTTCGTAATGAAGCAAGAGCGTGTTGTGATTGCGGTGGGTATCACCGGAGTGGCGGAATTCGCGTGTCGAGAAGAGCGGGTAATGCTTGGGAAAGTCGTCCTGCAAGCGCAGCCCAAGGGTGATCATGTCCCGCGCCGTCGTGACTTGCTCGGAATCGGGCAGGCCGTGGGCGTTCTTGAAGGTCGTCGACGCCATTCCGATCTGGCGTGCCTTCTGGGTCATGAGAGCCGCGAACTTTCGCTCTGAGCCGGCTATATGCTCGGCGATGGCGACGGCCATGTCGTTGGCTGATTTGGTAATGAGCGCCTTGACCGCATCGATGAGCGTTATCTCTGCGCCAACGTCCAGCCCGAGTTTGCTTGGAGCGGTGGCAGCAGCCTCGGCGGATACGCGGATCTTGGTCGCGTAAGATAACTTGCCCTGCTCGATCAGGTCGAAGACGACGTAGAGCGTCATCATCTTGGTCAGTGATGCGGGATATCGCGGCTCGTCGGCGGCATGGGCGCTGATCGTGTTGCCGGTGTTGGCGTCAATTACCATCGCCGCGTAGCGACCGCCTGCCGCTTCAACGCGGAGAGGCAATCCAATGCACGCCGCAAAACCGATGACCGCGACGACCAGTCGCAGCCTATCGAAGGGCACAATTCCCCACGATCCGCGTTTTTCAATGTCGTAAGTGGCGCCAGCCATCCCACCGTCGTCCATTTTCACGCGGTCAGGTGGTCTGGCACGCATGCGCGCACCGCATCACAACCACGTCGTAATCCCTCTCGAAGGTGCCGAGAGACCATGATTTTCGGGCGCCTTTGCGACTGAAATGCGCCTTCAGGAGGGAGCCTGCAGACACCCTCGGTTAGAGTTTACGAAGGGTTGCATACAGTCTGGTTAACGAGGGAGAGCAGCGACTCTTCAAGAATTTTGCTGCGACGCACAAAAATGGCTTGACGATAATGGTGCGCCGCATATATAAATGCTGCATTGCAGTGAGGGCGAAGGGCAACAGCCTCTAGCTCTCACCCGCAACTCAGCTTCCGCCCTGGCCTGCGCCAGCGCTGTAACTTCATCGCAGCTCACACCAGAGGACCATTGTCATGATCAAGAATTTCGAAGACGTCCAGAAACTCAGCCAGACCAACCTCGACACCTCCATGAAGATGTGGGGCGACTGGACGAAGAGCTGGCAGGCCATTGCCGCTGAAATGACCGACTACACCAAGCGGTCGTTCGAAGAGGGCACGCAGACCTTCGAGAAGCTCCTCGGCGCCAAGACCGTCGAACAAGCCCTCGAAATCCAAACCTCTTATGCCAAGAAGGCATACGACGAGTACATGCGCGAGATGAACAAGATCGGCACGATGTACACGGATATCGCGAAAGAGGCCTACAAGCCCGTCGAGAAGGCCTTCCAGGCTCGCTAAGCGTCCCGGCACGTGAGTGCCTGACGTGTCAGCTAGGAAATTTTAAGGGTCCGGCACTTGCCGGGCCCTTTTTCGTCGTTATCTCAGGGGTCCACATCATACCGTATCTACCACCGCCACTTTCGTCCCACTGCGCTGGCCGCCGGCACTTGGTCAAACCGACCCGAACCTTGCGGCCAATCTGGAAAAACTGCTTGCCCTTGCCAGGTTGGAGCCAAGTCAATTGCACTGCCCCGCCGGGCGACGTAACCTGTTGCTGCGTCGAGGTGCGGCAGATGTCCGGTCGGTCGCGGCCGCAATCGGGTAGCGCCTCCGGCGCCCTGCCTTTCGAGGCGGGACCGAACCTTGCGACCCCGCCGGAGTTTTCCCTATCTCGCCACGAAGGATCGTACGTCAGAGCACGCCGCCACATGCATTACCGTGACACACTTCGTTGCGACGTCGTTGCGCCGCGGGCCAGCGGACCGAACGATCCTGGAAAGGGTCCAGGCGGACCCGGAGGGCCTGGGGGGCCCGACCGTGGCGGCGACGGTGACGGTAAAACGGGACTGGTCACGAAAACGCGGCCAAAAACTAAGAAGCCGAGCTTGTACAAAGTGCTGCTTCTCAATGACGACTACACGCCGATGGAGTTCGTGGTGCATGTACTCGAACGCTTCTTCAGTAAAAGCCGCGAAGAAGCCACACGGATCATGCTGCATGTTCACCAGAAGGGTGTCGGCGTGTGCGGCGTATTCACTTATGAGGTCGCCGAGACGAAGGTTGCCCAGGTGATGGATTTTTCTCGACAGCATCAGCATCCGCTGCAGTGCCGCATGGAAAAGGAGTGAACCCCTTTGCCCGCATTTTCGCAAAGTCTCGAGTCGGCCCTGCATCGTGCGCTGGAAGCGGCCAATGAGCGCTTCCACGAGTACGCTACGCTCGAGCACCTACTGCTTGCCCTGATCGAAGATCGCGACGCGTCCGCCGTGATGCGCGCGTGCAATGTGGATCTCGCGAAACTCAAGGCACGGCTCACCGAATATCTCGACGGCGAACTCGAGAGCTTGGTGCGCAAGGGATCGACCGATGCGCAGCCGACGACCGGTTTTCAGCGCGTCATCCATCGCGCCGTGGTGCATGTGCAGTCATCTGGCCGGGAGGAAGTCACCGGCGCCAACGTCCTGGTTGCGATCTTCGCGGAACGAGAGAGCCATGCCGCGTTTTTCCTGCAGGAGCAGGAAATGACGCGCTTTGACGCGGTACAGTACATCAGCCACGGCATCGCCAAGCGGGCCGGGATGAGCGAGCCGCGCCCCGTGCGTGGCGCCGAGGAGGAGCAAACGTCCAACGAAACCCGTGGCGAGGAAAAGAAGGGGCAGCAGGACGCACTCTCGACCTACTGCGTCAACCTCAATAAGAAGGCGAAAGACGGTAAGATCGACCCGTTGATCGGGCGCGAGCAGGAAGTGCTGCGCACGATCCAGGTGCTCTGCCGCCGGCAAAAAAACAACCCGCTGTTCGTCGGCGATCCCGGTGTCGGCAAGACGGCGATTGCCGAAGGTCTGGCGCGGAAAATCATCCGCGGCGAAGTGCCCGAGGTACTGCGCGATGCGACGATCTTCGCGCTCGACATGGGTGCGTTGCTCGCCGGCACGCGCTATCGCGGCGACTTCGAGGAGCGGCTCAAGGCCGTGATGAAGGAAGTCGAGAACTTCCCGGGAGCTGTCCTGTTCATCGACGAGATCCACACGGTCATCGGCGCAGGTGCGACATCGGGTGGCGCGATGGATGCTTCGAACCTGTTGAAGCCAGCGCTGCAATCGGGCGCCGTGCGCTGCATCGGCTCGACGACCTACAAGGAGTACCGCCAGCACTTCGAGAAGGACCGCGCGCTCGTGCGCCGTTTCCAGAAGATCGATGTCAAGGAGCCGACAGTCGCGGACGCGATCGAAATCCTCAAGGGCCTGAAGCCGGTGTTCGAGCAGTACCACAAGCTCAAGTACACCAACGAAGCCATCAAGGCCGCAGTGGAGCTTTCTGCGAAATACATCAACGACCGCAAACTGCCTGACAAAGCGATCGACGTGATCGACGAGACCGGCGCGTCGCAGATGCTGGTGCCTGAAGGCAAGCGCAAGAAGAGGATCACGACGAAGGAAGTCGAGGCGACCATTGCAACGATGGCCCGCATTCCTCCGAAGACGATCACCAAGTCGGACGCCGAGGTCATGCAGGGCCTCGAAAAGGACTTGAAGCGGCTGGTGTTCGGGCAGGACCAAGCCATCACCGCGCTGTCGGCAGCGATCAAGCTGTCGCGGGCCGGTCTGCGCGAACCCGAGAAGCCGATCGGTTGCTATCTGTTCTCCGGCCCGACCGGCGTCGGCAAGACCGAAGTCGCCAAGCAGCTCGCGAGCTTGATGGGTATCGAACTGCTGCGCTTCGACATGTCGGAATACATGGAGAAGCACACCGTTTCGAGGCTGATTGGCGCGCCGCCAGGCTATGTCGGCTTCGACCAGGGCGGCCTGTTGACGGATGGCGTCGATCAGCATCCGCACTGCGTGCTGTTGCTCGACGAAATCGAGAAGGCGCATCCTGATATCTACAACATCCTGTTGCAGGTGATGGACCACGGCAAGCTCACGGATCACAACGGCAAAGCCGTCGACTTCCGTAACGTGATCTTGATCCTGACGACGAATGCGGGTGCGTCGGATATGGCCAAGCCGGCGATCGGCTTTGGTTCAACCAAGCGCACCGGCGATGACGTGGAGGCGATCAACCGCCTGTTCACGCCTGAGTTCCGCAACCGCCTCGATGCCGTCATTCCGTTCGGCAACCTGCCGCCGGCCATCATCATGAAGGTGGTCGAGAAATTCGTGTTCCAGCTCGAGGCGCAGCTCGCCGACCGCGGCATCACGATCGAACTCGACGAGGCGGCCACGAAGTGGCTTGCGGAAACGGGCTATGATGAAAAGTTCGGTGCACGCCCGCTCGCCCGCGTCATCCAGGAACACGTCAAGAAGCCGCTCGCCGACGAGGTTTTGTTCGGCAAACTAGAGCACGGCGGGTTGGTGAAAATCCGCGTCGAAGGCGAGGGGCTCAAGCGTCATCTCGCGTTCGACATCGTGCCGGCGGATCCCTCGAAGCGGGCGAAGTCTAGGGAGGACGAGGAAGAGGTCGACGAGGACAGCGAGGACGACGGCGCGCTGCCGGCGCTCGCCGATGCGACACCGAAGAAGGCTCTGCCG
>JAPXTA010000178.1:0-8094 GCA_033812735.1 Hyphomicrobiaceae bacterium | reverse complement strand
GTTATTGCCAGACCGGCCAGATCATGGCGGCGGCGTCGCTTCTCAAGAAGAAGCCCAATCCTAGTGACGCGGACATCGACGATGCGATGACCAACATCTGCCGCTGCGGCACCTACCAGCGCATCCGTGCGGGCATCAAGCTCGCGGCGCAGGGCGGTTCTGCGTCCAAGACGAAGTCCAAGGCTTGAGGAGTCGATCATGACCAACACAATCAAGTCTCGGAAAATTTCCCGCACTGCGATGTCGCGCCGCGGTTTCCTCATTTCCGGTGGCGCTGCCGCAACCGGCGGCATGGCGATCGGGTTCAACGTCGCAGGCATCAGCGATGCACTCGCGCAAAAGGTGCTCGGCGCGCCGCCGAATGAAGTCGGCGCCTGGGTCGTCATAAAGCCCAACGACGAGGTCGTCGTCCGTATCGCCCGCTCGGAAATGGGCCAGGGCACGCTCACGGGTCTCGCGCAGCTCGTCGCGGAAGAACTCGACTGCAATTGGTCGAAAGTGAAGTGGGAGTATCCGACGCCCGGCCAGAACGTCGCGCGCAACCGCGTCTGGGGCAACATGTCGACCGGCGGGTCGCGCGGCATTCGCGAGTCGCAGGAATACGTGCGCCAGGGCGGCGCCGCCGCGCGGCAAATGCTGATCCAGGCCGCGGCAGACGCTTGGAAGGTACCGGCAGCGGAATGCACGACGACTGCGGGTGTCATCACGCACGCCGCGTCGAAGCGCACGACCACCTACGGCAAGGTTGCCGCGGCAGCTGCGAAGCTTCCGGTGCCCGATCTCAAGACGATGAAGCTGAAAGACGCCAAGGACTGGAAGATCGCGGGCAAGCCGCTGAAGCGGCTCGACACGGTCGACAAGCTGACGGGCAAGCAAGTCTACGGCATCGACTTGAAGATGCCGGGCATGCTCAACGCATCGATCAAGGACAGCCCCGTTCACGGCGCCAAGATCAAGAGCGTCGACGACGCCAAGGCGAAAACGATGCCGGGCGTCAAAGGCGTCTACCGCGTCGGCGATAGTGCCGTGGCGGTCGTTGCCGAAACGTGGTGGCAGGCGAACAAGGCGCTCGGCGAGGTCAAGATCGCGTACGAGGACAGCCCGAACGCGAAGGTCTCGACCGCGTCCATTACCGACCTGCAGAAGGCGGGGCTCGACGCTTCGGAGAATATCATGGTCGGCAACAAAGCCGGCGATGCGGCGGCTGCCATTGCCGGCGCAGCAAAGAAGATCGAGGCGGTCTACACGGCGCCTTATGCCCACCACGTCACCATGGAGCCGATGAACTGCACGGCGAAGTGGACGCCCGAGAAGTGCGAAGTGTGGGTGCCGACGCAGAATGGCGACGCGTCGCTCGCGGCTTGCACTGCAGCAGCCGGTCTGCCGGCCGCACAGTGCGAAGTCTACAAGATCCATCTCGGCGGCGGTTTCGGCCGGCGCGGTCAGCAGGACTACGTCACCAAGGCCGTCTTGCTTGCCAAGCAGATGCCGGGCGTGCCCGTGAAGCTTCTGTATTCACGTGAAGAGGACATGCGGCGCGGCTTCTTCAAGCCGGTATCGCAGTGCAAACTGCAGGCGGGTCTCGATGCCAACGGCAACCTCGTCGGCCTCAACGTGCGGATCTCGGCGCAGTCGATCCTTGCCGGTATCCTGCCGCAGTTGATGCAGCAGAACGGCGGCGACTTCATCACCTTCCAGGGCTTGTGGCCGCTCGACGGTCCACGCGGTGCGGAAGGCGGCTTCGGGTATGCGATCGACAACCTCAACATCGACTACGCGATGCGCAACACGCACGTCACGCCGGGTTTCTGGCGTGGCGTCAACAACAACCAGAACTCGATCTACATCGAGTGCTTCCTCGACGAAGTGGCGAAGGCAGCCGGCAAGGATCCGCTGGAGTTCCGCCGCGCGTTGCTGTCGAAGAACCCGAAGTCGGCAAAGCATCTTCGGGTGCTCAATGCGGTTGCTGAGAAAGCCGGATATGGGAAGCCGCTGCCGGCTGGTCAGTTCTACGGGATTGCGCAGCAGATGGGTTTTGGCAGCTACACGGCTGCTTGCGCCATCGTCTCGGTCAGCGATCGCGGTAAGGCGAAGGTACATCGCCTCGTGATGGGCACAGACTGCGGTCACGTGGTCAACCCGGATCAGGTCGAAGCGCAGGTCGTCGGCTCTGTCGCCTATGGCCTCTCTGCGACGTTCCTCGAGGAGATCACCATCAAGAACGGTGCGGTCGAGCAGGAAAACCTCGACACCTACGAGATCCTTCGCATGGCCGATTTCCCAGAGAAGGTCGAGGCGGTGACCGTGCCGTCCGGCGGGTTCTGGGGCGGCGTCGGCGAGCCGACCATCATGGTGGCGGGGCCGGCCGTGCTGAACGCGATCTTCGCGGCGACCGGCAAGCCCGTACGCTCACTGCCGCTGAAGAACGTGAAGTTGCGCGCGTGATGGTGCCGGCCGGCAGGATCGGCAAGCGGAGGTCAGCAGTGTCATCACTGCTGGCCGTTGCGCTCGCCGGCTTCTGCGGCCCCGCCTTCAGCGACGGCGTTGCTCCGTTTGCCGTCGCCGGGGATGCGATCATCGCGCCCCTCGATGGCAAAACGGGTGACGCAACCCGAGGACGGTCGGTCGTCCTCGACCGGCAGGTTGGCAACTGCCTCATTTGTCACGCGGTGCCGAACGAGCCGCGGGAACTGTTTCAAGGCGACATCGGTCCGAGCTTCGCGGGTATCGGATCGAGACTGTCGGCCGCTCAAATCCGGCTGCGCGTCGTCGACCAGCGCCAGCTCAATCCGCGATCCGTTATGCCGCCGTTCTACCGGATCGATGGTCTGAACCGGGTTGCCGCGCGTTATGCCGGCAAGCCCGCGCTCGATGCCCAGCAAATCGAAGATATCGTCGCCTATCTCGCTCAGCTTAAGGAGTAGCGCAGTGATGCGGTCCGCTGACAACCCATCGCCGACACGGCGGGCGGTGATCGCCGGAAGTGCCGGCGTCTTAGCGCTTTCGATCCTGCCTGCGGGCGCGATCGCCGAGACAAGCGACCTCATGGAGGCGATCAAGCGCATTGGCAACGGTGTTGCGCCGAAAGCCGGCCGCGTGACGTTGAAGATTCCTGAGCTCGCCGAAAACGGCAATGCCGTCGGCATGACGGTCGAGGTGCAGAGTCCGATGACCGCTGCCGACCATGTGAAGACGATCCACATCCTGTCCGAGAAGAACCCGCTCGTCGACGTGGTGCGCTTTCATCTCGGGCCACGCGCTGGCCGGGCGCGCGTCGCAACGAACATCCGCCTCGCCACGACCCAGCGCGTGGTTGCGCTTGCCGAGATGAGCGACGGCAGCGTGTGGCAAGGCGATGCCAGCGTGATCGTCACGCTCGCCGCCTGTGTCGATGCGGGCTAGGGAGACGCGCCATGGCTGTTCTGCCGACCCGGATCGTGATGCCGCCGCAAGCGAAGAAGGGCGACATCATCGAGATCAAGACACTCATTCAGCACATCATGGAGACTGGGTTCCGCCGCGATGACGTGGGCAAGCCGGTGCCGCGCGACATCATCGGCACATTCGTCGTGACCTACAATGGAGCTGAGATTTTCAAGGCCGATCTCAATCCTGGCGTCGCTGCTAATCCGTACATCGCCTTCTCGACCATCGCGACGGAGAGCGGTGAACTGGTGTTCACGTGGACCGACGAGAAGGGCCAAGCGACGATCGAGCGGCGGAAGATTGCCGTCACGTGATGCACGCGCGCGCATATGCCTTGCTCTCGGCAGCGGCGCTGGCCGTGACTCCGATCGCGGCTGCGGGTGGTCGGCCTGAGACTCCGCGGCCCGGCAGCGACTTCCAATCGGAAGAAACGCGCGCGCTGCAGAACGACGAGGCGCGCAACCCCGGCATGCTTTGGGTCGAAAGCGGTAACTTGTCCTGGAATGCCGCGCCGGACGGCGGCAACGGCAAATCATGTTCCTCTTGCCACGGTAATGCAGCGCAATCCATGAAGGGCGTGGCTGCGAAACACCCGCTGGTATATGCCGACGGGAAGCTTTTGAACATCGAAGCGCGCATCAACCTCTGCCGGACCGAGCAGCAAGGTGCCAAGGCACTTGCGTATGAAAGCAACGAGCTGCTTGGGCTCACGGCGTTCGTCACGTATCAGTCGCGCGGCATGGCGAAATCAGTCTCGATCGATGGCGCCGCGAAGCCCTTTTTCGAACGAGGCAAGGCGTTCTTCGAGACCAAGCAAGGTCAGCTCGACCTCGCGTGTACACAGTGCCACGACGATCTCACGGGCCGAAACCTGCGCGGCGACAAGATCAGCCAGGGGCAGACGAACGGCTGGCCAGCATACAGGCTCGAGTGGCAGACGATGGGCTCGCTGCACCGGCGCCTGAGGGCGTGTTCCCTCGGCGTCAGGGCGGAACAGCTGCCGGCGGGGTCGCCGGAGTACACGGCGCTCGAACTCTATCTGGCCTGGCGCGGCACGGGGCTTCGCCTCGAAAGTCCCGGTGTGCGGCGCTGAGACGGCATTTGCGCACTGCATCAATTGGCTAAACGCATGCAGTTGCGTCGCCATTTGATCTGGATCCAGTGGCAGGCTTGCCACGCTCCCAAAGCAGGTCCACACTTCAATCCTGACGCGTCCTTCAACTCAGGCGCGGGGTGCGCCAGTCCGGCGTCGTTTCTGCCGGCCGTCCCCCGTTGCGCCTGAGAGTCGAGGAGGACAGCATGGGTCAGTCAACTCGCCCTGGCACCGCGCCGGAGGCCAATGGTACCCGCAGCGCACGCTGCATTGCCATCGTTGGACCATATCTCTCCGGAAAGACGACATTGCTCGAAGCCATCCTGGCGCGCACCGGCGCCGTGACGCGGCAGGGCAAGATCACCGAAAAGAATACCGTCGGTGACGCTTCACCCGAGGCGCGCGCCCACGGCATGACGGTCGAGCCCAACATCGCCGACGTCCATTTCCTCGACGACACGATCACGTTCATCGATTGCCCTGGTTCGATCGAGTTCCAGTGCGATACGGTCGCGGCGCTGTCCGCGTGCGATGCGGCGATCGTCGTTTGCGAGCCTGACGAGAAGCGCGTACCGGCCTTGCAGCTGATCTTCAAGACGCTCGAGGATCGCGGCATTCCGCATTTTCTGTTCCTGAACAAGATCGACGAGACCGAGGCGCGGGTGCGCGACATCCTGCCGATGCTGCAGCCGGCGAGCGCGCGGCCGCTCGTCCTGCGGCAGGTGCCGATCTGGAAGGACGGCATTGCGGTCGGCTATGTCGATCTCGCGACCGAGAAAGCGTACGTCTACCGCGAGCATGCACCATCCGAGGTGATCGAGATGCCGTCGGACGTGCGCGAGCGCGAGACGGAAGCACGCTTCCACATGCTCGAACAGATTGCGGACTACGACGACGAGTTGATGGAGCAATTGCTCTCCGACATGCAGCCCCCGCGCGATCGCATCTTCGACGATCTCTCGAAGGAGCTGCGCGAGGGCCTGATATGCCCCGTCTTCCTCGGATCAGCCGAGCACGGCAACGGCATCGTGCGGTTGCTCAAGGCGATCCGGCACGAGGCGCCGACCGTGAAAGATACCGCGCGGCGACTGAAGATCGAGAATACCAAATCGTCTGCGCAAGTGATCAAGACGATCCACACGCCGCATGGTGGCAAACTTAGTGTGGTGCGTGTTCTCACCGGCGAAATCGGCGAAGGCACCGAACTCAACGGAGACGGCCACAACGAGCGCGCCTCCGGCATCTTCTCGCTCATTGGCGAGACCGTAAGGAAACGCGGAACGGCGCACGCCGGGGACACCGTCGGAGTCGGGCGGCTGGAAAAGATCGGGACTGGCGAGACGCTGACATCGGAGCGCGGCAGCATCAAGCAGGTCGCGCCATTGAAGCGGCCGGCGCCCGTCTATGGCCTTGCGATCTCACTCAAGGATCGCAAGGACGAGGTGAAGCTTTCGGCGGCGCTGTCGAAGCTGACCGAAGAAGACCCGGCGCTGTCGCTCGATCACTCACAGGATACGCACCAGATGGTGCTGTGGGGGCAGGGCGAGATGCATCTGCGCGTCGCGCTCGAGCGCTTGAAGCGCAAGTACGGGGTGGAAGCCGAAACGGGGCGGCGGCAGGTTCCCTACAAGGAGACAATCCGCTCGGGGATCGAGCTGCGCGGGCGCCACAAGAAGCAATCCGGCGGGCATGGGCAGTTCGGCGATGTCGTCATCGCGATCGAGCCGCTGGCCCGCGGCGAGGGCTTCAAGTTCAACGAGAAGATCCACGGCGGGGTGGTGCCGAAGCAGTACATACCCTCAGTCGAGATCGGCGTGCAGGACTATCTCAATCGGGGGCCGCTCGGGTTCCCGGTCGTCGATGTCGGCGTGACGCTGCTCGACGGCTCGTATCACTCGGTCGATTCATCCGACATGGCGTTCCGGCAAGCGGGGCGTCTCGCGATGAGCGAGGGCATGCCGAAGTGCCAACCTGTCCTGCTCGAGCCGATCATGGAAGTCGAGATCGCAGTGCCGTCGGAAGCGACGGCGCGGGTCAATGCGATCATTTCGCAACGGCGCGGGCAGATCCTCGGCTTCGACGCGCGGCCGGGGTGGACCGGATGGGATGTCGTGCAGGCGCATCTGCCGGAAAGCGAGATGCAGGATCTGATCGTGGAACTTCGCTCGGCGTCGTCGGGTGTCGGTACTTATTCTGCGAAGTTCCATCACCTCGCAGAACTGACCGGGCGGCTTGCCGATCAGGTTCTGACGAACCACAAGGCGAGCGCGGCGTGAGCGAAAATTCCAGTTGATATTCAGCTCACAGCGCAAGACATCCCGCCAACCCGTGGTAGTAATTCGATGCGAAGTTTCGCGTCACTTCTGCCACGGGATATCGCCATGCGGCCAAAGCAAGACGGCATATTGCGGCGCATCTACTTCTACCGTCTTCGTAATGCTCAAGAACTAATACCAGCATTGCCTCGAGAACTTGAACATATCGAAGCATTGCCACCCAATCTCAACGGTCGCTATCAGAAAGATAGTGATGGAAATCGGCATTTTGTGAAGGTTGACCGAGCTCAATTTCCTATTAGGCTCCGTTTCGTAAGAACGAGGCTCAGTGGACTGCCAACACGAGAGAAAAGCGGAGCATTCGAAGACCTCGAACTTTCAACAGACGAGGGTCTCGCCGAAATCATGCACGTAATGATATTTGAGGACGGCTATACGGTCGCTGAGTTTAATTTCGATGGCCCTCGCATTAGGGCGCTCGGGCCATATTTATATGCAAAGAGAGACAAGCTGACCGAAAAACTGGATTTCCTCCCACTGTTTCAGAGAGATGTTGTTCAACTTGTCAAAGGCATGCCGGTAGTAAAGTTTCTTGAACTCTATGGGAGCGCAGATGCATTTAATTTAATGAACAGGGCTGACCAACATGTCGGAGGTGCATTCCAGGCTCTGAGAAACGCCGGCGCGAACAAGGCCATCCACCTCAATCTACACGCGGAGAACCATCCAGAAAGTCGGCTCAAGAAACTGTCGGTTAAATTTGCAGAGGTCATGCAAAACTCCAGGCATGAAGCACGAGAGCTCATGAAGAAGGTTACAGTTCGTGGCGTCAATGCTGCTGGCCGTATCGATGAGGTTGATTTGCTCGAAGATCATTTGATCGCAGTCAAACTTATCGCCAGACGCAACAAGCGCTCGAAGGGCATAAACAGCGATGTCGCTTATCAAAAGCTAAACGAAGCTTATCAGGAACACTTCAATGAACTTGCGGAGGCCGTTCAAGGACGGCTGTTTCTTTAATGGAGTTCTGGCGACGCCATTTCTTGCTGTTGGAATTATTAGTAGCAGGCGTGATGAGTGGGCTGCTATATCTGGTCGCGTTGTCTTTCGGTATTGACCTCAAGCAACTCACCCAGAAAAGCGACTCAGGCATAACCCTGATTTCTTCTCTCGTTGGTCTGCTTGGGGCGCTTTTAGGCTTCGAGATCGCGGCAGTCACGTTTCTTTTCGGATTAGTAGATAAACCAGCGTTCCAGGTCCTTCGGCAGAGTCACTCTTACAACCAATTTTGGGATATCT
>JAPXTA010000177.1:0-8101 GCA_033812735.1 Hyphomicrobiaceae bacterium | reverse complement strand
TGTTAGTCCTTCACCCGTACTCTTTTCTCATCCAGATTTCTGGACCTGAGAGCAGGTCCCCTGCTCTGTTTGACGTGACCCTGCTGACTTTCGAGCCGCCCCATGTGAGGCGGCTCTTTTTTTCGCGTGAACGACAAGCGGCTTTATTCTTGCATCGATGGTCGCATCGAGCGTTCGAGCGAAGCGGATGTCCACAGGTGAAACGGCATTATGGCCGGCTCGCCACGAAGGAAGCGAAGTTTCGCCCCGATCATCGATCAGGTTCGGCACACTGAAATTAACCGTCGCGACACATCTTCTGTAGTGTTAGTGTCGCGGCAACCGGTTCAAGTAGCGTTTGGTAAGGCGTTCGAAATGGCGTTTATCGAAAAGAACAGCGCGGGCTCGTCTAACCCCGCCAACATGGTGTCCTTCGGCGAGGCGTTCGCGCACTCCGACCAGTTCGACGCCGTGTTCAAAGAAGGCATGGCGCTGGTCGAGCGGACCGCTGCCTACCTCGACGGTCCGGGTCGCAAGGAAGCAAAGACGCTCAAGGCCCCTCTCACATTGGTCTACGCTACTGAGAGCATGCGGTTGACCACGCGGTTGCTGGAACTCGCGTCGTGGCTACTCATCCGCCGCGGCATCAAGGAAGGCGAACTCACCCAGGCGGAGGCTGATGCCCGCCGCGGCCGCGTTAAGTTGCAGCCGATCGGCCGGCCGAGCCATGTGAAGCATTTCGACGAGTTGCCGGAGGGATTGCGCGAACTCATCGAGGCGAGCATGTCCCTCAACGAACGAATTCTAAAACTCGACCAGGCAATCAACATGCGTGAGACGGCTCCCGCCGCCACAAGCCCGGTCAACGACCAAGTATCACGTATCCGGGCCGCCTTCTCTGTCGTCGGCGGAACTGACACACACTAACGCCTCGCAAAGCATCAAAACGAATGGCCCGGAGCCGATGCTCCGGGCCATTCGTTTCCGTATCTTGAGCACCACCTCACAGGCGCGGGATGACCTTGGTGATCTTCCAATCGCCGCCGGTGAACGACATGCCAGCCGTCAGATCCGGCGCCGACTGAGCGGCATCCCGGGCGACAGAAACAGCAAAACCAAGTGGCCCGTCGAAACCAAAACCCTTGATATTACCAAATCCGAACGACGCCTGCCGCGGAGCGGTTCCGGTAGCAACAGGCGTGGCCTGAGGCGCCGGTGCCGTTGGCGCGGCAGCCCGTCCGCCGATCCCGATCTGCTTTGCCAGATCACCGAGTTGCCCCAGCCCGCCTGCCGCGGGCACTCCCGGAACGGCAATGCCGCCAGCGCCGCCAGCTCCCGGCATCGACGGCAGCTTGCCGGCAAGGTCGCCCATCTTCTCTGCCAGTATGCGCCGGACGCTGCCGGCAGCATCGCCTTCGCTGGCGATACGGATGACATTTTCCGGTGTCACCAGTGTTGTGAGCACACCGTCGACCAACTGCGGCAGCAGCTGCTTTTTCAGATCGCCGCCGAGCAACCCGCCCAGCCCTCCGCCGGCCTGTTTCATCTGCGCATCGAACTCGCGCTCGACGGCGACACTTACAGCCGGTCGCATCGACTGACGGACTGCCGGAAAATCGACTTTCGTCGCCAAGGCCGCAGCGTCTTTCCCCGCGATCGCCGTCGAAATGCGATATCCGGACCACGCCGGCCAACCGACGTAAAATCCGAGCAACGCAAGAAGTATCAACCCGATCAGCTTCTTCATGCCTCGCCCCCAGCAAAAGATCAGTGGTCGACATTTGCACGCGCGAATCACCCTACGCAATCACCCCATCCACAGCCTTGGAGCCCGCCGCCCCGGCTTTTCAGCAGTTCGGCAATCGAAAGGGTCGCAACATCCCGCAGGAATGGGCTAAGAGGGCCATCATCGCACTGCCACAACCTGGCGTTTGAACGGGCGACAGCATGAGTGCCACTAAATCAAGCCAAGGACACGCGCCCAGCGCGGTTGCCATTCCGGACAGCGTGACGATCTGCGTCACGAGCTGCGCGCGCCTCGATCTCCTCGCTGAGACCCTGGGTAGCTTCCGCAAATTCAACACCGGTGGCACATTTCTCGTGTCGGAGGACTCGACCGATGCAGCCGTCATCGACACATTGAAGCGCACCTATCCCGATATGACCGTTCTTTCGGGGACGGAACGCCTCGGCCTCATGGGGTCGATCGACCGCGTCTATAGTGCGGCCACGACGCCCTACATCTTTCATCTCGAAGACGATTGGATCTTTGACGGACCGGTCAACTGGCATGCCGCCATCGCGCTGCTCGAGGCGCGAAACGATGTCGCAAACGTCTCCGTGCGGGCGATCGACGAAATCAAAGAAAAGTATCGTGCTCGTAGCGATGCGTTCGAAATCGAAGGCATATCCGTCCGCATCATGCGCCGCGACTCGCATCCCGAATTCTTCGGTTGGTCGTCCAATCCGGGCCTGATCAAGAAATCGCTCTACCTGCAATATGCGCCGTTCAAGCGGATGCTCCACGACCAAATGTCGGGCTTGATCAAGAAGGAAGGCCGTACCGTCGCCTACCTGTTGCCGGGTGTCGCTCGACATATCGGCCAGGAGCGCACCGTCACCGACCCGCACATGCCGGCGCGCCCAAAATCAAGACCCGCAAAGTGGCTCCGCGCCATCAAGAAGAAACTTTATTACGCTGGCCTGCGTAAAGAGCCCTTCTGACATGACCGCTCCGGCCGCAACCGCCATCACGCCCATCCCGCTCAGCGTGCTCATCCGCACCTTGAACGAGGCCGATCGCATAACGGCGACCCTGAAATCGGCTCAGGAGCTAGGCGGAGAGATCGTCGTGATCGATGCCGGTTCGAAAGATGACACGGTCAAGATCTGCGAGTCTCACGGCGCAAGGGTCGTCCACAATCCCTGGCCTGGCTTTGGGCCTCAGCGCCACTTCGGCGAAGACCAGTGCAAATACGATCATGTGTTCTCACTGGATGCAGACGAGGTGCTGACGTCGGCCATGGTCGCCGAAATCCGCGCCCAGTTTCGACCAGGTCCGCCACCAAGTCTCATGAACATCCGCAAGGCGGTGGTCTTCCCACACAACAAGCGGCCCCCGCCGCTCGGCTTCTGCCACGAGCAGATCCTCATATACGACCGTCGCATCGCGCGGACCGGCCCAAATCCGAACTGGGACAAGCTCGAGATCAAAGGTACTGAAAAACCCGTCACCATCCACGAGCCGCTGTGGCACTACAGCTTCCGCAACTGGCATCACATGATCGCCAAGGCGAACTATGTCGCGAAGCTCGCGGCCGACACACAGGAGCCAAAATCGCGGACCGAACTCGTGTTGCGGCTTTTCGTCGAATTTCCGCTGACGTTCCTGAAGTTCTATTTATTACGCCGCTACTGCCTTGGCGGCGTAGACGGCTTCACGATGGCGTTCCTGACGGCATTTGGCCGTTGGGCCCGGATTGCGATGATGCTCGAAAAGCGCGATCACGGCATCGACAAGACCTGAACGAGTTCGCGCGGCCATATCCCGCGCGGCCGTTTCCGCGTTACACATCACCAGACCCGCGCGAGTCGCACCGCGACTGCCTGCACCCGATTCGAGAGTTGATTTGGCCGACACGCCCAAAGAGCGCCGAGACGTTGCCATGCTGACCGGCACCCTCGCGCCTGCGGCGACCGGCACATGGCCCGAAGGCGTCGAACCGACGCCGGAGTATCAAGCCGCCGTCGACTACATCGAAACGGGAGACGGACACCTCTTCGTCACCGGACGCGCCGGAACCGGCAAATCGACACTGTTGAGAACCATCCGCGACCAGGCCGGCGACGATATGATCGTGGTCGCCCCGACCGGACTCGCCGCCGTCAATGTCGGCGGCCAGACCATCCACTCGTTCTTCGGCCTGCCGCCGCGCCTCATCCGCGCCGACGACATCCGCCGCAGCCGTAACGGGCGCGTCATGCGCAAGATGCGACACCTCGTGATCGACGAGGTATCCATGGTCCGCTCGGATTTGATGTGGGCCATCGATCACTCGCTGCGCGTCAATCGCGGCCGTCCGCGCGAACCGTTCGGCGGGGTGCGAGTCATCATGTTCGGCGACCTCCATCAGTTGCCGCCGGTCGTGCAGGAAGCGGAGGTTCAGGGCCATCTCGACGAGGAGTTTGGCGGGCCGTTCTTCTTCTCAGTGGCATCTTTGATGGAAGGACCAGGCACGAGCCTCATCGAACTCACCCAGGTCTTCCGGCAAAGCGAGGGCCCTTTGCTGACGGTTCTCAATCGCATTCGCGAAGGCAACGTCAATGAAGAAGACCTCGAAGACCTGAACCTGCGCGTAAACCCGATCCGCACGCTCGCCGAGGGCGACCCCTACGTCATACTGACGCCCACCAATGCGGCAGCATCACGCATAAACCTCGCCTACCTCAATGCGCTCGCAGGCAAACCCACAACCTACCAAGCCGGCGTCACCGGCGAATTCAATCAAACCGCGCACCCGACAGATACAGCCCTCACGTTGAAAGTGGGCGCCAAAGTCATCTTGCTGCGCAATGACCCCGATCGCCGCTGGGTCAACGGCTCCATTGCTCGCATCGCCCGCCTCGAAGATAAGCAGGTTTGGATCGAAATCGGCGGCCGCGAATATGAAGTCGAGCAAGTTTCGTGGGAAAATCGGCGCTACGCCTATGACCAGACCGAGCAGAAAATTGTCGAAACGGTCGCCGGCACTTTCAAACAATTCCCCCTTCGTCTCGCCTGGGCCCTCACAATCCATAAGTCGCAAGGCCTGACCCTGGACAAGGTGTACATCGACTTGGGCCGCGGCACATTCGCCCATGGACAAGCCTACGTCGCGCTATCGCGTTGCCGCACCTTGGAAGGACTGGCGTTGGCGCGACCGCTGCGTCCTCAAGACATCCTCTTCGATCCCGAGGCGATGGGATATCGCTCCCGCTTCCACCGCCTTACTTGATCGGCGACAAAACGGTCGCGCTGCATTTGGCGAATCTTCTTGCAGCCATGCGTTCAATTGGATCAGAATACATTCCATGATGTTGCGATCGCACACGACTGTTCGCATCCGCTCGCCGCGTCCCGAGGACGCGGACGCCCTGACAGGCGTGTTCAGAAGCAGTTGGCCCCTCGCTTATGCGGGCATCATCCCTGGCGATCAGTTGGATCGAATCGTCCTGCGCCGCGACGAAGCCTGGTGGCGCAATGCCATAAGCGCGAGCGATCAAATGCTGGTGCTCGAGGTGTCGGGTATCGTGGCCGGTTATGCGACGTTTGGCGCGTCTCGCACGCGCGGTCGCTACCAAGGCGAGATCTACGAATTATACTTGTCTCCGACCCATCAGGGCCTCGGCTTTGGTGAGCACTTGTTCGAGGCCTGCCGCAATCGCCTCGACGAGCGCGGTTTGCGCGGTCTGGTCGTTTGGGCTCTCATTGAAAACGCGGCCGCATGTGCCTTTTACTGGCGCCGTGGTGGCCGTCCGCTAGCCAGCACGATGGAGAGCTTCGGCAAGACAAAGCTCGAAAAGGCTGCCTTCACCTGGGCATAAGCCTGCGTAACCATTCGAGTTTCCCGTCAAGCAAAACGCTAAACCACGGAAGCATAGCGACTTTTCGCGTCTCGCTGTCCGGTTTGCGTTTACAGTTTCAGCCCGTCTCTATAAAAGCCGCGCCACGGCGCCAGCGTGACGCCGAGGGCGGAACACCAAGACCATCGGCAGAAGGACACCGGGCATATGGAGTGGTTGTGGAGCAGCTTTGGCGGTGACTGGGCCTCTGTCGGGCCGATGCTGCTGCAGATCATCATTATCAACATCATTCTCTCGGGTGACAACGCCGTCGTCATCGCCCTCGCCTGCCGCTCATTGCCGCCGAAGCAGCGCAAATGGGGCATTCTTTTCGGCGCAGGCGTCGCCGTTGTCATGCGCATCGCCTTTACGATCGGCGTCACCTCGTTGATGAACATGCCGTGGCTGAAGGTGTTCGGATCGCTCCTCCTGTTCTGGATCGCAATCAAACTACTGGTGGAACAAGGCGAAGGCGCCGAAGTCCAGGAATCGACCAGTATCTGGGGTGCCGTACGGGTCGTTGCCATCGCCGACCTCGTCATGAGCCTCGACAATGTCCTCGCCATCGCCGCTGCCGCCAAGGGCAATTGGGCTCTGATCATCTTCGGTCTCGTGATTTCTGTGCCGCTGATCGTCTTCGGTGCCACCATGGTCATGTGGCTGCTCACGAAGTTCCCCGTACTGGTCTGGGCTGGTGCCGCTCTCCTCGGCTGGATCGCAGGCGAAATGATCATCCAGGATCAAGGCGTGCTACCGTTTGCTCAGCCCCTGGCGGCTTGGCTCGGCATCTCCTTGCACGCGCTCGAACTGATCGATGCCGCATTCGGCGCCGCGTTCGTCGTTGGCATGGGCTGGCTGCTCAAGCGCATGCACAAGTCACAACCGCAAGGGTCACATGCCTGAGGCGCCCGGCCTCAGGCGCTCGGAAAGCAGCGGGACCATGAGCAACGACCTCAGCCAGCACGTGCTGGTCGTGGCAGGAGCAGCCGCCAAGGCCGCCCTGCCCCCGGCACTGGTCTCGGCCATTGAGCGTTCAGCCGTCAGCCAGCTGGGCGCGCGCCGCGATCTCGATCCGGGAAGCGCCTGCGAGTGGCCCGTTCTGCCCGGTGCTTCGGTTCCAGATACGATGGACGCCGTCCGCTCCGCCGTTGGCGACGCTCCGCTCGACGTAAACCTTGTTGGCGCTGCTGACCGCCGAAAAGGCCTACTCGTCGCCGACATGGATTCGACGATCATCGAGCAGGAGTGCATCGACGAAATGGCCGACATGCTCGGCCTTAAAGCCCACATTGCTGCCATCACGGAGCGGGCCATGCGGGGAGAACTCGGCTTCGAAGCGGCATTGACTGAACGCCTATCGCTCTTGGCAGGCTTGGCGGAAGCAAAGCTACAGCAGGTTTTCGACGAACGAATCACGCTGATGCCGGGCGCAAGGACACTCATCGCAACGATGACGGCGAACGGCGCATTCACCGCGCTTGTCTCAGGCGGATTCTCGTTCTTTACGAGCCGCGTCGCGCGCCTTGTCGGCTTCCATGTTGATCACTCGAACACCCTTGGGATGACCGGCGGGAAGCTCACGGGCAGCGTCGTCGGACCTATTCTTGGCAAAGAAGCCAAGCTCGCGGCACTCGAGAGCTATATGACTGCAAGGCGTTTGCGCCGGTCGCAAACGCTCGCCGTCGGCGATGGCGCCAACGACCTTGCCATGATCAAAGCGGCCGGACTCGGCGTAGCCTATCGAGCCAAACCAGTCGTTGCTGCTGAGGCCAGCGCATCGATCAACCACGGCGACTTGACGTCACTGCTTTATCTTCAGGGATACGCACGGCACGAATTCGCGGCGTAGCATCAGCCCGGGCTAAAGCGCATCGACATACAGGACCCCGCCACCAGCCAAGTTGGCTGTCGGGACGGCCACTCCGCTCTCGATTTCGGGGGCACCCGCCGGCGAGGTCGGCATCCGCTCACGCCCGTGACGCCTTGAACCCAATCAATGGCGTCTCACCGTTCACGAACGCAGTACCGCCGTAACCATGTCTACCCGTAAAGCTGAGGAAATCGTTGGCCAGCGAGGCGGATGGTGCCGATATCGTGCCACGCGCCGGAATACTGCGAAAACCGACGGAGCCAAGTCCATAGCCGGTGACGAGTGGACACCGTTTTGACAGAATAGCTCATGATAGGCTCTGCGTTGGCTCGCAACCACGCTGCAAATTCAAGAGGACGGATGAGCACTCATCGAGACCAATGTCAGATCTTCTTGGTCATCGATGCCGCCGACGGCAGCAACGATCGGCTGCTGGCTGCATTGAGCGCATCACGCATAGCCTCGGTTCTGATCCGCACGAACAAGAGCAGCACCAAACCATTGGAGATTTTCAGTCAACTCGTTCGAACAGCCCAAGACCAAGGAGTAGCGGCGCTGATCGAGAACGATCCGGCACTTGCGAGCAAACTCCGTGCCGATGGCGTTCATCTTACAGCTGCGCCCGACCTCTTGGAACTCTATAGGACTGCC
>JAPXTA010000176.1:0-8173 GCA_033812735.1 Hyphomicrobiaceae bacterium | reverse complement strand
CTGCGCGTTGAAGCCGTTTGCGGCATTGAGCGGCCCTTCACCGTGAACCAATGTCAGCCACTGGACTGACCCGTCGTCGTTATAGCGAGCCACCGAAAGCGTGCCCTCGGACAACAACTTCATATTGTGAGCGCGATCGCCCGGGATGTAGCGTTCCTTCGAGACGAAGCGATAGACGTAGTCGAACGTTGCATCGTCGCCAGAGTAGACGACCGCACGGCCATCCCTGTTGATGATCAGCTCGGCGCCTTCGTGGCGGAAGCGACCCAGCGCGGTGTGCTTGACGGGCGTGGACAATGGGTTGCCCGGATCGATCTCGACGATCCAACCGAAGCGGTTTGGTTCGTTCGGTTCCTTGTCGACGTTGAAGCGGTTGTGATGACGCCCCCAACTGTACCAATTGCCGGGAACGCCGTAGCGTTCGTAGGACGCTTTCTGATCGCCGCCCAATCCCTTGGTGACCCGCTTGCCGTCGGGGCTTTTCTGATCGGTCCAGAAATAGCCGTGGAAATTCTCTTCGGCGGTCAGATAAGTGCCCCACGGCGTGTGGCCGCCGGCGCAATTATTGAACGTGCCGAAAACTTTCATGCCGCTCGGATCGGCGTTCGTCTTCATGCGTGCGTGGCCCGCAGCTGGGCCATCAATGATCATCTCGGTGGAAGCCGTGATGCGGCGGTTGCGTTTGCTCTCGAGCACCGGCTTCCAACGGCCGTCGAGCAATGCGATCTCCAGAACTGTGACGCCATGGGCTGCCATTTCGACATCGACCAATGATGCCGTGATCTTTTCGAAGTCGGTGCGATCAGGCCGGCTGCCGACGCCAGGCAACATCACGTCCGAACTGACATACTCGTGATTGACGCACAGCAGGCCGCGAGAGGCCGACCCGTCGAGCGGAAAGAACGCGACATAGTCGTTGTTGTAGCCGAAGCGGCGGGCCTGCTCAGCGGCCGACTGGGCATGAGGATCGAAAGCCGGTGCGCCGGGGACGATCGGATCGCCCCAACGGATGACGATTTCGGCGTCGTAGCCATCAGCGACGTGGTGCGTCTCGTCGATCCCCGCCGCGACCTCGGCGAAGTCGAATGATGACTTTGCCGATAAGGCAGTGGCGGGCTTTACGGCTTGAGCCGCGGCACTGCTTGCCCCACTCAGAAGCGCCGCAGGACCAAAAAGCGCTGTCATCGCCGACACGCCGAGGCTTGCTTCGAGAACATTGCGCCTGCTGTAGCGGCGCTCGACGATCGCCCCGATGGCGTCTTGGATGATCGGGTTGGTCGGGACATCGTCGAACGCTTCGTAGGCCTCGGCTGTCGTTCCGGCGCCGTCCTGAGGCGATTGGGCCATGGCTGGACTCCCTGATCTTCAACCGAGTGCTACGACGGCGGGTCGACTGGAGCTTGACGGTTCCGGCCACCTGCGGCACACCCCGTCAATTCTCTCGCAATCGAAAGCAACAAGTCCATGACAAACGCGTTCGTTTTCCCGGGACAGGGCAGCCAGGCCGTCGGCATGGGCAAGGATTTGGCGGCGGCTTTTCCAGAAGCCAAGTCCGTTTTCGATGAGGTCGACGAGGCGCTTGGCCAGAAGCTCAGTCAGATCATGTGGGAAGGCCCGGCTGAGACACTGACGCTCACCGAGAATGCGCAACCGGCGCTGATGGCGGTATCGCTCGCGGTCATGCGCGTCCTCGAGGCGCGCGGCGTCAAACTCGGCCAACATGCGACGTTCGTGGCGGGACATTCGCTCGGTGAATATTCCGCGCTCGCTGCCGCCGGCACGTTTTCCATCGCCGATGCAGCTCGGTTGCTGAAGCTGCGCGGACAAGCCATGCAGAAGGCGGTTCCCGTCGGTGTCGGTGCGATGGCGGCCCTGCTCGGCGTCGGGCTCGATGTTGCCCGGAAGATCGCTGCGGACGCGGCACAGGGCGATGTCTGCGATATCGCCAACGACAACGACACGACCCAGGTCGTGCTGTCGGGCCACAAGACGGCGATTGATCGCGTAGCCGAAGTCGGCAAGGCACATGGCCTGCGCCGTGCGATGCCGCTGCCGGTGTCGGCGCCGTTCCATTGCCGCCTGATGCAGCCGGCAGCCGACGCGATGGCCGAGGCACTGGGCAAAGTGACAATGAAGGCACCTGCCGTGCCTGTCATCGCCAATGTGCTCGCGAGCCCGATCAGCGATCCGGCGGAGATCAAGAAGCGCCTCGTCGAGCAGGTGACGGGCACAGTGCGCTGGCGCGAATGCGTGCTTGCGATGAGCGCTGCCGGCGTCACCAATCTCTACGAGATCGGTTCGGGCAAAGTCCTTACGGGCCTTGCAGGACGGATCGACAAGACCCTCAAAGGGACCGCCGTCAACGGCCCCGCCGATATCGATGCGGCCGTTGCCGCACTGACGGGCTGAACGCGTCTGCGCAACATCTAGTCGCTAGAAGAGCACGACGTTGCTTGCGGTTAGTTGCGCAGGGTTTATCCCGGCAAGGAAGATCGCGTCAGTGCCGTTGCCCATCCACGTGCCGCCAGCAATTGCGACGGCCGATGCCAATGCGGCGGAGACGGAGCCGTAGCTCGATCCGACGAGCCAGATCAGATCGCCGTCCGCCACCGAGAAGTCGTAGACATATTGCGTGCCGCCGTCGGCGGCATTGCTCTGGATGATGTCTTGTCCAGGCCCGAGCGATATCAGATTGTAACCTGCTCCACCGACGACGGTGTCGTTGCCCGCTTCGCCCGCGAGGTAATCGTCACCGGCATCGCCCGCTGCGAGATCGGCGCCCGCGCCTCCATACAGCCAGTCTGCCTCACTGCCACCACTCAACGTATCATTGCCATCGTCGCCGAATACGACGTCAGAGCCTGCTTCACCGGCAACGTAGTCATTATCGCTGCCGCCACTCAGGATGTCGTTGCCATCGCCGCCGAGAAGGACGTCGTTCCAAGTGCCGCCATAGATTGAATCGTCGCCAGCATCGCCGGACGCGAAGTCGTTCCCGGATCGAAGCATAACAAAATCGGCACCGTCCCCGCCCCAGACACGGTCAAGTAAATTCGGGCTGTAGCCATAATAATCGCCGCCGAATACTGTGTCGTTGCCGCTGCAGGCGATGACGTTTGCACTCGAGGCGCCAGTGATCACGTAATCGTTGCCGCCGCCCGTTACATATGTCGAAGATCCCGACGCATTGATAACTACATCATCTCCATTACCTGAATGAAATGTGCTGCCTTGTGCACCCTCAAAGTAGACCACTGGCTCTGAAAACAGCAGTGCGTCCATCGCCGCCCAGTCTTGGGCATTGTAAAGCGACATGAATGCCGCGGCGTCGACATTCAAACCATCGATGCGCTCGGCTCCGCCGAAGATCACGATAAAGCGGATAGGTGCGGTTGCCGTGAACCGATGCGAGTAGGATATCGAGGTGATCGTTCCGCCGGTCAATTCTGCGCCCGCGTAGGTCAGGCCGACGCCCTCGATCGTCATGATGATTTCATCACGGACGCCATCGAACGGTTGGGTGCGGGTGTACTGGGTCGCGTTCGTAATTGCGTTACCGGCGGCTCCGTACCTTATCGGCATGTACCAACCGTTGGTTACTTGTACACGCGTCGGCATAAAAGCTCCTAAAACGGAATAGAACGGCAAAAAATGGTGCTGGAAGGTTATTTCATCAGCCAACAGACGTCTAGCCTCCGTCCGTTGGCGACCTGGTCCGCATGAGGCATTCTACAAACACCTTCGGCACCGCAGCCCTTCGGCTCGGTGGTTTGCGTGGTACAAATGCGAGGGCGGGGCGGCATCGCCGCTGATCGCTTCAAGGGCAGGCTTGGCGCGGCCGATCGGGTCCTTGAGTACCGATCCCGCGTCTGGTGCGGCGATACCTGCCGAAGTCTTCGTTGCGTATTAACGCAACTCGACCCGACAGAAGCTCTTTTGCCGCGACCTGCTGCGGCGTGCGAAGGCACGCCGGATCGCAAGTCGCTTGGGGAGCCTCACCCCGTTACTCCAGTGAGGACCATCCGGGTTCTCTCGCGGCCGATCATTCCGCGAGGCGTGGTCCGTACTTGTGTCCCATCTTTACTTTGGGCGTTCTTAATCCGGCCCGGACTATGGCTCGCTCATTACGGCCACCTGCCGACCCACTGGAACCCGGCCCGGGACAGCGGGTGAGCAAACCGCTGCCGCGCCCTCGCGGGTAGCCGGGGTTTCGTCCGTCACCAACGGGCCCGAAGGCTCGCCAGAAGCGTCCAAATCCCCAGATGCCTCGCGTTTCCGACACACTGCTTTGCTCGCGAGGCAAGGCCCTGGATAGCGCGGATCATGCGCATAACTCGCGCGATTGCGATACTAGGTAACTACCTAGGTTTTGTTCCCGAAATGTGCTGCGCGGGCCATCAATAGGCCCCGGCCCAGCCGTCGCGGCGGGGATCCGACGCGGCCATCCGCACGCCGTTTTCCAGAATGCGGATCGCCTCGATGCTGCACGGCGCTTCGTAGGGCTTCACGCGCTTCAGCTTGTGGCCGCGCTTTTCGAGGGCTGCCAGAGTCTCGGGCGGGAAGCTCGTTTCAATCGTGAGCGAGTCCTCGCTGGTATGGGGGTAGTTCGCCTCGTCGCCCGGCTGGTTCGACGACCAGCGCGGTGCCTCGATCGCTTGCTGAGGGTCCAGGCCGAAGTCCATCATCGCGACCGCGACCTGCAAGTTCACCTGCACCTGCTTGTCTGCACCGGGCGTTCCAAAGATGCACCAGGGCTTGCCATCCTTCATGATGACCGGCGCATTCATGGTGTGGCGCACGCGCTGGCCTGGCCTCAAGCGGTTCGGGTGGCCGTCTTCCAGATGCCAATAGGCCATGCGGTTGTTGAGCAGGATTCCTGTGTCGCCCGCCGTTACGCCAGACCCGAACGCATTGTTGAGGCTCTGGATCGCGGAGACGCAATTGCCGTGCTTATCCACGACAGCAAAGTACGTGGTATCGCCGCCGCCAGGAGACAGGTTGACCGGGAGGTGCGCGGACCTCTGCATGTCGATCTTCGCCGCATGCTCGCGGGCGTGATCATCCGATAGCAGCTTGTCCATCGGGGCCTTGTAATGGCGCGGATCGGCGGCATGCCGTTCGCGATCGAGGAATGCGCGCTTCTTGGCCTCGACAAGCGTGTGGACGTGATCGGCGCTCGCGAAGCCCATGCGAGCGATATCGAAGCATTCGGTGATCTTGAGTTCCTGGAGCAGCGTGAAGCCCATCGAGTTTGGAGGCGTCTGCCGCACTTCGAAGCCGCGGTAGGTGATCGCGATCGGCGCGGGTTCCTCAGCGCTGCACGCCGCGAGGTCTTCGACCGTTATGAGCGTAGCGGCAGCGGATAGGCCTGCTGCGATCTTTGCCGCGAGCTTGCCGCGATAGAACGCTTCCGCGCCGTCGCGCGCGATCGCTTTCATGGTCGCCGCGAGGGCCGGCTGGCGAATGATCGCGCCGAGATCGGGGGCCTTGCCATCAGTGCCGAGAAACGTCGCGCGCGTGTTGGGATCGACGCCGATGCGGGCGGCGTTCTCGCCTGTGAAAAAGCGGTAAGCGTGGGTTGCCGCGAAGCCGTTGCTCGCAGCATCGATCGCGGGTTCGAATAGGCTTTCCCAGCTGCGGGTCGCGACTGCGCGATGCATAGCGGACAGGCCCGCGATCATGCCCGGGGTCGATACGCTTTCCGGGCCGTTGACAGGAATGCCGCCTTTGATCGCGGGGAAACGCTCGGCTGTCGCGGTGCGGGGGGCCGCGCCGGTGCCATTGAAGATGGACGACTTGCCAGTGCGGCCATCGACGACGTGATAAAATCCGTCGCCGCCGATGCCCGACATGTGCGGCTCGACGACACCGAGGGTGAGCGCGATGGCGACCGCCGCGTCGACCGCATTGCCGCCGGCGCGAAGAACATCGAGGCCGGCTTGAGTGGCGACGGGGTGATTGGTCGCTACGGCGCCATTGCGGCCCATGATGAGCGGGCGGGTGGTGCGGACGGTCGGAGACGGGGTGGTCATGGCGCGGCCTCGAATGATGGCGTTAGCCCATCATCGGCCTCGACGGGGATGTGCGTCCAGTGCGCTCGCGGAATGGCTGTCGCGCCACGACGGCGCGGCAGGCTGGCGATCAGTCGATGTCCTCGACCTTCGCGGAGACGCCCTTTACGCGCGAGGCGAGGGCCGCTTCGATGAAGGCGTCGATATCGCCATCCAGAACACCGCCGGTATCGCTCGTCTGCTCACCGGTTCGCAGATCCTTCACC
This sequence comes from Hyphomicrobiaceae bacterium, assembly GCA_033812735.1. Lineage (GTDB taxonomy): Bacteria > Pseudomonadota > Alphaproteobacteria > Rhizobiales > Hyphomicrobiaceae > JABFRJ01. Next base: position 1,896 of record JAPXTA010000176.1, on the reverse strand, counting down.
ATCTGGTACGGCTGCAGGACATACGATCTGATCTGATGGCCCCAACCGATATCAGTCTTGGCAGCTTGCTCAGCGTTCGCCTTCTCTTCGCGCTTCTTCAGCTCGAGTTCGTACAGGCGCGCCTTGAGGCGCTTGAAGGCGATATCGCGGTTCTGGTGCTGGGAGCGTTGTTCCTGAGCGAAGATGATAATGTTGGTCGGCTTGTGAACGAGACGGACGGCTGATTCCGTGCGGTTCACCGACTGACCACCGGCGCCCTGCGAGCGCGTGAACGTCACTTCGACATCGGCGGGGTTGATCTCGATGTCGATCGAATCGTCGACGACTGGGTAGACGGTGATGGACGAGAACGACGTGTGGCGGCGGGCGTTCGAGTCATAAGGCGAGATACGGACGAGGCGGTGGACACCGGCCTCCGTTTTCAGCCAGCCATATGCGTTTTCGCCTTTGATCTCGAGGGTCGCGCTCTTGATGCCGGCTTCGTCACCATCGGCCAGATCTGTCAGGGTCACCTTGAAGCCGCGCCGCTCTGCCCAGCGCGTGTACATGCGGAGAAGCATGCTCGCCCAGTCTTGGCTTTCGGTGCCGCCAGCACCCGCGTGGACTTCGAGGAAGGCGTCCATGCCGTCAGCTTCGCCCGACAGCAAGGCTGCAACCTCGCGCGAGCGTGCCTCGGCTGAGAGCTTCGCCAGCGCCGCTTCGCCTTCGGCAATGGTGGCGGCATCGTCCTCGGCTTCACCGAGCTCGACGAGGGTTATGGCGTCGTCAAAGGCACGCTCGAAATCATGGAACGCAGTGAGCGTCCGATCGAGCGATTGGCGGTCGCGCATGACCTTTTGGGCGTTCTTCGGATTGTTCCAGAGACTCGGATCCTCGGCCTTGGCGTTCAATTCCTCGAGTTTCTTCTGCGAAACATCCGGGTCAAAGATACCTCCGGAGCAGGGCCAACGACTCCTTGATGTCGTCGGCGTGCTTCTGGGCTTCGGCGCGCATGGCAAAGTCTCTCGGTCAGCGGGTGGTGAGTTGACGAGGCTATAGACGCTTCGCTGCGCCGCTGCAAATGCGTGCGACACCGTTCCGGGCCGCACGGCTGTTTAGCGACCCGGCAGCTCCGATCCTCAAGGCGACCGGATCAGGCAGCGCAGCACTTCTTGTATTTCTTGCCGGAGCCGCATGGGCAGGGATCGTTGCGGCCAACCTTCGGCCCTTCGCGCCGTAACGTCGTTACCGGTGCGAAGTGGTGATGATGATGGTGGCCGTGGTCGTGGTCGTGGCCGCAACCGCAGGCATCGTGATCGTGCGCATGGTTGTGGACTTGATCCGGTTGACCGAGATGCAGATGGTCGTGCGCGGGCTTGGTATCCTGGCTCATATGTTGCCGTCTCGATTTGGGGGAGTGTTGGTGCTCCATAACATAGTTTCGGGTCCAAAGGTATTCCAGCCGCAGCCGCCTTGCTGAGGCGTCCAATTCCAGCCATAACGCCGGGCGAAAATCGGCTCACACTGGAAGCGCCGTAGGTGGCGATCCTGAAGCGGGAGAAATCGACGATGAAACGCCTTCTCGTGGCCGCGGCCCTTGGTCTCGCCATGCTGATGCCGACCATGGCGTCGGCTCAGTCCGCCCCCGGCGCCGCAGCCGATCCGGCCAACACCCTGGTCATCGAACTCAAGACCGGCAAGGTGCTCGTACGCCTGCGCCCCGACCTGGCGCCGAAGCACGTCGAGCGTGTAAAAATGCTCGCCAAAGAAGGCTTCTATAACGGCCTCAAATGGCACCGCGTCATCAACGGCTTCATGGCGCAGACCGGTGACCCGCGGGGCATTGGCATCGGCGGGTCGAAGTACCCGGATCTGCCGGCGGAGTTCAGCCAGGAAGTCTACAAGCGCGGCACGGTC
>JAPXTA010000175.1:0-8175 GCA_033812735.1 Hyphomicrobiaceae bacterium | reverse complement strand
GCAGAGAGGCACGATGTGCGCTCATTGTTCGGGGGGGCGGATGTGCCGCGCCTTGGCGCAAAATTGATCAGGTCGCGCGCTCGAAGGCAACTGGCTTTGGTCGATGAACAAGTGTTCTTCAGCGCGTCTGTGGTTGATCGCTGTCCGGGACCGCAGGCCTCGTTGACAGAACCGGGGGGGCAGGCCGTACACTCCCGGTCAATTCGGCGCGCCTGCTTTAAGAGTGCGCCTCAAGGGGAGACGCTCGATATGGTTCGTCGAATGGGCGGTGCAGCCGCCGCTATCGTTTGTGCATCGGTATGGACTGCCGCTCCTGCGCTGGCGCAGGACGCTTGCCCCAACCGCGGGCAACTCGACACCAACTATTGCGATCGCGACGGCGATCTCGTTGCGGATGCTCCGACCGATCCGGCCAAGTGGAAAGATCCGTCGACGCTGGTTTGGGCCTATACGCCGGTTGAAGACCCTGCCGTCTATGCCAACGTGTTCAAGCCGTTCACGACGCATCTCGAAGCCTGCACCGGCAAGAAGACGGTGTACTATCCGGTGCAATCGAACTCGGCCGAAATCGAGGCGATGCGCTCGGGACGCCTGCATTTCGCCGGTTTCTCGACGGGGCCGACTGGCTTCGCTGTGAACCTCGCGGGTGCGGTACCCTTCGCGGCCAAGGGACTTGGCACGGAGGTTCGCGGTTACAACCTGCTCGCCATCGTGAAAGCGTCGAGCCCCTATCAGAAGCTGGAGGACCTGAAGGGCAAGAAGGTCGCGCACACGGCTCCGTCGTCCAATTCGGGTCACCTAGCGCCGCTGGTGCTTTTCCCGGAGCAGGGACTGAAGCCGAACGAAGACTACAAGCCGCTGATGTCGGGCGGGCACGACAAGTCTGTGCTAGGCGTCAATTCCGGCGACTATGACATGGCCGCCGTCGCAGGTGACGTCTATGAGCGCATGGGGATTCGCGGCACGGTGAAGCCCGCCGATTTCCGTGTCATCTATAAGAGCCCGATCTTCCCGACCTCCTCGTTTGCGCATGCGCACGATCTGAAGCCCGAGCTCGCCAAGAAATTGCGCGATTGCTTCTTCTCGTTCCGATTCCCGGTTGAGATGCAGAAGGAGTTCAACGGCGACGACCGCTTCCTGCCGATCACCTACCAGAAGGACTGGGCGGTGGTGCGCAACGTCGCGGAGAAGTCGGGAACGCCGTACAATAAATCTGCCTACGACGCCGAGGCCAAGCGCGAGGCAGACGCCGCCGCGAAGAAAGCGGCGGAAAAGGCGAAGGCCGCCAGCGAACCGAAAAAGCCCTAACCTGCCTTTCAATGCGTGCTGGCGCCGCGGTGGCTGGCGTGAGCTTTGGGTGGTGCTTCGCTATCGTAAGTGGAGGCAATGTATGACAGCCGGTTTCATTGGCAGATCATCTGCCATAGCGGTGGCGTTTGCCGTTGTGATGGTTGGCGCACCAGCTGCGGCGCAGGATGCGTGCCCCAACCGCGGGCAACTCGATAGCCAGTATTGCGACGCGGATGGCGACTTGGTTGCGGATGTGCCGAAGGACCCGGCGAAGCAGAAGGATCCGGCGACGCTGATCTTTGCGTATTCGCCGGCCGAGAATCCTGCCGTCTACGCGCACGTGTACCAGCCGCTGATGGATCATCTTGGGCAGTGCACCGGCAAAAAGGTCGTCTACTATCCCGTGCAGTCCAATACCGCGCAGATCGAGGCGTTCCGCGCCGGCCGTCTGCACATCGCGCTGATGTCGACTGGTTCGGTGGGTTTTGCCGTCAATCTCGGCGGTGCCAATCCGATTGTCGCGATCGGGACCGAGACAGGCGTGTTCGGCTATCGCGTTTACGCCGTCGTCAGGGCGGATAGCCCTTACAAGTCACTTGCCGATCTCAAGGGCAAGAAGGTCGCTCATACCTCGCCGTCGTCCAACTCGGGAAATCTGGCGCCGCGCGTCTATTTTCCGGCAGCTGGTCTGACGCCTGATGCCGACTATAAGCCTTTAATGTCCGGCGGGCACGACCGCTCGGCGCTTGGCGTCGCCAACGGCGACTACGATATGGCGCCGGTCGCATCCGACATCTACGACCGGATGACGGCGCGCGGCGAGTTCAAGGATCGGCCTTTGCGCGTCATCTGGGAGAGCGAGTTGTTTCCGACGACCTCCTACTCGATCGCCTATGACTTGAAGCCGGACCTTGCTGCAAAGATCAAAGCCTGCTTCCTCGGCTTCAAGTTCCCTGATGCATTCAAGAAGGAATACACGCCGGCCGATCGTTTCGTGCCGATGACGTACAAGGATACTTGGAAATCGATCCGTGAGGTCGCGGAGAAGTCGGGCACTCCGTACAATAGGGCTGCCTACGACGCGCAGGCGAAGCGCGACGCAGACGCCGCGGCGAAGAAGGCTGCAGAGAAAGCCGCTGCGCCCGCAGCACCGAAGGCACCGTGATGGCGATCAGCAGCGAGACGGCGATGCAGCCGGGAACGGGATCGGCCGTATTGCGCCTCGACCGTCTACGCAAGGAATATCGCGCGGGACAGCCGGTCTTGAAGGACATTACGCTCGATTTCGGCTCGTCGGGGGTCACCGCGATCATCGGGCCGTCGGGTACGGGCAAATCGACGCTGATCCGCTGCGTCAACCGCTTGGTCGATCCGACGTCGGGCTCTATCTGGTTCGAAGGCGCGGACATCGCCCAGGTGCGCGGCAGTGCGTTGCGCGGCGTGCGTCGACGCATCGGCATGGTGTTCCAGGAATACAATCTGGTCGAGCGGCTGACCGTCATGGAGAACATCCTGACCGGGCGGCTCGGCTACGTGCCGCTGTGGCGAGCGTATCTGCGGCGGTTTCCGGAACAGGACATCGCGCGGGCGTTCGAGTTACTCGACTCAGTCGGGCTTGGCGCCGACTTTGCCAACCGCCGTGCCGACAAGTTGTCAGGCGGGCAGCGCCAGCGTGTCGGAATCGCACGGGCGATCATGCAGTCCCCGGCCTTGGTCCTTGCCGACGAGCCGACGTCGTCGCTCGACCCGAAGACGTCGGTCGAGATCATGGAGCTGCTGGCCGATATATCCGCGAAGCAGGCCATTCCTGTCATCGTCAATATTCACAACGTTGAACTCGCCAAGCGCTATGCCCGGCGCATCGTCGGCATGACCGGTGGCAATGTCGTCTACGATGGCAATCCGGATGGGCTGACGGCGCGGCATCTCAGCGAAATCTACGGCGGCGAGGAATGGCAATGACGGCCAGTACCGCACCGTCTTCCGCGCCGTCGACGGCTGCGGCCGCGTTTCCGCCCAACTGGCCGAAGCGGCTCGCGTGGGCGGCGCTGACGGTCTATGCCATCTACGCGATATCGGTGCTCGACATCGATTTCGAGCGGATCGTGCGCGGTATGGACAATGCGCGGCGTCTGTTCGGGCGGATGTTTCCGCCAAACCTGCAAGCCGACAAGCTCGCCCTCATCCGCGACGGCATGATCGAGAGCATACAGATTGCGATCCTCGCCACGTTCGTGGGCGTCGCGCTGTCGATGCCGGTTGGTCTTGCCGCGGCGCGCAACCTGTCGCCGGGGTGGCTTGCCTGGGCCGCGCGGGGATTGATCGCGATCCTGCGGTCGTTTCATCCCGTCATTGTCGCGATCCTGTTTGTAAAGGCGGTCGGCTTCGGCGTGCTCGCCGGCATTCTCGCGCTCGTCGTGTCGACGATCGGATTCGTTTCCAAGTTGTTTGCCGAGGTGGTCGAGGAGATCAGCGCCAAGCAGGTCGAGGCCGTCAGGGCAAGCGGCGCGGGCTTCGGGCACGTTCTCTTGTTCGGTGTTTTCCCGCAGGTGATGGCGCGGTTCGTCGGGCTGTCGGTCTATCAGCTCGACTCGAACCTCAGAAACTCCACCATGGTCGGCATTGTCGGTGGCGGCGGGATTGGTGCGCCGCTGTTCACCGCCTACCAGCGCTTCGATTACGACGTCGTGTTGACGATCCTGCTGATCATCATCGGCATCATCATGGCGATGGAAGCGGTCTCGGCACGGGTGCGGCGGATCTTCCAATGAGCACGCACGGCAAGCCCATCCAGGGCGATCCCAAAGTCTGGCAGCGCTTCACGCCGGCTGAGCGCATCGGCCGCTCGATGGTCTATATCGTCGCTGCGATCGCCGTTGTCTGGTCAGCGCGCACGATCGAGATCATTCCGGAATTTCTGTACGACGCGCCGCAGCAGACGGCGGATCTGTTCCAGCGGATGTGGCCATTCGATTTCAAATATTGGCCGTTCGTGTGGCAAACTCTGGTCGAGACGTTTCACATTGCGACGCTCGGTACGATCCTCGCCATTCTAATGGCGTTGCCGCTGGCCTTTCTCGCGGCTCGAAATTTCACCTCGAACGCGGCGTTGCGCTGGATTGCGCAGTTCATCTTCGTGTCGTCGCGGTCGGTCAATTCTCTGATCTGGGCGCTGCTGTTCGTTGCGATATTTGGGCCCGGTGCGATTGCCGGCGTGCTGTCGATCGCGGTCAGGTCGATCGGCTTCGTCGGCAAGCTGTTCGGCGAGGCGCTGGAGGAAGCTCAGACCGGGCCGATCGAGGCGCTGACTGCCACAGGTGCGTCAAAACCCGCGATCTTGATCAAAGGCTACTGGCCGCAAGCGGAGCCTGCGTTTTGGTCGGTCGCACTGCTTCGCTGGGACATCAACATCCGCGAGAGCGCGGTGCTCGGCCTCGTCGGCGCGGGTGGTATCGGTGTCGCGCTCGATGCCGCGCTGAACAATCTCTACTGGGACCAGGTGGGCTTGATCCTCGCGACGATTCTCGCGGTCGTCATCGTCACAGAGATCGTCACGTCGAGCATTCGCAGCCGCATCATCTGACAACCGGGTCAGGACACACCTCTTGCTGTCTCGCAGTAGCGCCGAACCGCACAACCAACGCAACACCGAGGACTAGCCTATGTCGGCGACTGGGCCGATCATCCGCATTCTCGTCGACGCCGACGCTTGTCCGGTCAAGGATGAGATCGCGCGCGTTGCCTATAGACATAAGCTCGCAACCATCTTTGTCTCGAACTCTTGGATGAGATTGCCAGAGGGCGCGTTGATGGAGCGCAGGATTGTCGCTGAAGGTCCGGATGCCGCAGACGATTGGATCGCAAATGAGATCGGCCCCACAGATATCTGCGTGACTCAGGACATACCGCTGGCCGATCGCTGCATCAAGAAGGGCGCCCGCGCTCTGGCGCCTACCGGGCGGCCGTTCACGTCCAACAACATCGGCATGGCGCTGGCCGTACGCGACCTGAAGGCGCATTTGCGCGAGACCGGCGACATGCGCGGTGGGCCTTCAGCCTTTGCCGCCGCCGATCGCTCGCGCTTCCTGCAGACGTTGGAGCAGGCGGTGCAGGACATCCGCCGCGGAAAGTAACGGCTCGCGGGGTGTTTGACGTCCCGGTTGCCGTTATTGCCGATCGCGGCGGCTCAGTGGTTCGCCGACTGTCATTGCAGGTCTAGACCCTGAACTCAGGGGGTCGCGAGGTTCACGGTTACGCTCTTGCGCTGCGTGAAACTGTCGAGCATGCCTTCCAGCGAGTGCTCGCGGCCAATGCCCGACTGCTTCACGCCGCCGTAGGAATGGCCGGGCGATTGGCCAAGCCCCTGGTTGACCTGCACCCAGCCTGCCTCGACTGCGTGAGCCGTGCGAAGCGCGCGGCCGACGTCCTTGGTCCAGACGTAAGCGGCAAGGCCATAGTGCGAATCATTCGCCATGCGGATCACGTCCGCTTCATCGGTCCAGCGGATGGCGACCAGAACGGGCCCGAAAATTTCTTCACGCGCGAGCCGCCAATCGTTGGCGGCGTTGGCAAACACTGTCGGGATCGCGAAGTAGCCTTTCGAAAGCGGCCCTGTCTTCGGCGGCAGGCCACCAAACAGCAGTTTGGAGCCAGGGATATTCAGTCCTTCCTGCACATAGCCGCAGACCTTCGTAAACTGCTTCTCGTTGATGATGGCACCGACATCGGTCGCCTCGTCGAGCGGATCTCCGATCTTCAACTTGGCGGTCTTGTCAGCGAGCTTTTGGAGGAAGCTGTCGAATATGTCGGCGTGCAGGAAGAGGCGCGATCCTGCCGTGCAGGATTGGCTTTGCCTGGTGAAGCGCATGCCCGCAATGATGCCGTCGGCCACCCAATCCTCGTTTGCATCAGGGTAGACGATCGCAGGGCTTTTGCCGCCGAGTTCGAGGCTTACCGGGACAATGCGGTCAGCCGCGGCGCGCATGATGATTTTGCCGACCTCGGTCGATCCGGTGAACGAAATTTTGCGCACGATAGGATGGCTCGAGAGCGCGGCGCCGGCTTCCTCGCCGAGGCCTGTCACGACGTTGAGCACGCCCGGCGGCAGGAAGCGTTCGCAAACTGCCGTCATCATCAGCACAGCAAGCGGGGCGTCCTCGGCGGCCTTGAGCACGATGGTATTTCCAGCGCACAGCGCCGGCGCGATCTTGAGAGCGGCGAGCAAGAGCGGTGCGTTCCAGGGAATGATAGCGCCGACGACGCCGATCGGTTCGCGCCGCGTGTAGGACAGGACATGCTCGCCGAGAGGTACCGTCTCGCCTTTGAGCTCGCTGGCGAGCCCGCCGAAGTAGCGCAGGACGTCGATGGCGCCTTTTGCTTCGCCTCTTGCTTGGGTGCGGATCGCATTGCCGGTTTCCTCAGCGAGCGTCCGGGCAAGGGCCTCGATATCGCCCTCCATTGCGTCGGCGATTTTCTGCAGCATCCGGCCGCGCTCACGCGGCGCCACTTTGCTCCAGGCGGGAAATGCTTTCGCTGCGGCTTTGACTGCACGGTCGACGTCTTCACTGCTGCCACGCGGGATGTTGGCGATGATCTCGCGTGTGCCTGGGGCCTCCACGGCAAGCAGCCGGTTGTCCGCCGAAGGGCACCAGGTCCCATCTATGAACATCTTGAAACTTTTGGCGGGCCGGTTTGCCGACGCTGGTGGGGTCGTGGTCGTTGTCATCAGGTTCTCGTGAGCTGCATTGGCGAATTCGAAGCTACACTGTCACGCGAAAACGCAAAGGTCGACAAATCTTCCGCACCCCATAGTCTATTGATCTTGGCGAGTTTTTTCCTGGACTAAAGCCCGCGGCATCGCCGCGCTTTCGTCTGCGGCCAATGCCGGTGGGTGCCGGGTTCAGGTTTTGACGTGGGTCTACCGTCCTTGGCCTGCATATAGTCCAGGTTAATTTTTCTGCGGTAATAACTGTTGGTTGAAAGGCGCCGTGGGGTGCGCCCGGCAATGGATGTCTTGGAGGGTCAGTTGGCCAAACTCAACCGGCGCGACGTAATCAAGGCAGCGGGCAGCGCAGCGACCTTGGCAATTTTGCCGGTCGGAGTTCGCGCGCAACAGCGCCAGGTGATGAACGACGCGAGCCGTCTATCGCCGACGCCGGTCAGGGCGCACTGGGTCGTCAAACCCAATGATGAGGCGCAATTCGTCGAGCGGTTGCGTGCCGAACTGAAGGTGGCGCGCACGGATGGCCGGCCGGTCGTGGTCGGGGCTGCGCGCCATTCAATGGGCGGACAAAGTCTGCCGCGCGATGGAACGGCCATCACGTTCGATATCAACCGTGTCGAGCCGAACCGCGCCGCCAAGACGTTTCAGGTCCATGCCGGTACGCGGTGGAATCAAGTTATCCGGGCGCTCGACCCGATCGGTTTTTCGCCGGCTGTCATGCAGTCCAATGCGGACTTCGGCGTTGCGGCAACGTTCAGCGTCAACGCGCACGGATGGCCGGTGCCCTATGGGCCGTTTGGCTCGACCGTGCGGTCGATCGAGATGATGCTGGCGGACGGAACGATCGTGAAGTGCTCGCGTACCGAGAACGCGGAGCTATTCAACCTTGCGATGGGCGGGTACGGCTTCTTCGGCATCATTCTGAAGCTCGAAGTGGACATGGTGCCCAATCTGTTGCTGAAGCCTACCTTCGAGGTCATGCCCTCTGGCGGCTTTGCCAAACGGTTCATGGATTTGGCGAAAGACCCTGCAGTAAAAATGCTGTATGGCCGCTTCAATGTCGTGAAGGCTGATTTCTTCAACGAGTCTATGATTGTCAGCTTCCGGCCAGCAGAAAAGCAGCCGGAGAAATTGCCTCCGGTGACCGATGCACCGGCATTTCT
>JAPXTA010000174.1:0-8210 GCA_033812735.1 Hyphomicrobiaceae bacterium | reverse complement strand
GACAGCGATCTGACAGCTTATATTATGGCAGTTCGCCGGAACGCATGAGCAACGCCATGACCACTGCTGCCCCTGTCCGCCGCAAGCTCGCCATCATGTCCATGACCGACGCCGCCGCAAAGCGCGTTGCGGCCATCATGGCCTCGAAGGGTGGGCAAGTGCTCGGCCTGAAGGTCGGGATCAAGAAGGGTGGCTGCGCCGGCATGGAATACACGATGGAGTGGGCCACCGAGGTCGGCAAGTTCGACGACGTGGTCGAGCGCGACGGTGCGCGCGTCATCGTGGATCCGAAGGCCGTCATGTACTTGCTTGGCACGGAAATGGACTACGTGGTGGACAAGCTGTCCGCTCAGTTCGTGTTCAACAACCCGAACCAGAAAAGCGCTTGCGGCTGCGGCGAGAGCGTCAATCTCGTACCTGTGTCCAAGGACAAGCTCGAACAGGTCTAAGGCGGCCTACCGCCTAAACAATGAGCCCGGCCTGGAGAGATCCAGACCGGGCTTTTTCTATGCGAGGACTGCGCTCAGCGCTGTGGCGACATGCCAGGGGATCCGTCTTGACTTGAGTTGCCGCCGCGGCGATCGGCCATGAACTGATCGAACTCGGCCTTATCCTTGGCGTGGCGCAGACGTTCCAAGAAGCTTTTGAAATCGTTCGCTTCTTCTTCGAGACGCTTGATCGTCTCTTCACGATATTCGTCGAAGGCGCGGTTGCCGCTGGTGGCAAAGCCACTGCGCCATTGGCGGTTGCGATCCGTCCAGCGTTCCATCTTTTCCTGTAGACGCGTCATTTTCCGCTCCATGCGCTCGCGACGGTCTTCCCCACTCCAGCTTCCGAATCTGCCGCAGCCCATGCGTCCACTCCCGATGAGATAAGCCAGGACTATCAGTCCGACCGGCCAAAACACGATGAATGAAAGGACCATCACGGCGATCCATGCCGGCAGGCCCCAGTCGTCCAACTTCTCCACCACTTCAGTCATGATGATCTCCGTGACCGCCTCTCCATGCTTACCGTCATGTAAATGTAATTTACATTCACATTAATTGGCGATGCGGGCGGGTTCGTCAAGAGGGGACAGGGCTGAAATCCGGCATTGCGTAGCAAAAGAACCATATATGATGATGATTACTAGGTCAACCGATGATATTTTTGTCCAATGGACCATCCGCACAAGGCCGCTATTCAGCTAATACTTAGGGAGCGACGGCAGCTCATCAACCAGGTCCGACGCACTGAGGACAAGTTGGCACGGCTGAAAGCCCGGCTGACCCTCGCTAACGTCAAGCTGTCATGCTTCGGCTACCAGCCGCCAAAGCAGCAGCCCCCAACGCGGATGTTTAGGGGCAGGAGCATCATAAGGCGCGTACTTGATCTGCAGCGGTCGGTGTCGGAACCTCTCACGATAGAGGAGATTGCCGAGCGCTTGGCTGCTCGTGACCGCATTTCCTTGGATAGCGCTTACCGCCGCGCTTCAGCCGTCACCAGGGTTCGCGATGCGATGAAAAGGACTAAGAGGCTGAGGCGCTAGGCTCTCAGGGGCATGCGGGACAGGGGGATCGCAAAGAGTAGCGAAGGGCCTGGGATGGTAGTGCTTTGGGAATTGCGGTGATTGGAGGTCGCTACTTCAATAGTCCTTCTAACTGCTTTTCGTAATACGGTTCGAAAAGATTCGGCACGTATTGTTGTGGTATGCGGAGTTTCAGAGCAATGCCGTAATCGTCAATATGGTTTTTAGCTCTTTCGGCAGCGAACTGTTTACGGTGCGCTTCTGGACATAGGCACGCGAGAGCCTTCCAGAAACACGCAATTTCGGCCTGCAACTGCGGTGATCTTGTTTGGCTGGTGCCCTGCTGCCCGTGTAGCTCGCCAAGCAACCCATCGAAGGCTTCGCCGGTGTCGGTTGCGCTTTCGGCGCCGTCCAACAGATGCATTAGTTCTTTGGCAACAACGAAGCGTGTCCAGCAGCGATTTAAAGCTCGCGCCACCACAACCAGATGCTGGCCATGACCAGCGACAATAGGATGAGTCGTGTTTCGAGGAGAAAAGTAGAAACCGCGGTTGACCGCTGGGTCCAACGACGTCTTCATAATCTTAACGTCGTTGATGCCAGACGCAGCCAACACCTGCGCGCGCAAAAAGTTACGCCCCACATGTAGTGGGGCATCTTTGCATGCCTCAAACACCCGCTTAAACGTCATATCTCGTCCCCGTAGGACGATCAGTCCTCAAACTGATCGTCAACGAGGTCGTAATCGCCAGATTCGATCTGCGCAAGTGCCTTATTAATCTGTTCCGCCACTTGCTCTCGCGTAACGTCGCGATTGCTTCCGGGAAACAGTTTAATATCGTCGGAACCGAGCGCGTCTTTATCGAACAGACGGTGCTTGGCTACTTCAAGCTGTGACTGCATGTTAGCACCCTCCTAGTTGGCGCCATTGGGCATCTGGCCCGGTAGGTACTCGTATGTACCAACCAGTGATGACTTTTTCAAGACAAACGGCGGCGCCAAAACCACATTTTTTGCCGCATGTCAAGATTGCAACAACCTCTTACCGCCACGTTAAGGGGGCGGTCGCCGCTTTGCTAGGGGATAATTCGGGGGCTGTTTAATTTTCTTGTCAATTGCCTCACGTGCTGCGCTGCCAGTAGCCCTTCCACTCTCGGCTAACCGGATGGGACAACGCTAGGCCAAGGGCTTTGTTGCAAAGGCTACCGTTGTCGAGGCGGCGGTGATCTTCGGCCCATGCCGCATGGCTGGCGTACTGGTGCAGGTGCTGCGGGCTGACGTGGTGGTGCTGGCCCTCAACCATCCGACGCAGGCGAGCTAAATAGCTTTCAGCTTGGTTCGTGCAGGCCCCGTCCTTGCTGTAGGCCTCGCTGTGGTTGATGCGCATCGTCTTGAAGCGAGCGTGCAGCGCATCCCAATGGCTGGCCTCGTCAGCGTGGACCTCAGCCTCAGCCGAGACGACGGCGCGAACGAAATCGACGCCATCTGCTTCTGACTTGGTGACGGTGGTGATGGTGCGCCCCTTGCGCTGACGGGCGACGACGACGACGCGGCGCTTGCCGTTCTGGTTCTGAGCAAGGCGGCGATCACGGCGGTTCTCTTTGTGGTTGGCGGGGCGAATGTGACCGCCAAAGTACGCGCCATCAGTCTCAACAACGCCGTCCAGCGTCGCGCCAGCAATCTCAGAAGCCATCGCTTCGCGGAGCTTGTGGCACATGACGAACGCCGTCTTATGCTGGCAGTCGAGGTCGCGAGCGAGTTGGAGGGCCGAAACGCCCTTGGCACCGTTGACGACGGTCAGGATGGCCGCGAGCAGATCCACATAGGCCATCTTCCGGCTAGCAAAGATCGTCCCGGCAGTCGGTGTGAACTGGTACTTGCAAGCCTTAGCCTTACACTTGAACTTGCGGCCGTTGTTGAGCGTGTAGTGGTCAAGGCAGCCGCAGCGCGGGCAAACCGGCTTGCCGTCCGTCTCGGGCCAGCGGAGCTTGCAGAACGTCTCGAACGCACCATCCTCGCCAGCCTCGTACACATCGCGAAGCTTGAGGGTGCGGGCGGCAGCGGTCAGAAGGAAGTGGGTAGCCATGACGAACCATCGAATTTGATGTTTACGTCATCATATTTAGTGTAATCCGCCATCGTTGTCAATGACAAAAGCATCATATATGATGCCTTTAACCATCGAACGAGGCATCACCATGTCAGAAGAGAAGTGGTCGGCGGCAGCCAAGGGCTTATTGAAAGCGGAGCTGAAGCGCCGGAACATGACCTATGAGGACTTAGCAAAGAAGCTGACCGATGCCGGTCATCCTGAGAACGCGCGCAACCTAACGAATAAGATCGCCAGAGGGACCTTCACGGCGGCGTTCATGCTCGAATGTCTCGCTGTGATTGGCTGCACCACCGTCCGGGTAGATGACCTCGCGACCGTTGAATCTGCGTGATTATTTAATTTTTCTCCCTGCCCAAGTGTGGTAAACAAAGACGAAGCGGGCAGCTTTCGCCGCCCGCCCCACCTTGACTATCTTAACAGGATGCGGTCAGGGTGCCAAAGCCTGACGTGCACCGAATGGCGCGTAGCCACCGGTAAACTCCTGTCTCCCGATACCTACCAGTGTCGGGTCTGGCCTGTGAGCAAATCAGGTTTTGCCTAGGGTAGCTCGACGGTCCCTAGGTTTGTCGGGTCACTGGTGGTTCAGACCAGCCCCGATCTCAGAGCCCCGCTCAACGGCGGGGCTTTTTTATTTCACCGCTCGCAGATGGCTGACGAGCGGTGATGTTGATTGTTCGACGCCTTGTTGTTCTTCGTCTTCTTTCCGGCCTTTCATGTCGCGCGGAGGCCAAGGCTCTCCCGGGTTCCACGCCAAAATGGCTTTGCGCCAAGTGTAGATCGACGGACGCTTGATGCCCGTTACCCTGGTCATCTCAGCGTAACCGGCTTTTTGCTCGAACATCGTCTTCAACTGCGCGGCGATTTCAGCGGTGACCTTTAGGCGGGTCCCGATCTGGACGCCTGCGGACCTCGCCCTATCCATTCCTCTGGCCGTCCGCCTCTTATGCTCGACTGCCGCCCGCTCTTTGTCGGTAAGGAACTCACGGAGACACCACAGGCCATTTGTGATTTTGACCAAGTTGTCGTCATTTGTATTGCGCCGCTTGAGGGCAGCACTGAGAGCGGCGATAGGCTGGTCCGCCGTCATTTCGAAGCCGCCTTCCTGAAGCGCCCTCACTAGGTCGGTGGCACGTTGAGACCGCTTCACGATACTCAAGTGCTTGATCGCCGCCTCTGCCAAGCTCAATCCGGCAAACATCCCTATCTGCTGTGCGCCGGCCATCCCATTCACGCGAGCCTTGTCGGCAGTGCGGTCTTTGGCAGCAGAATGGAAGCGAATGATCTTCGACATAGCGCCAGTTGCCATCAGCACTTCGCTGACCAGACGCGCATCTTGAACGCGGTCGAGAACTTCGATCGCGGCCTCAAGCGTCAGAAGATCTGCCTCATTGATAGCCATGTAGCATGCTTAAGCCCTTCTTAAGCACACGTCAACTCGGCTCACTGCTTGGGCATTTTTGACACCTTTGTTGACAGTGCCAAAGCAAATATTTCGATTTCTTAGCTCAGCCATCTATGCAATTGATAATGTTCGATTATCTCATACGTAAAACTGATGCAAAGATTTCCACAGCCATCGCAACGTTTTCAATCGGTGACAGGTCTCGGCTCTGCCTGCGTCGACGAATCACGACTCGCATCTGATGCATCACTTGACATGCAAAAAACCATCATATATGGTTCTTTTGCTACGCAATGCCGCTGAAATCGGTACTGCGGCGGCGGCGATCAAGCCTTTGGGCCGTGTGTCGCCAACCCATCGAAATAGACGAGCACTCCCGCCTCAAGGAGCTCGGCCGGGGACATCGGCAGGGGGCGACGGGTGCGATCGCCGCGGGCAAACAGGGTTGCTATGCCATGCGTCAGGGACCAGACGTGGAGAGCGACCATGAGCGCGGGGGGGCGCCGGTCAGCTGGGATCGACGCGATCATGGTTTCGCATGCGTCGCGAAGCACGCCGAATGCAGCGTCGGCCGCGAGTTTCATCTGAGGAAAATCGTCGGCGCAGATGCCACCTTCGAACATGGCCGAGAAAGTTGCCGGTTCCTTGGCCGCGAAGTCGAGATAGGCCATCCCCAGCCGCTCGAATGCTTGGCGGGGCGTCGGTTTCCCGTCATCCCAAGCTTTGCGAAGAGCCGCCGCAAAGCTTTGGAAGCCGCGCGTTGCTACGTCGGCCATCAACTCGTCGCGGTCGCGGAAATGGCGATATGGGGCAGCAGGACTGACGCCCGCTGCACGCGCAGCCTCGGCCACGGTAAAGCCGGCGGGGCCTTTCTCGCCGATCAAGCGGAGTGCCGCTTCGATCAGTGCCTCGCGTAGGTTTCCGTGATGGTAGCTGCGGCGCTTGCCGCCTTCGTTGCCGTGATCCCAGCTCATGGAAGCACATATAGCGTAAGCGGCCCGGAATGCCCATTTCGCTCGGTTCAATCAGACCGGCCTCTGCGGCCGCCGCACCGCAACACGTTTAAGCAATGTGACAATTTCCTGAACAAACACGACAATTTGCGACATCATAGACGATATTGCTGCAATGCAAAAATATGCATGGTGCAGCGCGATGACCTCCCCCATCTTAGCGTCAGACGACGACGAGATTCGCTTCTCAAGCGAACAAGAGCATGAGCACGAGGGAACGCGCGGAAGGCCTCACAAGCGTAAGAGGAGGCCACCATGATGCGCTTCAATGACCTGACCGCCGAACTTTCCGGCGCCCCAATCTACGGCGACGGCATTCTGAACAGGGCGCGCACGGCGTTCGCCCGTGGATACCGGCGCGCGATCAAAGCCCGGCAGCACACTGCCCAGCTGCGCGTTTACTCGTTCCTGAGCCGCCACAACGACGAGCAACTCGCCGAGTTCGGCTACAGCCCGGACGAAATCAAGGCTGTACGCCGCCAAGCCGAGCGCGAACCACGCCTCTGGTACTGACACGTCCAAACTCAAGACCAAAAAGAACAAAGGAAAACCACATGAGCACCCTGACCCATCCCATCCTCTCAGGCGCCGTTCGCGACGACAGCCACGTCAGCGCCTTTCGCAAGCTCGTTTCGGCCATCAACGAAGCGATGACCGCCATGCGAGCGTATGAGCGCAACCGCGCTCGCGGTGTGCCGCATGCCGACGCGATCACCCGCGCATTCGAAGCTGGCTACAACACCTGAGCAATCACACACCGTTGCGCCGGGCTCATTTTGGGCACCGGCCGCAAGAATACGAGAGATGATCATGACTAGTGCAACATTTGATTTCGGCATGCCGTCCGGTGCACCGGGCCGCGCGCGCCGCAAGAACGAGGCGGGCTTCGTTCAGCACGCCATTGCTTGGTTCAACGGACTGTTCGCGAGCCGGGCAGAAGTTCAAGAAACTGAGATCGCCACGTTCATCGAGCATCACGGCGGCGTCTTGACCGACGACGTCGAGCGCGAAATCAGCCGCCGCTTTGGATCGTTCGCGGGACGCTGAGCCGCAATCTTGCTTCGAGACAGGAAGGGCGCGTCGGCAGACGCGCCTTTTTTCTATTTCTCGAATGGGACGATCGTGTGCGTCTGGTCGAACACGATGGGCTCGACCGGGCGACCGTCGTTCAACATCGAATGCTCATGGAACGTGTTGTAACCGGGCGGAACAATCGTTCCGCGTTGCGCGCTGTCGAGGAAAATGAACTTCGTGTTCTGCGGCGCGCGCTCGAACCAATTCGGATCGTCGAAGGTTCCGGCGTAGACGCCCACAACGTCAGGGAAGCGCTCAAACTCCAAGAAAAGCTTAGTGCCGCACGTTGGGCAGAAGTTCACCGTGACGCGCTTACCACTGCCTTTCGACGTCAATTCGTAACGCCGCGCATGCCCAAACGAAATGCGGAAAGCGGCGCGATTGAAGAGGGGCTCCACCATCCCCATCGAACCCGTTGCGCGCTGGCAGAAGCGACAGAAACAGATGGTCACCCGGACCGGTTCGCGATCAGCCGCATAGCGGACATCGCCGCACAGACAACCGCCTTCGTGCAATGGCATGGCGGATTACTCCCACCTGAAAATATCAGGTAGTATCCTGCGAATTGATGCCCGCGCCAAGCCCGAGATCGACTTCAAAGTGGAGCGCGAGCGAAATTACGCGCCGGGGTAGTTCGGCGCTTCGCGGGTGATCGAGACGCCGTGCGTGTGGCTTTCGCGCATAGCGGCCGGTGAAATGCGGACGAACCGGGCGCGTTCGCGGAGTTGCTCGAGATTGTGAGCGCCGACATAGCCCATGCCGGCACGGAGGCCGCCGACGAGCTGATGGAGGACGGCGTCGACCGGACCCTTGTAGGGGACCTGGCCCTCAATCCCCTCGGGCACAAGCTTCAGCTGATCGCGTACTTCAGCCTGGAAATAGCGATCGGCGGAGCCACGCGCCATGGCGCCGACCGAGCCCATGCCGCGATAGGCCTTATAGGTGCGGCCTTGGTAGAGATAAGTTTCGCCAGGGCTTTCGTCGGTACCGGCGAGCAGCGATCCGACCATCACGGCGCTTGCGCCTGCGGCGAGGGCTTTCACGATGTCGCCCGAGTATTTGATGCCGCCGTCGGCGATGATCGGAATGCCGCGCTTT
>JAPXTA010000173.1:0-8446 GCA_033812735.1 Hyphomicrobiaceae bacterium | reverse complement strand
GTCGGCTGGTTGCGGGTCGCGTCGTGGAATCAACGGAAAAATTGCACGCCCGACCAGAATGCCGTTCGGGCAGTCGTGTTAACCGGATGGAGCGAAAACCTTCCGCGAAATAATTTGGCTCCCCAGGGGCAACCCTAGCCGAACGACTCTCAGCATGAGCACGTCCCGGGCCGCCCGCAGAGGCCTTTCCGAAGCGCCGTTAGCCCGACTTCCGCTACTGGCGGGGTGCAACGACGTAAGTGCTTGATTCATCGCTCAAGCAACTCAAACGTCGCCACTACATCGGCTCTACTTTCGTGATCCCGCCCATTGCTCGCAATCGCGGAGGCGGTTGTGCCGGCAGACGCCGCCCCATTCGCTCCAGCAACAGCGCCACATCCCGCGTCGGTTCGGTGCGCCGCACCAAGAGCAGTTCCCGATCATCGGTGGTCGGCAGGATCACGTCCAACAACTGCACCGTCGCCAGCTTCTCCAGCACCACCCGCGGCATCAACCCGCCGGCCGCCGCCCGCAATTGCTGCCGCAGCGTCGTCGCCAGGCAGTACGCCAGAAACGCCACGAACAAATGCGCCTCGATCCGCCCGGCTTTGCGGTGAAAGATCGGGCGCAGCCCCAGATCGCCCTTCAACGTCCGAAACGCCTCCTCCACCGCGACCAACTGCATGTAGCAGCGCCACACCGTTTCCGGATCGTTCACGCTCAGATTCGTCCGCAACAGATACCGGCCCTCCCGCGCGCGCGCCACCCGCAGTTTCACGCGGTCCAGTTGATAACTCAACACGCCCGCCGCCGACACGTTCACCCGCACCAGCCCGGCCGCGACACGCCCGGCCCGGTCGCGGGCCGCGCCGAGTTTCTGCAACAACTCATCGCGCATCAACTCCTGCCCGGCCAATTCGCCCAGCCGGTGCCAGTAACTCTTCAGCCGCCGCTGCCGCATCCCGCGTTCCTTGCCGGCGCGGGCGCGGCTCTCGGCCAACACATAGAGTTCGCCCTCCTGCGGCAGCAACTTCACCCGCAACGACGGCCGCACCACCTGCCACGGCCGCTGCGCCAACGCCGCCTCCAGCTTCGTCAGCCCCCCCTTCGGCGTGCCCACCAAATACTGCACGCGCGGGTCGCTCGCCCGCAACTCGGCCAACACTTCCTCCGTCGGAATGCCCCGATCCATCACCCAGATACGTTCCGCTTTCCCGTACCGCTGCCCAATCAACTCCACCATCGCCCGCAACGTCGTCTTGTCCGCCGTGTTACCGGGCATCATCTCGTACGCCAACGGCAACCCCTCCGGCGTCACCACCAACGCCACCACCACCTGCACACAATCCCCGCGCCGATCCCGACTGTACCCAAACCGGCGCGGATCGTTCTCATCGCCCGGCGCATCGCACTCGAAGTACGTGCTCGTCAAATCATAGAGCAACACCTCGTAACGCGCTCCGAACAAATCACTCCACCGCTGCCGCAGATGCGCGAACAATTCCTCCTTGTGCGCCACCAACAAATCCAGACACCGATACAACGTATCGTCGGCCACCGCCCCCGCGTCCACGCCCAGCAAATCCGCCAACGCCGTCGTCTCAAACCAGTGCCGGTGCAACCGCCATTCGCTGCCCGGCGACACCAGCCGGTAAATCGCCAGAATCCGCAGCACCTTCTCCCAGTCCGTTCCCTCCCGGCTTACGCTCAACCGCGCCGCGAAAAATTCATCCAGTTTCAACTCCCGCCACAACCCATCGGCCAACCAACACGCGCCCCAACTCCGCGGTCGCTCCAGCCGCAGCGCCGCCAACCGCACTTGCACCGCCGTCACGTCCAGCACCGGGGGCGGCGTGCGATCTTCGGGAAACAACGCGCACGTCAGTGACTCCTGGCGTTGCTCATCGAAGACGGCGAGCGACTTCTCCCACGCGGCGCGTTGCGAATCATTGATCTCGCCAAGGTAGAGCACGTGGCGCTGCACCACGCGGTGGCCGGCGACGCGGCGACTCTCCACCACCGACCACGAGCGATGCTCTTTGCCGTCCTTGCGGCGCATACTGCATTTCAGAAACATGTCCGCAGAATACCGGCATCAGAAGAAGGCACGCAAGGGGGCAGGTCGCCACTACACGTCCTTGAAACACGAATCGCACTCAAATCCCGAAGGATTCCGGAGCTCGATCCCCCGAAAAAGAGTGAAAACACCCTCCAGTAGCGGAAGCCGGGTTAGTCTATCCGCCACGCCTCTCCGCGTCCAGCGGATTCCCGGATGCCAGCGGTTTCCGCTTGCGAACACCGGCGAAATACGGATAATAGCCGCCGTGACGCATGGATAATCCGCGACCAGAGTGATGCGGGGTACTTGGAGCAGCCTATGGCAGCCGAACGCGACGAGATCATGACGATGGACGAGCTGGCGGAGTACCTGAAGATCTCCAAGTCCACGCTCTACAAGCTGGCGGTCGAGAACAAAATCCCCGGCACGAAGATCGGCAAGCGATGGCGTTTCCACAAGGACGCCATCGACCGTTGGGTTCAGAGCGGACTGGCCCAGAGCGGTTCCGAGACCTCAGGTGAACAGGAATGACGACAATGGACCAGTACCGCGAGAAGTTCCAGGGCCTGCTACGCGAGCTCTTCCAGTTTGATTGCGCCGATCTGGACTTCGGCATCTACCGCATCATGAACTACAAGCGGGACGTGATCGAGAAGTTCATCTCGACCGACCTGCCCAAGGCCATCGCCGACGAACTGGATCGCGGGGTCCTCGCCGACCAGTCGCAGGCTGCCAAGGAGCTTGTAGAGGTCGCCAAGCAGATCACCGAGTCGCTGGGCAAGGACGCTCTCGACGCAGATGGTCGTCTGGCTGAGGCGTATCACAGCACGCCGCTGGGCAAGAAGTATCTGGACCTCAAGGGCAAGGCCGCCGGTGGTCGAGGCCGTCAAGCCCTCGAAGCCACGATCTTCAACCACCTGCACACCTTCTTCAGCCGCTACTACCAGGACGGCGACTTCATCTCCAAGCGGCGCTACTCGAAGCGGCAGCGCTACGCCATCCCCTACAACGGCGAAGAGGTCTACCTGCACTGGGCGAACCACGACCAGTACTACGTCAAGACCGCCGAGAACTTCCACGACTACTCCTTCACGTCGCGCGGCGTGACCGTCCACTTCAAGATCAAGGCCGCCAACGTCGAGCAGAACAACGTCAAGGGTGACACGCGGTTCTTCATTCCTCGCGTCAAGGAGATCGACTGGGACGACAAGGCCAGCCAGCTGGTCATCCCCTTCGAGTATCGGCCTCTCACCGACCAGGAAGCCGTCACCTACGGCACCAAGAACCAGCAGGACAAGATCATCGCCGACGCCGTCGATTCCATCCCCAAGCGGCTGAAGAAGGCGGACAAGGCCCTTCTGGCCGTCGCGGTCGAGCGGCACAAGAACAGTGACGGCCAACCGGTCAGCTTCCTCGAACACCATCTGCGCCAATACACGCGGCGGAACACGTCCGACTTCTTCATCCACAAGGACCTGAAGGGCTTCCTCTGCGGCGAGCTGGACTTTTACCTGAAGAATGAAGTCCTGAACCTGGACGAGATGGAGACCGCCGGTGAAGACCGGTCCGAGGGTTGGTTCCAGGTCATGCGGGTGATCAAGGCCGTCGGTAGCCGGATCATCGACTTCCTCGAACAGATCGAGTCGTTCCAGAAGATGCTCTGGGAGAAGCGGAAGTTCATCACCGAGACGCAATACTGCATCACAGTCGGCACCATCGATGGGAGCTTCTACCCCGAAATCGCCGACTGTGACGCTCAGTGGGCTGAATGGAAAGACCTGTTCCACATTGATGAGGAGCAATCCGACCTGTTCTCAAACGGCAAGAGCAAGAAGGACAGGCGCATCGCGTTCCTCAAGGCTCATCCGACGCTGGTGCTTGATACGAAGTGTCTCTCCCAAGCCTTAACAGATCGCCTGCTTGGTTCATTTGAGGCCTTGGACGCTGTGCTTGATGGGGTTCTTATCCATAGTGAGAACTTTCAGGCCTTGACGATGCTACTGGACTCGCTCCGTGGCAAGGTTGAGTGTGTCTACATTGATCCTCCGTACAACACCGGCGATTCCGAGATTCTCTACAAGAACGAATACTTGCGCTCGTCGTGGTTGTCATTGATGCAGAACCGCCTTGCCGTTGCCATGCGACTCCTCACGGATGATCCAGTCGTCTTCATCGCGATTGATGACTTTGAGATGGTTGACTTGGCTGAATTGATCGACAAGCACTTCCCGTTCCTTCGTCGCGAGATGATCATCGTCAATCATCATCCCCAGGGCGGAAAAGCAAAGGTGCTGGCCAATACCCATGAGTATATGCTCGCCTGCGTGCGCCAGGATTCGGATCGCACGCTGTCTGGTCGAATGAGCAAGGACGGCGTCGAACTGCGGCCGTTCAAGCGCAGCGGAACGGCAGAGAGCAATTTCCGCTATGGACGGCCTAATAGTTTCTATGCTGTGCTAGTCGATCCAGACACGAAGGCGGTTGTGGGCATTGAGCCGCCGCCGGATAGGAACGTGCATGATTATCCCACAGGGAAGACCAAAGAAGGTTTTCTTCGAGTCTTTCCGCTGAGCGGCCAACCGAATGATCCACCGGATCGCAGGGAGCGCGTTTGGCGTCGTTCGTATGAATCATGCCAGAACCTGGTCGATAGGAAGCAGCTTCAGTGCAGCGATAACTTGACGATCTACCAGTTGATTGAGGCTCAGGATAGGACCGCCGCACTCTTTAGTAACTGGGTCGATCCGCGATACAATGCGGGAACCTTCGGGGCAAATCTTCTCGGCGACATCATCGGTGAGCACAACCCGTTTTCCTATCCCAAATCGGTACACACCGTCGGTGATGCGATCTTCGCAGCGGGCGTGGAAGACGATGCGTATTGTGTCGACTTCTTTGGCGGTTCAGGAACGACTGGACACGCGGTCATCAACCTCAACCGCGAAGACGGTGGGAATCGAAAGTTCATCATGGCCGAGATGGGGCGCTATTTCGACACGGTCTTGCTCCCGCGCATCAAAAAGGTAACGTTCGCGCCAGAATGGAAGGATGGAAAGCCCAAACGGCTGGCCACAGCAGAAGAAGCTGAGCGAAGCCCTCGTATTGTTAAGTACGTCCGCCTGGAAAGCTATGAGGACGCCTTGGGCAGTATCCGCTTCGATGACGCATCCGGCCAGGGCGCGTTGAAGTTCGACGACTACCTGCTCAAGTACATGCTCAAGTGGGAGGCTCGCAAGAGCGAGACGCTGTTGAACGTCGAGAAGCTGGCCCGCCCCTTTGCCTACAAGCTGACCGTCATGGAGGACGGCGAATCCGTCGACAGGACCGTGGACGTGCCGGAAACGTTCAACTACCTCCTTGGCCTGCATGTCAGCACGCGCAAGGTTTACGACGATGGTGGGCGGCGATACCTCGTGTATCGCGGCCGGATTGATCACAGGCAGATCGCCGTGATCTGGCGTGATACGGACGCCTGGCAAAAGAAGGACCTGGAACGGGACAAGAAGTTCGTCGCCGACCAGAAGTTGACGGAAGGCGCAGACGAGGTCTTCGTCAACGGCGATTCATTCATCCCCAACGCCAGGGCGCTTGAGCCGGTGTTCAAGGCCCGGATGTTCTCGACGGTGGAGGCGTAGCCGATGGCCCGAGCAAACAACGGAAGTCCGGAGTATGTGAAGCTCGAGCAGCGGCTCGCCATGCTGGCGTGGCTCAACGGCCTGTTCGGGTATGACAACAATCGCGACCTACTGGCCGACGTGAGCGAGGCTGCCGAGGGGTTCGATGCATCGGGGCGCAGTTACGTCCATCACCGATTGATCGCTCGGGGCGACAAGGTGAAGGTGGGCGCGGCAGACCTGTCGCGATACGACGACAACATCCGCGAGCATCTGCGGGCCATGAACGCCCGCCGCCCAGAGCCGATCACGCTGCGCTACTTCCAGCATTTGGCGGTGCTCTATACGGAGATCTTCCTGGACGCCTACTTCAACCGGCGCGGGGAGCTTCTGAGGGCGCTCAACAGCTTCGTCGATAAGTGTAATGCGGCTAAGAGCGCCGGAGACCCGAAAGATGCGAAGTTCACAGAGTCGGACCTGAAGAAGCTGGCCTTCTGGATGGCGACCGGCAGCGGCAAGACGCTGATCATGCATCTGAACTACCGGCAGTTCCTGCACTACAACAACCTGCCGTTGGACAACATCCTTCTGATCACGCCCAACGAGGGGCTGAGCGAGCAGCACATCGAGGAGATGACGGCATCGAGCATCCCGTGCCGCCGGTTCGACCTCAATGAGAGCGGCCTCGGCATGGCCGAGCGGGATGCCGTTCGGGTCATCGAGATCACCAAGCTCGTCGAGGAGAAACGCGGCGGCGGACTGAGCGTCCCCGTCGAGTCTTTCGAGGGCAACAACCTGATCTTCGTGGACGAAGGTCACAAGGGGTCAGGCGGCGAAGCGTGGCGGAGTTTCCGCGATGCGTTGGGCCAGACGGGGTTCACTTTCGAGTACAGCGCCACCTTCGGCCAGGCCCTGACCGCAGCCCGTAACGACGACCTGACGACGGAATACGGCAAGGCCATCGTCTTCGACTACTCGTATCGGTACTTCCACGGCGACGGATACGGCAAGGATTTCCGCATCCTGAACCTGAAGGAAGAGACCACCGAAGAGAAGACCGAGACGCTGCTTCTTGGCAACCTGCTGTCCTTCTATGAGCAGCAGCGGGTATTCGAGGAGCAAGGGGACGACCTGCGCCCGTACAACCTGGAGAAGCCGCTTTGGGTGTTTGTCGGTAGCAGCGTGAATGCCGTCTACACCGAGGACAAGGAAAAGCGGAGCGACGTGCTGACCGTGGCGAGATTCCTGCACCACTTGCTGGAGAACAAACGCGGATGGGCGGTGAAGGCGATCAAGAAGCTGCTGGACGGCAAGACTGGGCTGGTTGATCCGGATGGCCAGGACGTTTTCGCGGACAAGTTCCAGTACCTGCGGGCGGCCGGAACGGATGCTGAGGCGACCTACCAGGATATTCTGTCCAAGGTGCTCCACACGCCAACAGGCGGCGGCTTGCATCTATGCGACCTGAGAGGCCGCGCTGGCGAGCTAGGTCTGAAGGCCAGCGGCGCGGAGGAATACTTCGGCCTGATCTACATCGGCGACACCAGCACGTTCAAGAAGCTCGTCGAGGATGACGACTCCGGCATCGTTCTTGAGGAAGACGCCATTGCAGACTCGCTGTTCGAGGGAATCAATGAGCCTGACACGAGCGTCGAGATTTTGATCGGCGCGAAGAAGTTCATGGAGGGCTGGAACTCCTGGCGCGTGTCGAACATGGGCCTCCTGAACATCGGCCGCAAAGAAGGCTCGGAGATCATCCAGCTCTTCGGGCGTGGTGTGCGTCTGCGAGGTAAGGACTTCACCTTGAAGCGCAGCTCAGCCTTGGATGGCAGCCACCCTCAGCACGTCCCGCTGTTGGAGACGCTCAACATCTTTGCTGTCCGAGCGAACTACATGTCGCAGTTCCGCGAGTACCTGGAGAAGGAAGGCGTCGAGACGCAAGGCGACGTGGAGTTGCCCTTGCCGATCCGAGCGAATGGTGACTTCCTTGACCAAGGGCTGGTAGTGCCGCGTGTTCCGGATGAACGCAGCTTCGTTGATGAGACCGACATCCTGCTCGATGTTGACCCTGGCATACGGGTGCGAGTGGATATGTCATTGAAGGTCCAGACGCTGGAGAGCGGCGCTGATGGGTTGACCGCGACGGCGGTGAAGGCCGGTCGGGAACGGCCCATCCCCGACGAGAGCCTGGCACTCGTGGATTGGGAGAAGGTCTACATCGATCTGCTCGAGTACAAGGAACGCAAGGGAATGCGCAACCTGGCGATTCGCCCGGATGTGCCACGGGTGATTCTGTCGAGGACCGAACCCGCCCGACTCTACAGCCTTGTTGCTGATGACGCGGTCGTCAGGCCCGATTCTTTTGCAGGCACGGCGCTGCTGAACGAAGCGGCACTGACGGTTCTTCGGAAGTACACCGACAAGTTCTACCGCAACCAGCAAGAGCGGTGGGATTCCGAGCACATGGTCTACAGGACGCTCGACCGCGACGATGCCAACTTCCAGAACTACACCGTCAAGGTCGCCCGAGGCGAATCGCAACTGATTGTCGCGATCCAGAAGCTCATCGACGATGGCGATGGCATCTACAAGCAAGACCTCCGCGACCTGCCCACGATCCACTTCGACCGTCATCTCTATCAGCCCTTGCTGATTGAACGCGGCGATAAGGTTCGCAGCGAGCCGCCGGGGCTGAAAGAGAGCGAACGGAAATTCGTCGAGGACCTACGGGCCTATTGCCTGGCTGAACGCGACAAGTCTCTGGCGGCTGCCGAGGTCTTCCTTCTCCGGAACC
>JAPXTA010000172.1:0-8472 GCA_033812735.1 Hyphomicrobiaceae bacterium | reverse complement strand
GATCTTGACGCCGCCCTTCTCGCAGCCTTCCTTCATGGCCGCGCGAGTGGCGATTTCGAAGGCGATTGCTGACGAGTCGACTTCGTGGAATGCGCCGTCGAACAACGTAACCTTCATATCGACGAGCGGGAAGCCGATGAGAACACCCTGGTCCCAAACCGACTTAACGCCCTTTTCCACGCCCGGAATGTATTCCTTCGGCACGGTGCCGCCGATTACTTCCGATTCGAACTCATTACCCTTGCCGATTTCATTCGGCGCGAGACGTAGCTTCACGCGAGCAAACTGGCCAGTACCGCCGGTCTGCTTCTTGTGGGTGTAGTCGACTTCGGTGGCTCGCGACAGGCTTTCACGATAGGCGACCTGCGGAGCGCCGACGTTGGCATCAACGCCGTAAGTGCGACGGAGAATGTCGACCTTAATGTCGAGATGAAGTTCGCCCATGCCCTTGAGGATCGTCTCGCCGCTTTCCGAGTCGACAGACACACGGAACGAGGGATCTTCAACAGCCATCGTGTAGAGGGCGGTCGACATCTTCTCCTGGTCGGCCTTCGTCTTCGGCTCGATCTTCATCTCGATGACGGGTTCAGGGAACTCCATCTTCTCGAGGATCACGGCCTTCACCGGATCGGACAGAGTTTCACCTGTGCGCGTATCCTTGAGACCCTGCAGCGCGATGATGTCGCCGGCGAATGCCTCATCGATTTCCTTACGCTCGTCGGCATGCATGAGATACATGCGGCCGATACGTTCCTTCTTGTCGCGCGAGGTCTGCGCCAACGCCATGCCCTTCTCGGCCTTACCCGAGTAGACGCGGCAGAAGGTGAGCTGGCCGACGTGCTCAAAGCTCATGATCTTGAAGGCGATCATCGACAGCGGCTCGGTGTCGACCGGACGGCGCTCGACGGCCTCGCCGGTCTTGACGTCGGTTGCCTTGTAGGCTTCGCGGTCGGATGGCGCCGGCAAGAAGTCGACGACGGCGTCGAGAAGCGTCTGGACGCCCTTGTTCTTGAACGCGGAACCGCAGAGCATCGGATAGAATGCGCGCGTCACCGTCGCCTTACGGATCAAGCGGCGAAGCGTGTCGTTGTCCGGCTCTTTGCCTTCGAGATACTGCTCCATCACCGCGTCGTCCATTTCGACGGCGGCTTCGATCATCGCAGCGCGATACTCGGCGGCTTTCTCCTTGAGATCAGCAGGGATTTCGCCCTTGATCATCTTGGCGTCTTTGCCATCACCGTCCCAGGTGATGCCGATCATTTCGATCAGGTCGACGACGCCCTGGAAGTTTGCCTCAGCGCCGATCGGCAGCTGGATCGGAACGGCCTTCGCGCCGAGCTTTTCGGCGATGTCAGAGAGGCACATGTAAAAATCGGCGCCGGTCTTGTCCATCTTGTTGGAGAAGATGATGCGCGGCACGCCATACTTGTCGCCCTGGCGCCAGACCGTTTCGGTCTGGGGCTCGACGCCTTGGTTCGAGTCGAGAACGCAGACGGCGCCATCGAGAACGCGCAGCGAGCGCTCGACTTCGATGGTGAAATCAACGTGGCCTGGCGTGTCGATGATGTTCAGACGGCGCTTCTTGCCGTCGCGGCCCGGCCAGAAGCAGGTCGTCGCAGCCGATGTAATCGTAATGCCGCGCTCAGCTTCCTGCTCCATGAAATCCATGGTGGCAGCGCCGTCGTGCACTTCACCGATCTTGTGGCTGATACCGGTGTAATAGAGGATCCGCTCAGTCGTCGTCGTCTTGCCCGCATCGATATGGGCCATGATGCCGAAGTTGCGGTAGTCCTCGATCTTGTATTCGCGGGCCATGGTGAGGCATCTCTCGGTTGCGTCGGCGGCACCCCGTGGGGAGCCGGCCGCCAACGCGGCAGAATTTTCAATTACCAGCGGTAGTGCGAGAAGGCGCGGTTGGCTTCAGCCATCTTGTGGGTGTCTTCACGCTTCTTCACTGCGGTGCCGCGATTGTTGGCGGCGTCAAGAAGTTCGCCGGACAGGCGCTCTTCCATCGTATTTTCGTTGCGCGAGCGCGCGGCCGAAATGATCCAGCGGATGGCGAGAGCCTGACGGCGCTCCGAACGGACATCGACAGGAACCTGGTACGTTGCACCACCGACGCGGCGCGAGCGCACTTCAACCGAGGGAGCGACGTTTTCGAGGGCCTGCCTGAAGAGGGCCAGCGGATCGGTCTTCGCCTTGGTCTGAATCCGGTCGAGCGCACCGTAGACGATGCCTTCGGCGACGGACTTTTTGCCCTGGTACATGATCGAGTTCATGAACTTGGACAGAACGATGTCTCCGAACTTGGGATCCGGGTTGACTTCGCGCTTCTCGGCACTGTGACGACGGGACATCGACGGTCTCGCTTCGCTACGTGTTTAGGTCGTGGGCGACAAATACTGCCGCGCCGGAAAAGAAAGTTACTTCGGACGCTTGGCGCCGTACTTCGAGCGGCGCTGACGGCGGGCTGCAACGCCCTGCGTGTCGAGAACGCCGCGGATGATGTGGTAACGCACGCCGGGAAGATCCTTGACGCGACCGCCGCGGATCATGACAACCGAGTGCTCTTGCAGGTTGTGGCCTTCACCGGGGATGTAACCGATGATTTCGAAGCCATTGGTCAGACGGACCTTGGCGACCTTACGAAGGGCCGAGTTCGGCTTCTTCGGCGTGGTCGTGTAGACGCGGGTGCAGACGCCACGCTTCTGGGGGCAAGCCTGCATGTGACGCGATTTCTCGCGATAGATCTTCTGAATCCGGGGCTTCCGGATCAACTGCTGGATGGTCGGCATCCGACACTCCGCTCAATTATTCCGCCACGAGATCAACCCGCGACACCATTCCGACAACGGCACACCTGACGGCATGCCAAAGCTTTAAAGGCCGAAGCGACTCTTGCGAGACCGCGCCGACCTGAAAACCAGAGGACTCCACGCGACGATGACTCGTCCCGGGGTCTTGGCCCATTGATGTGCTCTGCTTTGTGGACGGCAGCGTTTAGGCCACTAAAAGATCGCCGGGGCTGCTGACAGCCACGCGGCCACGCGGAAAATGGCCTACCACCTACCGTGAGAGTGAGCGCGTTATATACACGCTGTTGCGGCTGGTCAACACCTCGACATCCCGAGATTTGCAAATATTTCGTCGCAGGTTCCATCTCCAACAAATAAAAGAGGGCCGCACTGGGTTGTGCGGCCCTCTTCCAAACGAATTAGACGAGTTTGCGCCCTTATTCGGCTGCTTCGTCGGCTTCAGGACGACGGCGGCGGCGGGCTGCAGCCGGAGTTCCGTCTCCACCTGCACCAGTCAGCACCTTATCGGCAGCAGTCTTGGCGTTCTCCTTGGCGATCAGTTCGTCGCGCTTGGCGGCGATCTTGCGAACGCGACGGAGCATGCCGCCAGTACCGGCCGGGATCAGACGGCCGACGATGACGTTCTCCTTGAGGCCCTCGAGGGTGTCGCTCTTGCCGTTGACGGCTGCTTCGGTGAGGACGCGCGTCGTCTCCTGGAACGATGCCGCCGAGATGAACGACTTCGTTTGCAGCGAGGCCTTCGAAATGCCGAGCAACACCGGCTTCGCCGTCGCCGGACGCTTGCCAGCCTTCTCGAAGCGCAGGTTGATCTCGTCGAAGTCCAGGCGATCGAGCTGCTCACCCTTGAGCAGATCGGTATCGCCGATGTCTTCGACCTCGACCTTCTGGAGCATCATGCGGACGATCACTTCGATGTGCTTGTCATTGATCGTCACGCCTTGCAGTCGATAGACGTCCTGGATCTCGTTGATCAGGTAGTTCGCGAGTTCCTCGACGCCCTTGATGGCAAGAATATCATGTGGCGCCGGATGGCCGTCGAGGACGAAGTCGCCCTTTTCGATCCGGTCACCTTGCTGGACTGCGAGACCCTTGCCGCGCGGAATGAGATATTCCTTCGACTCTTCGTTCTCGTTGTCCGGCTTGATGATGACCTTCTGCTTGTTCTTGTAGTCCTTGCCGAATTCGACCGTGCCGGAGATTTCCGCGAGGATCGCGTGATCCTTCGGACGGCGCGCTTCGAACAGCTCGGCGACGCGCGGCAGACCGCCGGTGATGTCACCCGACTTGGCCGATGCGAGCGGCACACGGGCAAGCGTGTCGCCCGCCTTCACCTTCGCGCCCGGCTCGATCGAGAGAATCGAGTCGACCGACAGAAGGTATCGGGCATCAGCGCCGCGCGCGACCTTCACCGGCTTGCCGCCCTTGCTGTCCTTGATGGTCAGCGCTGGCTTCAAGTCGGAACCACGCGGGCTCGCACGCCAATCGATGATGACTCGGCTTGACGATCCCTTCACTTCGTCGGTGATCTCCTTCATCGACAGACCTTCGACGAGGTCTTCGGTATCAACGACACCGTCGACTTCGGTGAGGATCGGGCGTGTGTGCGGGTCCCACTGTGCGAGGCGCGTGCCGCGCTTCACTGTATCGCCCTCGTCAACCAGCATGCGGGCACCATAAGTGACCTTCTGGACGGCGAGTTCCTTGCCGCCTTGATCGACGATCACGACGGCCATGTTGCGGCCCATCGCGATGACGTGGCCTTGGCTGTTCTTCGCGACGTGACGGTTGCGAATCTTGATCGTGCCGTTGAAGTTGGATTCGATCACCGACTGATCGACCGTCTGAGCAACGCCACCGATATGGAACGTACGCATGGTGAGCTGCGTGCCGGGCTCGCCGATCGACTGAGCGGCGATTACGCCAACCGCTTCGCCGATGTTGACGGGCGTACCGCGCGCGAGATCGCGTCCGTAGCACTTCGCGCACACGCCGTTGACCGTCTCACAGGTGAGAACAGACCGGATGCGCACTTCCTGAAGCTGTGCCTTCTCGATCAGTTCGACGTCCTTCTCCTCGATGAGGTCGCCGCGGGCGATGATCACCTTCTTGGTGACCGAATCGACCACGTCTTCCTGAGCCGTGCGGCCGAGAACGCGCGCGCCGAGCGACACGATGATCTGGCCAGCGTCGACGACGGCCTGAACGTTGATGCCGGCATCTGTGCCGCAGTCTTCTTCGGAGATGATCGCGTCTTGCGACACGTCAACGAGGCGGCGGGTCAAGTAACCCGAGTTCGCGGTCTTCAGCGCGGTGTCCGCGAGACCCTTACGAGCACCGTGGGTGGAGTTGAAGTACTCGAGAACCGACAGGCCTTCCTTGAAGTTCGAGATGATCGGCGTTTCGATGATCTCACCGGAAGGCTTGGTCATCAGGCCGCGCATCGCGCCCAACTGACGCATCTGCTTCTCGGAGCCACGGGCACCGGAGTGCGCCATCATGTAAACCGAGTTGATCGGCTTGGTACGGCCAGTCGCCTTATCGATCTGGACCGCGGAAATGCGATCCATCATCTCCTTGGCGATCTTGTCGGTGCAGCGCGACCAGGCGTCGACAACCTTGTTGTACTTCTCGAGCTGCGTGATCAGGCCGTCGTTGAACTGCTGCTCGTATTCGCGGACGAGCGAATTGGTCTCCTCGACGAATTTCGTCTTGGTGTCTGGGATCAACATGTCGTCCTTGCCGAAGGAGATGCCGGCCTTGAACGCGTGGTAGAAACCGAGACCCATGATGCGGTCGCAGAAGATCACCGTCTCTTTCTGACCGCAGCCACGGTAGACGGCGTCGATCAGGCCGGAGATGTTCTTCTTCGTCAGCAACTGGTTGACGAGCGCGAACTTGACGCCGGGCTTCTTCGGCAAATGCTCGCCGAGAATGCGGCGACCGGGCGTCGTCTCGAAGACGCCCGTCACTTCCTTGCCATCGGCATCGTACTCGGTGAACCGCGCCTTGACCTTCGCGTGCAGGGTGACCTCGCCGGCGGCAAGCGCCTGCTCGATCTCTGCGAGCGAGCCGAACATCATGCCTTCGCCGGGCTCCTTGTCGCGCAAAATCGACAGGTAATAGAGACCGAGGACGATGTCCTGCGACGGCACGATGACGGGCATGCCGTTGGCAGGGTGCAGAATGTTGTTCGTCGACATCATCAGGACGCGCGCTTCGAGCTGGCTCTCGAGCGAGAGCGGCACGTGCACGGCCATCTGGTCGCCGTCGAAATCGGCGTTGAAGGCGGCGCAGACGAGCGGATGCAGCTGGATCGCCTTGCCTTCGATCAGGATCGGCTCGAACGCCTGGATGCCCAATCGGTGCAGAGTCGGCGCGCGATTGAGCATGACCGGGTGTTCGCGGATGACCTCGTCAAGGATATCCCAGACTTCGGCCTTCTCCTTCTCGACGAGCTTCTTGGCCTGCTTGACGGTCGCCGCCTGCCCCAGCGTCTGGAGACGCGCGTAGATGAACGGCTTGAACAGCTCGAGCGCCATTTTCTTCGGCAAGCCGCACTGGTGCAGCTTGAGTTCGGGACCGACCACGATCACGGAGCGGCCCGAATAGTCGACGCGCTTGCCGAGCAAGTTCTGGCGGAAGCGGCCTTGCTTACCCTTCAGCATGTCGGCGAGCGACTTCAGCGGACGCTTGTTTGCGCCGGTGATGACGCGGCCGCGACGGCCGTTGTCGAAGAGGGCGTCGACCGATTCCTGCAGCATCCGCTTTTCGTTGCGGATGATGATGTCGGGTGCGCGCAGTTCCATCAGCCGCTTCAGACGATTGTTGCGGTTGATGACGCGGCGATAGAGGTCATTGAGATCCGACGTCGCGAAGCGACCGCCGTCGAGCGGCACGAGCGGACGGAGCTCCGGCGGAATGACCGGAATGACGGTCATGATCATCCACTCCGGACGGTTCCCAGACTCGATGAAGGCTTCGATCACCTTCAGCCGCTTGCCGAGCTTCTTCGGCTTGAGCTCCGTGGTGGCCTCGGCGATTTCCTGACGCAGCTCCGCCGCGATCTTCGGCAGATCCATGGTCTTCATGATTTCACGGATCGCCTCGGCGCCGATGCCGGACGTAAAGCTGTCCTGGCCGAACTCATCGACGGCCTGGTTGTACTGCTCTTCCGTAAGGAGCTGCTTCTCCTTGAAGGTCGTGACGCCCGGCTCGATGACGATGTAGTTCTCGAAATAGAGAACGCGCTCAAGATCCTTGAGCGTCATATCGAGCAGAAGACCGATCCGGCTCGGCAGCGACTTCAGGAACCAGATGTGGGCGACGGGGGCCGCGAGTTCGACGTGGCCCATACGCTCGCGACGCACTTTGGCGAGGGTGACTTCGACGCCGCACTTTTCGCAGATCAGGCCCTTGTACTTCATGCGCTTGTACTTGCCGCACAAGCACTCGTAGTCCTTGATCGGTCCGAAGATGCGGGCGCAGAATAGACCATCACGCTCGGGCTTGAACGTACGGTAGTTGATCGTCTCAGGCTTTTTGATCTCGCCGAACGACCACGACAGGATGTCGTCGGGGCTCGCGATCGTAATCTTGATCTGGTCGAACGTCGGCGCAGCGACCTGCTGCTGCTTGAAGAGGTTCGTGATCTCGTTCATCGGGTCTCTCCGGTTGACGCGGCCGCGGGGCTACGGGCGTCAGGAACTTCATTGGGACGAGGCGCTTGCGGCGAAGGCCGGACCGCGAGGGCGATCCGGCTTTCGCTTCGTCATCGTGTCATTCAGCGGCCGCCGGGGGCAGCGCCGGGCGATCCAGCGGCGGGGCCGGCGGTTCGTCCGTCGGCGGCGCTTCGGAATTGACCAGGTCAACGTTGAGGCCGAGCGCGCGCATTTCCTTGACGAGAACGTTGAAGCTTTCGGGAATGCCGGCCTCGAACGCGTCGTCGCCGCGGACGATCGACTCATAGACCTTGGTGCGGCCGGCGACGTCGTCCGACTTGACCGTGAGCATTTCCTGCAACGTGTACGCGGCACCGTACGCTTCGAGGGCCCAGACCTCCATTTCGCCGAAACGCTGGCCACCGAACTGCGCCTTGCCACCGAGCGGCTGCTGGGTCACGAGCGAGTAGGGGCCGATCGAGCGAGCGTGGATCTTGTCGTCGACGAGGTGGTGCAGCTTCAAGACGTACTTGTAGCCGACCGTGACCTTGCGATCGAACGGTTCGCCGGTACGGCCGTCGAACAGCGTCACCTGGCCAGAGCTGTCGAAGCCCGCCATCTTCAGCATGTCGACGATGTCGCTTTCGCGTGCGCCGTCGAATACCGGCGTTGCGATCGGCACGCCCATCTTGATCTTGTCACCGAGGGCCGCGAGCTGGTCGTCGCCGAGCTTCGCAACGCTCGACTCCTTGCCGTAGACGCGTTCCATCTGATCGCGCAGAGCCTTGGCGTCGTTGGTGGCGTGCCACTTCTCGAGCGCGTCGTCGATGGCGCGGCCGAGGCCGCGGCAGGCCCAGCCGAGGTGGGTTTCGAGAATCTGCCCGACGTTCATGCGGCTTGGCACGCCCAGCGGGTTCAACACCACGTCGACGGACGTGCCGTCCTCGAGGAACGGCATGTCCTCGCGCGGCACGATCATAGACACGACGCCCTTGTTG
>JAPXTA010000171.1:0-8539 GCA_033812735.1 Hyphomicrobiaceae bacterium | reverse complement strand
CCGGGAGAGGCGATGGCGGAGTCCTGCAATGCGACGGTCGCCGGAGGCTGCGACGCATGCCCGGTTGGCATGGCGGAGAACACGACAGACCCGGCGATCGCGAAGACAGCGAAACGCGGCATCCGGCGCGCAAACGAATGCCACCCCGTCTTGCCGCTAGCGGCCGTGAAGACGCGCGCAGCTCCAGACCGCGACGCACCGCGCAAACACGCTTTCTGCACTGAAACCCCACCCCTACCCGAACGCTCCCGCGGACCCCGTTTGAGCGCTTGTAGCATACGTTCCAGCGATCAGGGTGGATTTCAAGCCAAGCAAATATGCGTTTGAAATAAATGAAAACTTCATCCGCAGAGCGCTTTGTTCCGCCTTTGATCTGGAACTGCCGGGAGCAGGGCATTTGCTGAGTGTTGGAAGTCAGCAATAGGGAATGCGCAACGCAGCGATTGATCGTCGTGCCGGTGGTCATTGTCGCTGCGCCAGCGCAGCTGGCAAGCGGTCTCGACAGGCGCTTGCGCTTGTCAGCCCTGATAGACCCGGTGTACCCGGCGGCCGAGACGCGTCAGGAGTTCGTATCCGATCGTTCCGGCGCGGTCGGTTAGATCATCGATGGTCGTTCGCGCACCCATCACTTCGACCCAGGCGCCCCGCTGAGCGTGGACTTCGGGGACGTCGGTCACGTCGACCGTAATCATATCCATCGAAACCCGCCCGATGATGGGCACCGGATGATCCCCGACGAAACCAACGGCGCTGGCCTGTGTGCCCGCGCGCGATATCGCCCGTAGAAATCCATCGGCGTAGCCGCAGGCGATGGTAGCAACACGCATCTTCCGCTCGCAGCGGAATGCAGCGCCATAGCCGACAGTGTCGCCAGGAACGCAATCGCGAACTTGCAGAATGCGGGCCTGAAGCTGGACGACCCATTGCATAGGGTTGCTTTCGGCCTCGACCGCGCGGCCGCCGTAGAGCGCGATCCCTGGCCGGACCAGATCGTAGTGATAGTCGTGCCCGAGGAAAACGCCGCCCGAATTGGCGAGCGAGGCTGGGATCGGCGGCAGCAACGCCCGCAACTCGTCGAAGCGCGCTTTCTGGCGGCGGTTCATGGGATTGGCGCGCTCGTCCGCACAAGCGAGATGGCTCATGACGAGCGAGCAATTGAAGCGCTCCAGCAGGGAAGGCTCGCCAGCCAGCTCTGCGACCTCGCCGGCCTGCATGCCAAGGCGGTTTATGCCTGTATCGATGTTGACGGCCGCGCTGAGCTTCCGCCCAGTGGCCTCGCAGAAAGCAACCCACTCCCGCACTTCCGCCATAGATGCGAGACACGGCCTGAGGTCGAAACCCGAATAAGCCGGCGCAGCACCCGGCAGGAGGCCGTCGAGGACATAGACGGCCGCACCTGGTACGACCATGCGCACGCGCTGGGCCTCGCCGATCGAGGCACAGAAATATGTCTCGCAACCCTCGTCCCGAAGCGCTGAGACGATCTGTTCGAGGCCAAGACCGTACGCGTCGGCCTTGATCACCCCGGCGCATTCCGCCTTCCCGCTGACCTGATTGAGCCGGGCCCAGTTCCCTCGCAGTGCCTCGAGATTGATGGTCAGGACGGCGCGCGCGTCAGAGGGGATCGTTGATTTCGAATGTCCGAGCATGCCGCTGAATTGTCCGTCGGGGCTGATTTTTTCCCGGGAAATGTAGCACGCAGGCGCCGCCGCCGTGAATTGCCCAGCCTCTGACGCCAAACCGCCTCAGCTCTGCCGTTTTTCACTCTTTCAAATTGCAGGACCGACGAATTCGCGAGGAAGTAGGTGTGGCGTACGCGCTCGGAGGGCTGCCTTTGGCCAGGCAGGAGCGCGGCGTTGGGGGGTAACTGTGGCGATGAGTGCACGAAAAAAGCGGCGGGCGCGCTGGGCGTGGACATGCGGCGTCAAGCTGCCGGTCGCAGTCATGACGGCGACCGCGACATTGGCGTCTGGCGAGGCGGTGGTCGTGCCGTTGACCTGCGCCGCAAGCCAGGGCCGTCTTGTGGTCACGCCCTCCGTCGAACGAACCCATCAGATCGTCGGCAACCGTGCGAGCCACGCCTTTACAACTTGTGCGCCGGGAAAGCCGCCCCGTTGCCGCACTTGGATGGTTCACAAATTCGAGGTCTCCTGCGACGGCCACCGCGTGTCCTGGCTCGGCATGGCAGGTGCTGCGCTGGAGCGCGACGACCCGCGCGTTCGCGTGATCGCCAACCGGTTTACGCTACGCATGCCGCCAGGATGGTCCGACGCGTCGTCTCCAGCCAACGCCAACGTGGTCGTGTTCCCGGCGGGTTACGCCCCCGCTTTGAAGTTGCCGCTCCGGTTCGCAAGCGCCGGCGGAACCCATGAAACCGTGATGACCTGGGAAAACCCCAAGATCGATCGCCCTGTCCGTGTGGCATCGGTAGAGCCGGTCGCCGTAACTCAAGTGGCAGCCAGCTTGTCCGTGCCGAAGGGGGAGGCGAGCGCCGTGTCGTCGTGGGTGACGACCATTGAGCCGGTCACGAAAGTGCTCGGCACGACGCACGAGCGCATGGGCGTGATCGCAGCCGCCGTGGCTCTGGCATGGGGGCTGCTCATGGTGGTGCGCCGCCGCTTCTCGGCAGCGACGGCGGCAGGGATGGCCGCCGGCAGGCTCTTGCCGGCGATCGTCGCGCCGTCAGCAGGCGAGCGAAACCGGGAGGAAGGTACGAAGTCGGAGACGGGCCGGACCGAAGAGACCGCGTCAGATGCGGAAACCTATGCTGCGCATTGCGCCCGTATGATTTCAAACGCGGTGGCGAACCACGAAGCGATGCGGGACCGGCTTGCCACGATTGAACCCGGAAGCCTCCGTGACGTGCTTCACGAGGATCTCGCCAAGGTGCAAACGGCATTGCTGTCGCCGCGGCTTGCCGCTGATATCGCGAGCGGGTCGTGGGCTTCAGTCGAAGTCGCGGTGACGAGTGCGATGGTCGATTTGGACCGCATCGAGCGCATTATCGATAGTGTTGCCGCAGCAAAATCGCCATCGATCCTCCAGAACGCGGAAGCCCTTCCCGGGACGGCTTACGAGGCGTTCCAGTTGCTCGGCGTGACCCCCGACGCGAGCCCGATCGCAGTCAAGAAGATCGTCGATGGTTTGCGGCTGTCTTGGCATCCCGATCACGCCAGGAACGAGACCGATCGCAGCATTCGCGAGGCTCGGCTGAAGCAGATCAACGTCGCCTGGGACCTCATCCAAGGCCAGCAGAAGGCGGCCTGAGCGCACCTGCGCTAGCCCCGCTTCCCACCGATCTCAAGGCGATTGCCGCTAATCGTGTAGGGTGGCACCGGCAGATTGGCTGTCGCAGGGCCATCGAGGACGCGGCCCGAAAGATCGTAGCGCGAGGCATGACACGGGCATTGCCAGCCGACACCGTCATTCAGTCGATCCCCGGATGAGCGGGAGTGAATGAGGCAGCTGAGGTGCGTGCACATGCCACTGACAACGAGCCAGCGTGCCTGCCCGGCGAGCACGCGGTTGGCGTCGGTCGCGGGCAACTTCGGGTCGAGCGCCTCGTTCCGGGCGAGCTTGTCCCGGCGGTCCTGTACGGCCACGGACCGCGCTTGTGCGATCTCTGCGAACGACCGGTGACGCACGAAAACAGGTTGGCCGCGCCAATTGACGAGCCGGGTGTCGCCTTCGGGAATGGTTGAGAGATCGACCGTGGTGAGGTCGACACGGCGGCTGCCGCGGTTCGGACCGAGTTGTGCGAAGAACGGCCACATCGCGGCGAGCAGGCCGGCACCGACTGCAACTTGAGCGCCAATGATCAGCACGTCACGGCGAGGACGTTTGCGCTCCGCCGTTTCGCAGCTGTCACCCTTTGCTGGATTGTCGCTCATGCTTGCCCTCCGCAGAGGAGCATCGCGGCCGGCCGCGGCAATTTCAAGTCTGTGCTTGCCGTCTCGTCTCGCAGGGCAAGAGGCGAGAAGAACGACGGGGAAAGAGATCCGAAAATCCCTCTCCCCGCCAACGCGCGCGGCTAACGGTCAAGCGAGCGCGATCTTCGGTTCGACAAATTTTGTACCGAGCGCCTCGGCAACGGCGGCGTACGTGATCTGCCCCTTGTGGACGTTGAGACCATTGAGCAGATGCGGGTCGGCGAGCATGGCGGCCTTCGGGCCCTTGTCTGCGAGCGCCAGCAGGAACGGCAGCGTCGCATTGTTGAGGGCAAAGGTTGAGGTGCGTGCGACTGCGCCCGGCATGTTGGCGACGCAGTAGTGCACCACGTCGTGCTTGATAAAGGTCGGCTCGGCATGGGTCGTCGCGTGCGAGGTTTCGAAGCACCCACCCTGGTCGATCGAAATGTCGACCAGCACCGCGCCGCGCTTCATTTGCTTCACCTGGGCTTCGCTGACGAGCTTGGGAGCCGCCGCGCCAGGTACGAGAACCGCACCGATGACGACATCGGCGGAAAGCACTTGCTCCTCGATGGCGGCGCGCGTCGAGTAGATCGTGTTCACGGCTGGCAGGAATTGCTTCACTTCGGCAAGCCGCCCGACGTTGATGTCGAGGATCGTCGTGTCGGCTTGCAGGCCGACGGCCATGGTGGCCGCGTTGACGCCCGAAACACCGGCGCCGAGCACGACGACCTTGGCGGGCGCGACGCCCGATACACCGCCGAGCAGTGCGCCGCGTCCGCCCTGTGCGATTTCGAGGCAATGGGCGCCCGCCTGGATCGCCATCCGGCCGGCAACTTCGCTCATCGGCGCGAGCAGCGGCAGACCGCCGCGCGCATTCGTCACTGTTTCATAGGCAATAGCTGTGCAGCCCGACGCCTGCAGCGCCTTGGCCTGATCGGGATCGGGGGCGAGATGCAGGTAGGTGAACAGGGTTTGCCCGTCTCGCAGCATCTTGCATTCGGCCGGCTGCGGCTCCTTCACCTTCACGATCATGTCGGCCTTGGCGAAAATCTCGGCAGCCGTGGGCAGGATCTTCGCGCCGGCCTTGATGTAGTCGTCGTTCGAAAGGCCGATACGCAGCGCCGCGTCCGACTGAACAAAAACCTCGTGGCCATGTGCGACGGCCTCGCGGACCGAGATCGGCGTCATACCGATACGGTACTCGTGGTTCTTGATTTCCTTGGGAACACCGATGCGCATGCGGATCTCCTGTCACTGGGCGGCTCGCCTGTCGGAGAACTGTAATAGGGGTCGGTGGCAATGACGTGCGAAACTTGACGTAGATTGCCGCGTATGGCGCAATAGTGTTCGAAGATAACTCAAGAATTCGGGATTTCATTCGAATGCCGCGTGACCCCATCAATCGCCGCTTGCTCGCAGCTCTGCAGACCGACAGCCGCATATCGGTTGCCGACCTCGGCGCCAAGGTCGGCCTTTCGGCGTCGGCCTGTCATCGGCGCGTGAAGCAACTCGAGGAAGAAGGCGTCATTGCCGGATACGGCGCCCGCCTCGATCCGCGCCGGTTGGGGTTCGGCATGGAGTTCTTCATCCAAGTCGCGCTGAAGTCACAAGCTGACAAGGCTCTCGATGCCTTCGAACGCGCGGTGCGGGGTGCGCCGGAAATCCTCGAATGCCATCTGATGGCCGGCGGCACCGACTACCACTTGCGCATCGTCGCGCGCGATGCCGCCGACTTCGAGCGGATCCACCGCGAAGTGCTGGCCAAGCTGCCGAACGTCGCGCGCCTCGAAAGCCACCTCGCGATCCGCACCGTCCGCGCCTGGCGCGGATATCCAGTGGGGTGAAGGCAAGATGCCCCCACCCCTACCCCTCCCCACAAGGGGGAGGGGAAAACGTAGCCAACGCCGAGCTCGCGTAATATCTCCATCATGACGCCTTCAGGTGTGTTCGTGACGTCTCCGTTCGAGAAGCGAAGCACTTTGAAGCCCTCCGCTTTCAAGAACGCGTCGCGGATCGCGTCGTGCCGCCTGCCCTCGTCTGAGTGATGCTGTACGCCATCGACCTCGATGACGAGCCTTCGTGAGAAGCACACGAAGTCGACGATGTACCGCCCGATGGGTGCTTGACGTCGGAAGTGAAAGCCGATGCGCCTGAGGTCACGCAGTTCATTCCAAAGCTTTCGCTCGTCGACCGTCATGTCGCGGCGCAGGCGACGAGCAGTCTCGTTGGCCATGACGCTGCTTCCGCCATCGTATCCCCCTCCCCTTGATGGGGAGGGGTTAGGGGTGGGGTGTTGGCTTATGCTTAGAGAACCGCCTCGATCAGGAACGGACCCTTGCGCGACAGGCCGACCTTGATCGCTTTGACGAGTTCGTCGACGTCTTTCGCGCGGACGGCCTCGACGCCCATGCCCTTGGCGAGCGAAACCCAATCAATCGCCGGATTGTCGAGAGACAGCATGTCATGTGCCTTGCGGCCGGGGTTTTCCGCGCCGACGTTCATGAGTTCGCCCTTGAGGATCGCATACGCACGGTTGGCCCAAACGATCGTCAGGATGTTCAAGTTCTCGCGCGCTTCCGTCCAGAGCGACTGCACGGTGTACATGCCGGAGCCGTCGGCTTCGAGGTTGATGACCTTGCGATCAGGGCAAGCGACCGCCGCGCCGACCGCGAGCGGCATGCCCTCGCCGATCGCGCCGCCGGTCAGTTGCAGCCAGTCGTGCGGTGCTGCGCCCTTCGTGAAGGCAAAGAAATTACGCCCCGTCGTGACACTTTCATCGCAGACGATGGCGCCCTCGGGGATCATCGCGCCGATGACTTTGCCGATGGTCTCCGGATTGAGCGCGGCGCCAGCCGGTATCTCCGGCCGGTTGAGCTTCTCGACGACCGGCGTCTCCTTCGTGGCATTAACGAGATCGGCGAGGCGGGCAAGCGCATCCGCCTGATCCTCGCCCCACTCGGCAAGCGTGGTGATCTCGCAATCGGGCGGCGTCAGCCGGCTCGGCTTGTTCGGGTAGCCGAAGAACGCAATCGGTGCGCGCGCGCCGACGAGAACGAGATGCTTGACGCCCTTCATCACGCCGAGCGCCTGCTCGACCGGATAGGGAACGCGATCGACGGAGACACGTCCCGCGCCGCGCTCGACGCGGGCGTTCGAACCAGGCGCCATGATCCGGCACCCCGTCTTGGCGGCGATGCGCGAGGCATTCGCGAGCGCCTCGGTGCGCAAGCCCTTGTCGGCGATCAGCAGCATTGTCGCCGGGCCGTGCTTCAAGAGCGCGGCGGCCTCACGCAGCGCCTCCTCGCTCACCTTCGAGCGCGGCCGCTGCGCCGGTACGGAGACCGGCCCGGTGCCCTCGTTCCAAGCCGTATCGGCCGGCAGGATCAATGTCGCAATCTGCCCGGGCGCCTTGCGCGCTTGCAGGATCGCGTCGCGACCGTCCTCGGCAATGGTCTTCGATGACGCGCCCGTCCGCACCCAATGCGAGAACGGCGCAGCCGTCGCCTCGATGTCGCTGGTCAGCGGCGCATCGAAGCGCTTGTGGTACGTCGCATGCTCGCCGACGACGTTGATCATCGGGCTCGACGCCTTCTTGGCGTTGTGGATGTTGGCCATGCCGTTGGCGAGACCGGGACCAAGATGCAAGAGCGTCACGGCCGGCTTCTCAGCC
Source organism: Hyphomicrobiaceae bacterium (assembly GCA_033812735.1). GTDB lineage: Bacteria > Pseudomonadota > Alphaproteobacteria > Rhizobiales > Hyphomicrobiaceae > JABFRJ01. The sequence continues at coordinate 958 of JAPXTA010000171.1, read as the reverse complement.
ATGCGGGCGTAGCCGTCCGCAGCACCTGTCGCCACGCCTTCAAAGAGACAGAGGATACAGCGCATGCCGTCGACCCGGTCGAGGGCGGCGACGAAATGCATTTCCGAGGTGCCGGGGTTCGTGAACGAGACGTTGATATCGGCATTGACGAAGGTGCGGACGAGGCTCTCGGCGCCGTTCATGGCGCGCTCTGACGTTGGCTTGCTGTCGGTGCTCATGGAATGACGATATCCGGCTTGTGTGATCGAACGGCTCCGGCAATGTCTGTTCAACCGCCGTGCCGCGTCAATGGCCGGCACACGGCGACAGCCATGCATGGACGCACGCCGGCGCCTGAAAACCGGTATTGAACACAGGCATTGAACTCCGGCATCGGCGGAGCCGCCAACGATCAAGCGAACTTGATCGCGGCCCCGCTTGCCACCCCGCCCAGCTTGGTACCTGATGCCCGCATTGCCTGCCGTGCAGCCATTTCCCGGAGATCGCCATGGCGATCCGCTACCTTCTTTGGACTCTCGTTAGCTTGGCAACGATTGGCCTCGCCTCCCTGGCACTGGCGCAGTCCGGCTCCCCGCCGCCTGCAGCGCCCTTCGAGGCACCCGCGATCAGTGCAGAGGCGCTAGTCCGGCTGTTGGGCGGACCCAGCCGCGTCCTGCTCTTCGACACCCGGACCGCGCCCGAATTCGAGGTGAGCCACATCCGCAACGCAATTCGGATCGAGCCGGGCCCTGGCGCTCTGAGCCGCTTGGTCCCGCATCTGCGAGAGGCGCAAGGCGTCGATGTCGTGCTCTATTGCACCATCGGCACGCGTAGCGCCGGCGTTGCAAACGATGCACTTGATGGCGTCGTGGCGAGGGGTGCCCGCTCGGTTCAGGTTCTCGATCTGGGCCTGATCGGATGGGTAAACGCAGACTTGCCGCTGGTCGATGCGAACGAAAGCCCGACGTCTTTCGTCCAC
>JAPXTA010000170.1:0-8559 GCA_033812735.1 Hyphomicrobiaceae bacterium | reverse complement strand
ACCTAGCGCAAGATTGAGACTGGTCTGCAGCCGGTTTGCCCTCGCGGCCCGCAAAGTTGCGAGCCCCTCCGGCAGAAGGACCAGCGCGGCAATGACAACGCCGATGAAGGACCGCGGAAAGTTCAACAAATCGAGAACCATTTCCATCGACTTGGTCAGCAACTTGGCGAGGCCGACGACGGCAATCAACGCCAAGACCAGCAGTACGAAACTGGTCCACGCGACCGACGGCGCAGGCGGCTCCGCGTGCGCGTCTTCGCCGCCTCCATCGAGCGGCAGGAAGAAATCGCGATGCCGCACCGTCTGCACGAACACGAACGCGCCATAGAGCACCAGCGAGATCACGCCGGCGAAGGCAAGCTGCGACGTCGAAAACTGCGGGCCTTGTGCAGAAGACGTGTAGTTCGGGAGGACGAGCGTGAGAGTTGTCAATGCTGCAAGAACAGCCAACGCAGCACTGGCGGCCTGAACCTGGAATCCTTGGATATGATGGCGCACGCCACCCACCAGCAGGCTGAGGCCAACGATCCCGTTGCACACGATCATACAAGCCGCAAAAACGGTATCTCGCGCGAGCCCCGCTTTGGCCTCGGGCGCACTGAGCATCACCGAAACGATAAGAGCGACTTCGATAACGGTGACGGCGACGGCCAGAACAAGGGTGCCGAACGGTTCCCCCACGCGATGGGCGACGACTTCGGCATGATACACAGCCGCAAACACCGTCGCCATCAAGACTGCCGCGGCGACGATCGACAGCGTCGTGCCCACGCCAAAGATCGCGCCGAGGATCATGACCAACCAGGCCAGCAACGGCCAAACCCACGTCCAAAACGGCAATGACGTCGGCGGTGCTGGGCTCATCATGATCCTCGCGAGCTATCGATTTGGGCGATGCTACCCCGACTTGAAGTTCGATCAAACGTTCAATGCAGCGGCGAAGCCTAAGCTTGACGTACAACGGCGCACACAAAGTACGCCCTCAAACTCAATGCTGCAGGAAGCGGCCGGCGAGCGGAGCAACGATAGCACCGAGGATGGCACCAATCGCTCCAAAGGCACTGGCCTCGACGAGCCATGTGACGACCGCCCCAACGAAAGGCACGATGCCCCCGACGGCAACCGCCACCGCGTGAATGCCATGCTCCAGAGCGGGAAAACCCATTCCAGCGAGTCCATGCACCATGATCCCGCCGCCGACCCAAAGCATCGCGAGCGTACCGACCACGCTGAGGATCTCGAGGAACCGCGGCATGCCGCTGACAAGCGCACGTCCGATGGCACGCCGGTGCGGCAGACGCGACTTCGATAGATGCAGCCCGATGTCGTCGGCTTTCACAATGAGCGCGACGGTGCCGTACACCGCCACAGTCACGATGAGCCCGACAAAAATCAGGACGGCCGCCTGCATCCAGAAGCTCATATGGGTCACGGTCGACAGGCTGATCGCCATGATCTCCGCTGACAGAATAAGGTCGGTACGGATCGCGCCGGCCACCTTCGCATCCTCGAGGTCTTTGCTGGACAGCGCAATTTCCTTGACGGTTTCGGTCGCCGTTTTCTCCGATCCGGCAAACCAGTCGTGCACCTTCTCATACCCCTCGAAACAGAGGAACAACCCGCCCGCCATCAGGAGTGGCGCGATGAGCCAGGGCAGGAAGGCGCTGAGGACCAATGCCGCCGGCAGAAGAAACAACAGTTTGTTCTTAAGCGATCCCCACGCGATCTTCCCGATGATCGGCAGCTCGCGGTCAGGCGTGAACCCGATCGCATAGCCGGGAGTGACAGCCGCATCGTCGATCACGATCCCTGCGGCCTTTGTGCTCGTCTTGGCAGCTTGAGCCGCAACATCGTCGATTGACGTCGCCGCCACTTTGGCAATCGCCACGACGTCATCCAGGAGGGCTAGAAGTCCGCTGCTCATGCGCTCTCTTCTTCAAGTCTCTGCGGCCACAACGCGCTCGGATACACTAAGTCATAGTTCCGGCCATGCAATGATCGATTCCGGTGACCGCATACCTCCCGCAGTACCGCCCCGGATAGTCTTTTCCACAGTTTGCACAAGCGCGAAACCCGCGCCAAATCGCTGATTCTCAACGTATCGTCACTTATCGCGGCAGTTGCGGCCCGCCGGTCCTTGTATCGGTTTTCCGACTCATCAAGAAGTGAGGCGATAACAGGCCGCAATTGCGGCAATCCGAGTCGTCTGCAGCGATTCGGATGACCATTGAAGTAAGGGCGATCAGCAAATGAAGCGGGACAACGGGGCAGGGGTTCTGAGCGCCATCTTCATCGACTACGACAACATCTATCTGTCGCTGAAGAGAAAGAGCGAAGAGGCCGCCCGCCGCTTCGCTAAGGACGCCGGCTTCTGGCTGAAGGGCCTCGAGACCGGACAACTCATCACTGAAACCAACGGCATGCTCGGCGCGCCCAAACGGCGCATCGTCATGAACCGCTGCTATGGCAACCCGGTTCCGCGCCGCAATCAAGCCGACAACTCGACCGACATGAATTCGTTCCCGTTCGTGCGCCATCACTTCCTGCGCGCCGGTTTCGAGGTGATCGATTGCCCGCCGCTGACGGCGCAACTCAAGAACTCCGCCGACATCCGCATGGTCATGGATATGCGCGACTATCTCGCGCACGAAACCTATTTCGACGAGTTCATCATCCTCTCGGGCGACGCCGACTTTACGCCTCTCCTGCATCGTCTCCGCCAGCATGCCCGCAAAACGGTCGTCTACGCGAACGATGTCACAGCGCAGCCCTACACGGCGATCTGCGACGGCGAAGTGCGCGAGCAGGACCTGATCAATCTTCTCCTCGAAGGCCGCCTCAGTGCCCCAGGCGACGCCACCGCTTCACCAGCCATGTCGCAAATGACGTCCGTCGCACCGGTGACGGCCCAGCAGGCTGCACCGCCCGCCCCGCGCATGGACGAATTGCGCCACATGATCATCGCCGAAGTTGTCGCCGGCGTACGTGCCTCTGCAGGGCCAGTTCCCTTGGAGGCACTTGCCGATCGCGCCCTCCGCGCCCTCGGTCACGATCGCACCGTTGGTTCTCGCTGGGCCGGTGCCGGCTCGTTCTTCGAATTGCTCCGTCTCGCCTTGCCTTCGGAGGTGATGCTGTCGGAAAACCCGCCGTACTTCGCCTATGATCCCAAACGTCATCTGATGCAGGCGCAGCCTCTGCAGGAATTGCCGCCACCGGCCATGCCGGCCGAGATCGCGTCGTATGCCCCGCGCAATCAACCGGCGGAACCGGTCCCCGTCGCGGCCCAGCCGCTTCAACCGGCAGCGCCGATGCACGCTCAGGCACAACATATCCAGCCACCCGCTCCGCAACCGGAACCCCACCAGCCGGCGGCGATCGCCTCGCACCAGCCGATTATCCGGCAGCGGCCCTACCCGGCGCCCCATGCCACCCAGCCGGATCGTCCCGTCTTCGATGAGATGACCGAGCCACGCAGCGACCTCGCTCCTGCCCCTGCGCCGGCCCCAGCCGTTGCGCCGGTCCATGCGCGCGAACAACAGCCAATGGCCCAGCCAGCCGCTTTGTCGACGCGCCAGCCGTCCGCCGAGCCGATCATGCATCGTGCCCAACCGGTGGCAGGGTCGAATGGTCAAGGCTACGCCCCGGCCGCGGCCCGTCCCGAGCCGCAGTCTTCAGTCCATCAGTCGATCGCGCGCATCCAGGAAGCTTGCCAGGCCCCGCCGCTTGCGCCGCCCGAATACCGCATGCTCTTCGAGGTCATCGCCGACGAGATCAGTCAGAACGGCCTCACCGGCGCTCAGACCCTGACTGCGATCACCATCCGCGCCCAGGAACGCGGTCTCGCCGCCCGCCGCGAGGACGTCCGTTTCGTCGTCGAAGCGATCAGCGAAACCGATCCCTGGTTCGAACAGGGCGCATCCGCCAACCTGTTCGCCGGCCGCTTCCGCAACTTCGTCGTCGCCCGCTGCCGTGACCGCGGCCTCAGCCTCTCCGCCGACGAGCTCGACCTGATCGACGCTTGGTTCGCCGGCGGCCCGCTGCCGCTGACCGCAACCCAGCCGCCGCCCGCCGTCTCCACCAAACTTGCCGAACCGGAAAAGCCTTCCCGTGCCGCCCCCGCTGCGGCAACGTCGGCGAACGGCCGCGGCGCCCGCTGGTGGGCCAAGGACGAACCCAAGGCTGCCGCTCCGGCACAGCCCCAGCAGGACACCGGCACCGACAACGATTTCCCCCGCATCATCCGCACCCGTCAGCGCGGTTGATTGCCGGTACGCCGTCATCAAAAAGGCCCCACCAGACCGGTTCTGGCGGGGCCTTTTCAATTCTGACGGCGAAAATTAACGACGAACGGCCGGATTGGCGGTGTCCCCGGCTCTGCTACAATCATCCCGCTCAACATCTGCGATCACACCCCGGTTTGCCCCTATGCCCCTCGAACAACTCGCCGGTTTGCTCGCAGTCGCAGCCATCATCGGCATCGCCGTCTACCGCAACCGCACCAGCGCCCCTGCGAGAGCGCCTCTCCCGTCGCAGCCCACCCCTCCTGCCAAAATACCGAAGGGTTCGCCCCCAACGCAGCCGTCCTCTTCGTCAGCCGATCAGCCCGCCGTCCGCTCCTCGGTCCGCTCCTGGGGCTACCAACTCCAGCACATCGACTTGAAGCGCGCAGCCGACAGTCCATTCGATTTGATCGTCATTGATCCGACCCGTGACGGCTCCGACGAGGGCACGCTGAAGCCGCAGGAAATCGCCCGCCTCAAGCGCAAACCCGACGGCTCCCGCCGCCTCGTCATCGCCTACCTCTCCATCGGCGAGGCCGAGAGCTATCGCGGCTACTGGCAAGCGAGCTGGAAGAAGCTGAAGCCGTCGTGGCTTCTCGCCGAAAATCCGGAGTGGAAGGAAAACTACGCCGTCTGTTTCTGGGACCCCGGCTGGCAATCGATCATGTGCGGAGCGTCAGATGCCCGCCTCGACCGCATCCTCTCAGCCGGCTTCGACGGCGTCTATCTCGATAAGTGCGACGTCTACGAAGACATGCGCAGCCGCCGCATGCCTGCCGCCAAGGCCCGACCCGACCTAGAAGCCGACATGGTCGCCTTCGTCCGCAAGATCTCGGCGCACGCCAAGCACGCCAACCCCGATTTCCTCGTCATCATGCAGAACGCGGAATCCCTGCTCGACGACGCCTCGCTCCGCGCCTCCCTCGACGGCGTCGCCAAGGAAGAACTCGTCTTCGGCATCGATCAGCCGGAAAAGCGCAACAAAGCCGACGACATCGACTGGTCGCGCGGTCAGCTCGACAAGATGAAACAGTCAGGCAAGCTCGTCCTCGTCGTCGAATACCTGAACAACCAAGGCAAGATCGACGACGCCGTCCGCACCATCCGCCCCTGGGGCTATACCCTCTACATCTCAGACAAGAACCGCGAACTCGACCGCCTCAACTACACGACAATCGAAGCCTAAACATCGTCATGGCCGCGCAGACGGCCACCCAAGCAAGCGACCGCGTCGACACCAGCAGTCACTCGCAATTTCGAGCAAAAGTCACTCGGCGCTGACAGCCAGCGATCAAACCTACGATCCATCCCTTTGCTTGTTTTCCCGGAATTTTCGCGGCGTTCACGACGCGAAAATATCCGGGACCTTCACCTGTCGCTGTTTGACGCCACTCACCGATCCAATCGCCGGAACTCGACCCGCCGGTTGATCGCGCGCCCCGCCAGCGTCCCATTGTCGCCCTTCGGCTGGCTCTCTCCAAAGCCGACAGCCTTCAACCGGTCCGCCGCGATCCCTTCCTTCATGAGCGCCCGCCGCACCGCACTGGCGCGCTCCGACGAGAGGCGAAGATTGTAGTCGGTCCCGCCGGTCGTGTCCGTGTGCCCCGCGATTTGGATGACCCAGTTCGCATTGTTCTTCAGCATCGTCGCGATCTCGCGCACGAGTTGGGTCGTGATCGGCCGCAACGTCGAACGATCGAAATCGAAGTGCAGTCCATAAACGTCATACGCCCCGAGCGTGTTGAGCGACTGCTCCATCTCGCTATGCAGTCCAGGCCCCGCAGCGACCCGCGTGACCCGTTCCGTGCGCGCGCGCCGCTCCCAGCTGAACTTGATGGTGGAGTCGATCACGACAGGATTGTTGATGTCGTTGACGATCGTCAGCCGGCCGGAGCCGCTGCGCCCTCGCCGTCCGCACGTCACATCGGCTTCGACAACCGGAATATCCGCCACCCGATCCTCAATGATCAGCGGCACCTTGACGTCGATCCCGCGCGCCGTGAGATCGCAGTTGATACGTTCGAGGCCCTGCGAATAAATCAGCGTCAACGGCGCTGCCCCCGTCGAGCGCAGCCGCTCCAGCACCGCACCCGAAAGCCCCATCGACGTTGTCCCTGCGATGGTCGTTGGCATACGTGGCGAATAGCCGAGAACATAGGCCGTTGCGTTCTCTCGATCCCGAACGAGAATGTTGCGTCCGGTAACGATGCCGCGTGTGCTCCAGTACTGAATGGAGACCACATCCGGTGACGCCGATCTGACGACGGTGGTCGAGTCAGCGTCCCTTCCGAAGTCGTTGGTGAATGCCGTCGTGATTTGCATGCCCGCATTGGGCACGAACGGGCCGATGTAAGGTTGGGCCGGTTGGGCGACGGCGACCGTCGCCGCCAAAATCGTGACAACAGTCGAAACGGAAACAAAGAGCGCTGCAATGAAACGCATGGAACCCCCAAAAGCAAAATCTGAGCAAATCTCTCATACTCCGTTCGCTTGGTCTATCAGGTCCGCTCTCGCCGCCAGCCTGACGGGCCAAATTCGCGGCAAAGTCTAAGCGCACTGTCAATCGCGTCCGGTCGTCCCCATATGCATGTTATGGAACACTTCGATTTCACCGCTCCTGCCGAAGTTTTTCATCGCTGACCGCCGTTACCGTAAGTGCCCCTTGCGGCACCTGCGCTTCGACACCTCCGCCGACGCTGTCAGGCATGTGATGGAGCACGAAAGCGCCGATGCGGTCGTTGTCATCGAGACGGACAATCACCGCGCCGAGCGGGGCGATATCCGCCATCTCTACCTGAGCGACCGGTATCCGTTCGCACGAAGCGCGCACAAACGCGCCCTAACGTCAGGATGAATTCGTGACAGATCGGTCGATGAGGGACCGTGGAAGAGCAGATCCCCAACCTCTCGTTTCTGGCTTACTGTCGCGTTGAACCACCATCGTTGCAGATGGCCACATCGGTGGCAGCGTGGGCCGCCAGGCGTTCGCGGTAGCCCCCGCGGATCTCCATGACGCTCTAGCGCGCGATGTGACACCGGTTGAACGATAAGGCGCGCATCCCGCTTACGATGGAACGCCGTCACTGCCTCCGACGTTCTCAGCCCAAGCAGGCTCGGACTATGGAGGTAATATAATGATCGTTCCTCAGGAATATCTCGGCTTGGTGCTCTTTCTCTGGATCGTCGGAGGAGCAGCCATCGGCATGGGATTGATGTCTACAGTTGCTCCCTCGCGTCGGAGGCCATGAAGATGCGCCGGACCGCACTTGCGCTAACGGCCTTGGTCTCCGTGACCTCCATCGCTGAAGCGCAGACGCCACGCGACTGCGGCGCGCTGTGGAAGGAAACCGACGTCGACGCCAACGGCGCACTGTCGCAAGAGGAAGATCGGCGCGGCTATTTCGACGCCTTCCGCGTATCCGGCCGCACGCTCGTTGCACCCGGCGTCATCAGCCGCGATGAATTCATGCTCTATTGCGCCGGTGCCATCGACCGTCCCGCCGAACCCGGCAAGCAAGGCACCGAGCGGCCCGCCGACCGCGGCAAAGGCGATCTGACACCCGGTCTGATCCCGTTTCCTCGGAACGAAGCGAAGAAGCGTATCGAAGCGCTCGGCTATCGCGACGTTGGTGACCTGGTCCTCGACGAAAAAGGCATCTGGCGCACCAAAGCGACCCAGAACGGCAAGACCATTGAAATCTCGGTCGACGTCCAAGGCGACGTAGTCGCCGGTGGCTGAAAGCGCGCTTCCCCGCTTCAATGATCCTCTTCGACCCGCCCGTCGCGAAACCAATCCCACAACCCTGCAAAGCCGTGCACGCGGTCTCCATCGCCGCGCCACCGGTCGGGCATTTCGACGAGTGAACTCCAAGGCCGCCGCCCGCGCTCGGCCGCCACCGTCGCGATGATCGTTTTCTCCCTCTCGAATCTGATCGCATGCGCACCGGCCGACGCGAGCCGTGCCGGATCGATGACGATCCGCCGCTCGTTCTCAGCACACCCGCGCGGAATGCTCGCCCGCGCGATCACCACCTCTGCGACCCGGCAATCGTCTCTCAGTGCCGCCGCATGCGCCGCAACCGCCACCAAACGTCCGCGCACGCTCGTAATGCATCCCAGCGCATCGCACCGGAACGGACTTGGCCCCGCTGCCACGTCAGCGGCCGTTCGGCTGTCGCCATCGATCTCCAGCCATCGCCCCAACTCGAACGCTGAACCGCGACTAGCCAGCACCCCAAGCCGGCCGTCACTGCCTCTCACCGCAACCGTCGTTCCGTCG
>JAPXTA010000169.1:0-8696 GCA_033812735.1 Hyphomicrobiaceae bacterium | reverse complement strand
GTCGAGAACTCGTCCTGCACCAACTTGCGGATCTGCGCGATCCCCTCAGGTACGATATCGACGCCGTCGGTTCGCATGTAGGTGATGAGTCCCACCGTCTCGCCGCCGATGTCGACGCCCTCGTAGAGACGCTGTGCGACGTTCATCGTTTGCTTCGCAGAGAACCCAAGCTTGCGGCTCGCATCCATCTGCAGTGTCGACGTCATGAAGGGAGGTGCTGGGTTCCGCCGCACCGGCTTCTTGTCGACCGAGGCGACTTTGAAGTCGCCGCGCTCGATCGCCGCCTTGATGGCATTGGCGCTCGCTGCATCCTTGATGTCGAGCTTCTTGACCGCGCTGCCGGCGATCGACACCAATCGTGCCGAAACCTCTTCCTTGGTTGCTGTTTCGAGCAGAGCCTCGATCGTCCAGTACTCGTCGGTCTTGAACGCCTCGATCTCGGCTTCGCGATCGCAAACGAGCCGCAGCGCCACCGACTGAACGCGGCCGGCCGACCGAGCACCAGGCAACTTGCGCCAAAGCACCGGCGACAACGTGAACCCGACGAGATAGTCGAGGGCGCGTCGGGCCAGGTAGGCAGAGACGAGCGGATCGTCGATGCGGCGAGGGTTGCGCAACGCCTCCTGCACCGCCTGCTTGGTAATGGCATTGAACGTCACGCGCTCGACGGGCAGGCCCTTCTTGATGGCCTTCTTCGCCGTCAGAACTTCGAGAAGGTGCCAGGAAATCGCCTCGCCTTCGCGATCAGGGTCGGTCGCCAGAATGAGCTTGTCGGCCTTCTTCACCGCGTCCGCGATCTCGCTCATGACCTTCTTGGAGCGGGGATCGTCGATGGCCCATTCCATCGCAAAGTCCTCGTCGGGGCGCACTGAACCATCTTTCGACGGCAGATCGCGAACATGCCCGTACGAGGCGAGAACCTTGTAGTCGGACCCGAGATACTTGTTGATGGTCTTGGCCTTGGCGGGCGACTCGACAATCAAGACATTCATTTTGGCAATCGCTGAAGCTTGCAAAACCCGGGTGAACCGACCCGAGATCCGCTCTTCTGCGCCCTGTTTGAGACGTCCCACATCGCCAGCTAACCGCCAGCAAAGCTCCAGCTTCGGCGCATAGCAGCGCCGCCGCAGGGCCCGCGATACATGGTTGATGCGCCATCGCCTGTCAAACGGCCTCTGACAACTGACAAGCGAAACAATTCAGTGTTGCACTTATTGGTTGCATAACGGGATGAGACGCATTAACAGTTGAGCAACCTTGCGTTGAATTTCAAATTTGTCCGTTGGCACGCAAAGCAATCAAAGCAGGAACATACCGTGGAGATTGGTATGCCGCAATCCGATACGAATACGCGCTCACTTGGCAGCCCGATGCCAAACAGGGCTGACCTTCTCGACTACATCTCTGATATGATACAAGAATTGCGCGATCTCTCCCAACAAACGGACTGTGCAACCTTGACGAGTATATTGGAGACGGCGCGACTGGAGGCCGCACAACAAGGGGCCGCGGCCCATCGCGCGGCACACCGCCAGACCGGCTGACCCGCCAACTCAATCAGCAACGCTCGACGACACCCGTAGCGAAACCATGCCACCACTATGGCGATCGAGCCGGCCGGCCAATGCCAGTTCGAGAAGGACAACTTGCACAAGGCGAGATTCGAGTCCGACCGTCCGGACGAGATCGTCGACGGCAATCGGGGCCGGTCCCAAGGCGGAGATGATCGCCTCCCGCTCGGCGCCGCCAAGCGTTGGCATTGATGCGGTAGCGGAACCAGGCGAGATCGTCGCCCGCGTCTCGGCATCCGGCGGAATTGGCTCAATTCCGGCCGCCGACTCGGCAAAGGCGGAACCTAGTTGCGGCCGAAGCGCCTCTAGAATGTCCTCGGCTGAAAGAACCAACGTCGCACCTTCCTTCAGAAGGTGGTTGGTACCCTCAGCCCGTGGATCGCGCGGATGCCCAGGAACCGCGAAAACCACCCGCCCCTGTTCAGCAGCATGGCGCGCCGTCGTGAGGGTGCCGGATCGTCTGGCCGCCTCGACGATCACGACGCCGCGGGAAATGCCCGACACGATCCGATTACGACGCGGAAAATCTTGCGCCCGAGGCGTAAAGCCGGGCCAATTCTCGCTGACGATGCACCCGGCTTCGCCGATCCGCTCATAGAGCGCCTTATGTTCAGGTGGATAGACGATGTCGATTCCACCTGCCAGCACCGCAACCGTCCCGGTGTCGAGACTGGCTTGATGCGCGGCGGCATCGATCCCACGCGCAAGCCCGGAAACAATCGTAAGTCCAGCCTGTCCGAGCTTTGCAGCGAACTCACGCGCAAGCGATACGCCATTGGCCGAAGCATCGCGCGAACCAACGATGCCGACAGCAGGCCGGCGAAAATGCTCCGTCCTTCCCTTCACATACAGCATGGGCGGCGGATGCTCGATGAAGGCGAGCGCGGGCGGATATCCCGGCTCGATCGTGAAAACAGGAGTCGCTGCAATTTTTCGCGCGGCCTCGAGTTCGGCCTCCGCCCGATCGCGCGGACATATGCGCAGCGGCTTTCCGCGTCCGCCACGGCGCGACAACTCGGGCAGCGCCTCGAGCGCGGCAGACGCGCCGCCGTAGAGGTTGATGAGCTCACGCCACGTGACAGGACCGATGTTTTCCGACCTGATCAGCCGCAGACACGCGAGCCGCTGCGCATCATCCAAGGCAACCTGCGGCAACAGATCGGCGTATGAGTACGGATGCCCTGGCTTTGACGTCACGATTTCTTTTCGCCGATCTTGGGCTCTTGGCCCGACACTAACCGGCGAATGTTCGCCTCGTGCTTGTAAAAGATGAGCGCGACCATGAACAACATGATGAGCGCTAGGCCTCTGTCTCCGATCAAGAGCGGATAAACCGCCGCCCCGACAGAAGCGACGAGAGCTGCAAGAGACGAATAGCGAAACGCGACAGCGATGATCAGCCAGATCCCGCAGAAAAATAGTGCGCCCGGCCAAAAGAATCCGAGCATTGCACCAATGAAGGTCGCAACACCCTTGCCGCCCTTGAAGCCGAGCCAAACCGGATAGATGTGGCCGAGAAAGGCGCCTACGCCCGCAAACGCCGAAATGTAGAACGCCTTGATGGCAGGCGCGAGAGCCGCCGCATCACCACCGAAAACGCCCGGCGTGTAGTTGACCTTCAAACCCCATGCCGACTTGAGGGCCGCGTACACCAGCCACACGGCAAGTGTCGCCTTCAGCGCATCGAGCACCAGGGTCGCCGCGGCGAGACCCTTGTTGCCGGTCCGCAGCACATTGGTCGCGCCGATGTTGCCGGAGCCGATGGCTCGGACGTCGCCGAGCCCAGCCGCCTTGGTCAGCAGCAAACCAAACGGAATAGATCCAAGCAGATAGCCAAAGATCATGGCCATCAAAGCCGGCCACGAAAATAGTGCCTCGATCATCCCCACCCCCAGCGCATGTGCACGCAGAAAGGGTAGGCCGGCGGACCTCACCAGAGCAAGGGGGCCGTCTCACTTAGCGCGATAGCCGGAAGCTGGCATTGGCGCGGGCGATCAATACCTCGTCGGCATAGACGAGTGCATCAACCACGCCCGAGGTCTTACCCCGCTTGATGAGTCGCGGCGCGACGACGACCCATTGCCCCTGCTTCGCGGCACTGATGTAGTCGACCGACAGCGACGTGGTGACGAACCCCGCAGGCTCTCCCGCCCCTGAGAGTGCCAAGGTCAGCCCCATTGCATTGTCTGCAAGTGTCGCAATGACACCGCCATGCAATCCTCCACGCGTGTTGGCATGCGCGGGTCCGAAGCGGATGGCGAGTTGATAACTCCCGTCGGCAATCCGGAAATAGATCGGTTCCCACGCGCGCGTCGCCGGCGATCGCCGCGCCTGCAGAGCGTAACCGTCAGGAATAAGGTCGCTGGGGGCCATTGTTCGTCTCCTGAGAGGTGACAGCAATGGCTCCCGAGCGCGCTTCTGGTCAAGCCGGAGGCGGACCGAAGACCAGCACGGCGTTCAGACCGCCGAACGCGAACGAATTCGACATTGCGTAGCTGATTTTCTTCGCGCGGCCCTTGTTGGGGACGTAGTCGAGATCGCACTCGGGATCGGCCTCGTCGAGACCGATCGTCGGCGGCAGGAACCCCTCGCGCATCGCCTTGATGCACGCGACAGCCTCGATGGCCCCGCCCGCACCGAGCGGATGCCCGTGCATCGACTTGGTCGACGAAATCGCCAAGTTCTTCGCGTGATCGCCGAACACGCGCTTGATCGCATTGGTCTCGTTGCGATCGTTGATCGTCGTCGCGGTCCCGTGCGCGTTCAGATATTGGATGTCGCTCGGAGCAAGCTCTGCATCGTCCAGCGCCAGCCGCATCGCTTCGCTCGGCCCCTCGATGTCGGGGTTGACCATATCCTTGCTGTCCGAGGTCATGCCATAGCCGACGAGCTCTGCCAGGATCGTAGCGCCGCGCGCCTTGGCGTGACGAAGGCTCTCGAGCACGAGGATGCCCGCGCCCTCACCGAGCACGGTACCGTTGCGCTTCTTCGCGAACGGGTAGCAGCCTTGCGGCGACAGGACGTGCATCGCCTGCCATGCCTTCATCGTGCCGTAGTTGATCACGCTCTCGGACGCGCCGACGACGGCAACATCGACCATCCCGTGACGGATGTAGTCGCGGCCGGTACCAATCGCATGCGCCGCAGTCGCGCAGGCGGAACAGGTCGCGAAGGTCGGACCCTTCACGCCCATCTCGATGCCGACGTGCGCCGCCGCCGAGGAACCGATGATGCGGAGAAGTGTCAGCGGATGCGTCGCGCGCTTGTTGTGAATGAACAGGTCGCGATAAGCCGTTTCGAACGTCACGAGGCCGCCGGCACCAGAGCCGACGATGCAAGCCGTCCGGTACGGATCTGCGAAAGGTATCTCAAGCCCCGACTGCTTGACGGCTTCGTCGGCCGCCGCGGCAGCGAACCACGAATAGCGGTCGGCGTGAGTGATGATCTTGTCGCGCTGGAAGTGCTTGAGCCGCGCCTTGTGGTCGAAATTTTTCACTTGAGCGGCGATAAGGATCTTCAGATCGTCGAGCGGAAAGCCGCCGACAGGTCCGACGCCCGAGCGGCCCTCTTTGATCCCGCCCCAGAATTCGTCGACCGTATTGCCGATCGGCGTAACGACACCCATGCCGGTCACCACGACGCGGCGCTGTCCACCAGTCTGTGTCATTGTACGCTCACTTCTGAAGGGCGCGCATGTCCGAGGGGGTCATGCAACGCGGCTTGGTCACTAGGAACGGCACAGCCCGGCAGAGTGAACTGCACGGGCTGAAGATCTCAGGATTTTCGAGCCAACGAGCTACTTATGCCTTGGCGGCAGCAGCGGCACTCACGAGGCCACGAACTTTCTCGACCACAGCACCCACGGTCTTGAAATTGTCGGCCTCTTCATTTGCGTTATAGGGAATTTCGATTCCGAAGGTGTCCTCGATATCGAAAACGATCATCGCCAAATCCAGCGACTCGATCTTCAGGTCGGTCAGCGCCGTCGAAAGCTCGATGTTTTCCATCGGCTCCTTCATGTGCTTCCGAAGGATCTCGATAATCTTGGTTGCGACGTCGTCCATTGCAGTCTCCAAGGGGGGCCACGTCCACCGGCCGCTCACGGCCACACGGATTGTGCGGCAACGGAACTCGCTTGGGCCGCAGTAGACCCACCGGCTCCCGTTTAATACGTGCGAACGTTCAGACAAGTAATTGCTAATGCAGGCAAACCGGCACCGCAACCTCTGGCCTCACATAAACGTAAACAGGTTGAGAGTCCAGCACGAGCCACGCCCTCCATCGCCGCAGGATGAATGAGGCGTCAGACATGGTACCATTTGTGTAATCCGCTCTCGCCAGCGCTCGAAATCGATGGTCTATTGAGCAAAATGCCCCAAAATGCCGCACCCGCGGCCGGTCCGCGAGAGGGTGGAAAAACTGGCAAATAAAGAATGATTTCAAAATCTTAAACATTCAGCGCCCTGGAGACCGCCTTGCATAGGCCATCGAAGTCGACCTCTGCTGGCACGGGAGGCTACCCAGCCCCCTGGATCGACCATTACCCGAAGGATGTCGACTGGAGCCGCCCGTTCGAAGCCAAGGCACTTCCCGATGTCTTCGATGCGGCCGTCGCCAAGTTTGGCCCGCGAGTCTGCACGTCGTTCATTGGCAAGACGATGACGTATGCCGAGATCGGCGTCGCGGTTCGGAAAGTGGCGGCCGGACTACAAGCCCTGGGCGTCAAGAAGAACACCAAGGTCGGCCTCCTCCTCCCGAACTCTCCAACCTTCATCATCTACTATTACGCGGCATTGAAACTCGGCGCCGTTATCGTCAACTACAACCCGCTCTATACCGTGGATGAGCTCACGTATCAGGTGAAGGACAGCGAAACCGAGCTGATGGTCACGTTCGACCTGAAGCTGCTGTTCGAAAAGGCCGATGCCCTCCTGTCACGCGGCGTCCTCCAACGATGTGTCGTGGCGAATTTCCCGGCGCTTTTGCCCGCAGCCAAATCGGTCCTTTTCAAATTGTTTCGTAGCGGCGAACTGTCTCGAACCTCGGCATCGCCGAACCGCGAACGCATTATTCTCGACGGCGACCTTACCAAGAACGACGGCGTCTTTACGCCCGCCGTCATAGACCCCGAGAACGACTTGGCCGTGCTGCAATACACCGGCGGCACCACAGGCACGCCAAAAGGCGCGATGCTCACCCACGCCAATTTGCACATCAACGTGCAGCAATCCGGTGCCTGGACCGAACCTCACCTGAAGCCCGGAGAAGAACGGGTGCTCGCAGTACTGCCCTTCTTCCATGTGTTCGCGATGACCGGGATCATGAACCTGGGGCTTGCGGAAGGCGCCGAAATCATCATCCAGCCACGCTTCGTCCTCGACGATACGATCAAGTTGATCGCCAAGTCGAAGCCAACGGTCATGCCCGGCGTACCAACCCTGTTCGCCGCCATCACGGGGCATCGTGATGCCAAGTCACTCGACCTCAAGTCTCTGAAGGTTTGTCTGTCCGGAGGCGCCCCGCTGCCGCTCGAGGTCAAAAAAGGCTTCGAGGCGATCACCGGCGCAAAGCTCGTTGAAGCATACGGATTGTCGGAAACGTCACCGGGCGTCACCTGCAACCCCCTCGATGGCGGAGCAAAAACCGGATCGATTGGCCAGCCGCTGCCAGGCACCATCGTGTCGATCCGCGAGGTCGGCATGCCCGAGCGCACCGTTCCGCTAGGAGAACCCGGCGAGATCTGCGTCAAAGGACCTCAGGTTATGAAGGGGTACTGGAACCGCCCCGCCGAAACGGCAGAAGTCATGGTCGGCGACTTCCTGCGCACCGGTGACGTCGGCTATATCGACGACCAGGGCTTCATCTTCATCATCGACCGCATCAAGGACATGATCATCTGCTCGGGCTTCAAGGTCTTCCCGCGCCATATCGAGGAAAAGATCTACGAGCATCCAGCGGTCGAAGAAGCCACCGTGATTGGCATCAGGGACGGCTACCGCGGCGAAGCACCCAAGGCCTTCATAAAACTGAAGCCTGGCATGACGGCTTCCATCGAGGATATTCGTAAACATCTCGAGCCCCGCCTGTCCAAGATCGAGATGCCGGCGGAAATAGAATTCCGCGCTGAATTGCCAAAGACGATCATTGGCAAGCTCTCGAAAAAGGAACTCAAGGCGGAGCAGAGTGACCGCGGCTGAAACGTGGTACTTGCATGAAACCGAGAACGTGCCACGATTCGAAATCATGACCAGACGCAAACGCCCCACAGACGCCGCCGACGCCGCACAAGAACCAGGCGACTCCGATCACTTGTCCACCATCGGCGAGCTGGCGGCGGCTCACGGCATTACCACCCGGACGATCCGGTTCTACGAAGCAAAGGGTTTGATATCGCCTGCCCGTAAAGGGGTGGCGCGCTCCTACGGACGGCGCGACCGCGCCCGGTTGAAGCTTATCCTGCGCGGCAAAAACCTGGGGTTCTCGCTGGAAGACATCACGGAGTTCCTCACCCTCTACGATGCCGATCCAAGCCAGATGGCACAAACCCGGCTGTTGCTCGTCAAGATCGACGGTCACATCCAGGAGCTCGAGACCAAGCGCAAAGACATCGAGCGCACTCTCAAGGACCTCAAGGAGATCCGCCATCAGTGCGTCGAACATTTGAATGCCGCGGCGAAAGTATGAACCGGCCCGCCTGCCTTCAAACTAGGCGATCGATGCTTTGAATTTAGCCTGCCTGCCGAAGACTTGGAGATTGACGATGGCGCTCACGCCAAACACAATCTCAGCCAAGTGCTGATTGCCCGTTTGCAGAGCAGAAACTGAATGCCGCAGTACTTCGACGAGATGCGACACGAGACCGGCGAGGTCCGTGCCTCCTATGGCAAGATCGATTCTTGGATCAGATCGACTGGCCAGGACATTATCGAGAGCCGCAAACGCGAAGCCGAGCTGTTCTTTCGCCGGATCGGCATAACGTTCAACGTCTATGGCGATGCACAAGGCGCCGAACGCCTGATCCCCTTTGACATCCTGCCGCGCATCATCACCGGCACGGAGTGGGGCCGTCTCGCCAAAGGCCTCGAGCAGCGTATAAAGGCACTGAACGCCTTCATCGGTGACGTC
>JAPXTA010000168.1:0-8806 GCA_033812735.1 Hyphomicrobiaceae bacterium | reverse complement strand
AGCCATTGCGGCGGCTTCCAGGAGCGGTTTCGATCCACGCGCCCGTGAAGGGCGCGACCGCCAACTCTTAACGCCGTGAGTGACAATGTGAAATGGCGTCGAACGCGCGAACCTGCTTGGCTGTGCTACCAACGGCAGGCAGGAGCACGGCCAAGCCCGTGATTGTCTTCACCTTTTCAAAGAGCTGGCGGTTGCGCGAACGATCCGGGGTTTGGCGGCACGCTGGACGTTCGCGCAGCGCTGGCCGTCGGGCGCGCTACAGTCGCGATGTCAGACTATGAGAGGCCCGCCGAGGTCGACCGAAGGCTTTGCGCCGACGTGCTCGACCTTGCGCTCCCAATTCGCGCCGAGATGATAGTAGCGCAGGCTGTCGACAGCCGGATCGATTATCTTTTCCAGCCGCGACTTGAGCCGGACCCATTGCGCGGGCTCGACCTCGATTTCGAAAACGGAATACTGAACGCGCTGGCCGAAGTCCCGGCAGGCCTTCGCCACCTGTCGCAGGCGCTTCGCGCCTCCTGCCCCCGACACTTGGACGTCGTATGTGACGAGAACCAGCATCCGCAATCACTTCCAGAACCATGGCGGGTAGGCGTCGATATCGCCGCGCAGATGGCGCGCCAGCATCTGGGCTTGCACATGCGGTACGAGGCCGAGCGGAAGCCGTTCCTCCAGGAAGGGATGCATGCGTTCCTCCTTCTTGCGCTCCTGCCACGCCGTCAATGCGGTCTTGCGTCCATCGTCACCCAGCAACACGGCGCCACCTTCGCGGACTTCGAAATCCTTCGATGTCAACTGGCGGCGGTTGATGAGCGACACGGCGAGCCGGTCGGCCAGGACCGGACGCAACTCCTCCATCAGATCCAGAGCGAGACTTGGGCGACCGGGGCGATCGCGATGCAGGAAGCCGACGGCCGGATCGAGGCCCACGCTTTCGCATGCGCTGCGGCAGTCATGCGTGAGGAGCGTGTAGAAAAACGACAGGAGGGCATTGACGGGATCGAGCGGTGGCCGCCGTGATCGTCCTTTCCAGCGCATGACGGGTTCCGGAACGCGAACGAGGTGGTCGAACACGGAAAAGTAGATGTTGGCCGCCTCGCCTTCCGAGCCACGCATCGTCTCGCTGGTCCGATCGGAGTGTTCGACGCGGCGCAGGATGTGGGCGAGCCGCGATATCGCGTCCGTGAGTTCGGCGCGCTTCGCATCGGCCATGCCTTCGCCGTAGTCGCGCAGTCCCCGCATCAGGACCGACCGCTGGTTGGCGAGCTTACCCATGACAATCGAACGGACGATCTCGTCAGGCTTGACCGAAGCACCATACTGGGCACGGCGCAACAACACATTGCCGCTGACGGGACCCTCGACGCGCGCAGAAAAACGGCCATTGCGATCGAGCAGTACGATCGAGATGCCGGCTGAAGCGCAAGCGCCGATCAGGCCGGGCGAGACGAAGATGCCGCCGAACACGACGACCGAGGACAGCATATGCAGCGGTACGCGGGCCTTTTCCTGCCCTTCGACATCAGCGACCAGGTTCTCGCCGTCCTTGCGCAGGGCAGCTCCCTCGGTCGTGATGTAGACGGTATTGAGAAGCTTTTTCATGGGACGTTACGGCACGTCTGCGAGGATTGATGCGGCCATGCGCTGGCGCCAGGCCGCGGCCGATTTGACGACGGCGCCCGGTCGACACAAATCCAGCAACGAGCAAGCGCGGCAGCGCTGCTTCAAATGGGTCGGTGCGGGTGTGCGCTCGGTTCTGAAGACATCAGTCAGTTCTTTGGCCGTCGCTTCCGTGATGCGTCGCAATTCCTCGTCGAATGCCACGACGACGCGCCGCTTGGTCTCGCCGTAGAACAAGGCGCCCTCTGGAACCGGACGGCCGGTCATCTCCTCGAGGCAGAGTGCCTGCGCGCACAGCTGAACCTCGTCGGCCTGATGCTGCTTCGGCTTGCCGCGCTTGTATTCGACCGGGAATGGCGTTTCCCCATCCTCGTGGATGAGGAACTCGACCATGTCGGCGACTCCGGAAAGATTGAGCCGCCGGGACGCGATTGGCAAGGCCATGGCACGACGGATGCCGCGCACTCTACGCGAGCCTGCCTTGTCGGCTACGGCGTGGAGGACATGCCCCTCGGCAGTGAAGCGGTTGTCTTCCCACAACCGCTCCAGGTGAATGAGAGCGGCCTGACGCAGGCAATAAACGGCGTGCTGCAGAGCCGAGATCGGCACGGGTTCTCCCGCCACGATCCCGGCCGCTGCATCATTGGCTGTAAGCTCGGCGTCGCTGGCGGTCATGCTACATCACTTCGATGATCTCGACGCCTTCAGGCAGACCGTCCCGATCGATGGTGATGGTGTAGTCGGTGAACTTCCTGGCTGGCGGATAGTTGTCCAGCCGATCGTCGATACTCTTGGCTTCACCGCCGATCTGCCGCTCGAACTTGACCCGATCGAACAACGCGTGTGCCGGTGCATTGCCCAAAGCGTTCGCATGCTTGAAGGCGATCACCTTTCTCGTCGCCATCTCGCCACGTGCCGCGGAGCGATCGTGTTCGAACATATTCTTGAGCGCGTCGAAGAGGAATTCCAGATCACTATCAGAGAAGCCTGTACGCTCTGCGAACTTCGCGGAGATGAAGCCGCGGGCAACGTATAGGCCGTATGGTACGATGTGCTTGCGGCCCATCGTCCTGTTGTCGCTGCGCTCGTTGCCTTCTTCAGCGCCGTCGGCCCTTTTTTTCTTCTCGGCCTCATTCGTCGCCGCCATTCTCGTGATCGAGATCTCGAGCGGCATGATCGGCTCGACCGAGGTGGCGAAGGTCATCTGCACTGGGCCTTTGACCTGACCACAATTGACGCCCGTCGACATCACTGCGCCGAAAGTGCGCACGTCGAAGAAGTTGCGACACATGAAGTCGCGAAGCTTCTTGGCCTCGTCGTCGTCTTTCGGATTGAGCTTGGCGTCCTTGTCGACCTTGGGATCATCGGGGCGCGCTGCCTTGTAGGCCTTGCGATGCTTGTCGTTGAGGATGGAACCTTCCTCGACGTAAATGTGATACGTGTCGGCGCCCGACTTGGCGATTTCCGCATAGTTGCGGATCTTTCGCTTTAAGCAGACGTCAGAAACGAGGCCCTTATTGGTCTCGGGATCGAGACGAGGCAAGTTGCCCGCATCCGGGTCGCCGTTCGGATTGCCATTCGCGACGTCGAAGACCAGCAGGAAATCATATCGATTGGCGATGGCATTCATTTGGTGCCCCCCTCGGTGACCGTCTTGTTGTCCGACTTGCGGTAGAATTCATTGCGCTGATGGTAATAGCCGAGGCCGAACAGCGCCTGTTCCTCGGCTGAAAGCGACGCCGGAAACGGATCGGCAGAGGGTTCCATGGAATCCATGATCGCACCAATCGTACGCTCCAATACGATCTTGTGCCCTGGACTTTGCTTGCCGAGCTTGGACAGGTGATTGGCAGAGCCGCTGTCCAGCATGTGGAACACCTTCCTCGGCTGTGCCGAGGCCGAGCCATAGAATTTGTCCCGGATCGATGCGTTCACATCGCCCAAGGCTGCGAGCTGCGCGCGTTCGTAGACCGCGAACAATCGGCCCAGCAAATAGCCCTTGTTGGTATTTTCCGTGTCGAGTGCCACGGGTGCCTCCTTGGATCGGTTGAAGTTGCGCACGAGCATCGCTCGCAACATTGCGACACGCAGCGCTCCGACCTCGCCGTCTGAGCGGATGCGCAGCAGCACGGCCGAAAGCAGTGTCATGGGATAGCGGGTGCCCGACAGGATCGCGCGCATCCATTCGCCAGCAAGATTGGGCGGAATGTTCTCGCGCTTGCCGAGCACGGCGAGTTCGACGAGGTATCGCCACAATGGCGGATGTTCCTCGTGCGGACCTGGCTCCAAAGCCATCTCCCGCAGATAGCGCTGGTAGTTCCGGGTCAGCACGCCGAAGCTGTCCTCGAAGTAGAACCGGATCGAGATGCGAGCGGCATTCGGCGAGAGCCCGAGGACGTGGAATCGCACGCCGTCGAGCTTCGGCTCGATGTCCAGCAGCGGTTCGCCCTTGCGCATCCGATCGAGCTTTTCGGAAATGCGCTCGACTGCGTCGGCTTCGATGTCGCCCGGATTCATGAGCTGCAAGAAGATGTTCTCGGCCTCGCCGGCGACAGCCGGGTCGCTGGCGTCGGCCCAGAACACCGTGGATGCGTCACCGATCTGGATGCGATGGCCGCTGCCGGTGCCGAGATATCGGTTGAGAGCGGTCGTGTACTTGAAAGCGGCGACCTCCGAGATCTGTGCGTTGTCGCCTTGCTCGTGGCCGTAGGACGCGAATGCGTCGAGATTGAAAGAGACGATTGCACCTCCGGACGATTGCCCGCCCCAGACGCCGCGGATGGACGGATGCAAGCGTGCTACAGGTCCCGCCTCACCGGTCACGAGGCAGATCTGCTTGGCCTGCGCCTCCGAGTTCGACAGGTTCGCCCACAAGTCTCGTGCCGCTGGCCGATCATGGAGCAAGGGGCCTAGAAGCCGCTCGTGCTCCAGGCAGAAAGCGACATTCTGGTCTTTCATGTCGTCGTGCCAGAGCGGTGCGACGAACTGATCGGGCGACCAACTTTCCAGGAACTGCAAGAACGCTTTCAATCCTTCATCCGTCTGCCCTAGCAGCGCCTCCCGATGCCTGGACACGAACGCAGCGTGTTCGTCGTTCAGGCGCTTGCCTTCGCCCGAAGTGACGCCAAGGGTGTAGGAGGTCTTGTCCCAAAGAAAGTTCGGCGCAATCGCTGCCGTTCGCTTCACCGGCTGCGGCACCATCATCAACGGCGCCACCTTCTTCTTCCCCTGACCCGCGCGCCGATCGACGACATGCGCGACAGTTCCATCCAAGTTGAGTGAAATCAGACAGCCGATCTTCTCGGCGGAATAGCCGATGGCTGGCGCATCCGGTAGCCGGTCATAGGCCCGCACGAGCGAGGCGAGGATGCTCATCGGCGAATCTCCGAGGAATCGGGCGGCGGCACCTTCACCACGCCGCGTTCGAGCCGCGCGCGAAAGAACATCGACGGTCGCCCCTCGGCCTGGTGGTCGATGTCCCAGAGCATGAAGCCGAAATCGCGCGTCTCGTCGATTGCGGCCGGCAGCGGCGCGTCGGGCGGGATCAGCTCGAAGCTTGCCGCGAACTCGCGCGTGCCGAGGCAGGGCTGATGAAAGCATTGCCCGCGCGCGGCGCGCCGGTTGAAGATGTCGAGATGCTTGCCTTCGTTATCCTCGCCAGCGGCTTTCGGCGTGAGTTCAAAATGCGCGACGATGATGTAGGCCGGCTTGACGAGCACGGTGGACGCGCGCTGCTGACGAAGGCTCTGCTCATCGACAAGCAGCTGGAGGTCGCCGATATCGCCGCGGTTCATGGCGGTCTTCGCTTTCGCGGCGGAGACTTTGCTGCCGACTTCGTTGCGGCGGATCGACTGAAAGCGGATGGGCTCAAGAACGTGGATCTCGTCGATCACCCAGCGGATCGCTGGCTTCCAGTGGATCGCCTCTAGAATGCCGCGCGCGGCTGACGGCGTCATGACGTCGTAGCTGACCCGCTCGACCTTCATCTCCGGCCGCGTCCAACAGGCGTAATCGCCCCAGACCTTCAATCGAATGCCGTAAGACATAAAACCAATCCCTCATTCAGCCGACAAGGACGAAGGTAACCGCATGGCGATCCAAATGTCCACTTCCGTTTACGTGAATGGGTGGAGCTAGACATGCTAATGGAATCGCCTTAAGGATCGTATTCTCAGACACAGGAGGCTCGCCATGCGTCGACGAACGTATGCGCTGCGCATTAGGATTGGACCGCTCAAAATCGAGTTCGAATTGGACCTCGAGCCGATATGAAGGGGAAGGCGTGTCGCGCATAAGATTGCGTGTGGATCGAAACCGTTTCCGCGATTGGGTTATGCTCAGGCGAACGGGCGGGTCGGAGCATTCGGCCTGCCCGCTATCAAATAATCGGGCTCTCAATGCCCAAATACTCCGCGTCCTCCCACATCAGCCCCACGTCCTCCCGGTACAGCGACGGCGTCTGCAGCACGGCGAACTGGTCGCCGCGAAGCTGCGGATGAGCGAACGCGACATGTTCATTTGCCACCAGCACGTCCCGGGCCTTCGGGGGCACCTGCACGACGTAGTTTTGCAACCGACGCGCCAAATATCCAGACGGAATATCAGGGAGCGACAGTTTGCCCACCGCTTCCTTCGCAGCGTCATCGAACGTCACGATGATCGGCACCATGCCGCTCTCGATCATACGGAATTTCTGGGCCGCGTCACGGAAGTCGAATATCGGACCGCGCAGTCCCATGCCGAACATTTGCACGATCTTCTCAGCATCGAGCCTGTCCGATCCGAGCCGCCAGTAGGCTTCGGAGAAGAAGCGTTCGATCGCTTCGAGCGACATCAAGTCCGGCACCGCACTCGCCGTCCTCACCATGTCGCCCACCAATCCCTTGATCTCGGGTGGCGTGCCGTAGCCCGGCGTCGAGAATACGGTGACCATGCTCTGTTCTCTCGCGCGCCGCCCCTCGCGATTGCAGCGCCCGGCCGCCTGGATGATCTGGTCGAGCCCGGCTTCGGCACGCCAGACGCGCGGAAAATCGACATCGACGCCGGCCTCGATCAGGCTCGTGGCGATCACGCGGCACGGTTGGTCATCGCGCTTCAGGCGTTCTCGCACATCCGCCAGGATGAGCCGCCGATCTGCTGCGCATTGCCGGGTGGAGAGGTGGACGACTCCGTCAAGTCCGGCGGCGATCGCGTCCATGTAGAGTTCGTAGGCGTGCTTGCGGCTGTTTACGATCACCAGGGCTTGCGGCTGATCCCGCAGCTCACCGACCAGCTCCGCATTCGTCATGTCGCCCGCGCGGCGGATATCCGCGCGTCGCAGCGCTTTCGACAGCCGCAGTGGATCGGGCGCCAGCTCGCGACCGTGCAAGGGCAGACCACCTGTGAGCTGCGCCTGGTCGAGCGCGGGCTGAGTTGCGGTACATAGCACGATGGTGCAGCCGTAGTTGCGCGCCAGCTCGTCGAGGACGCGAATGCACGGCATCAGCAGCGGCCGAGGGATGGTCTGCGCCTCGTCGAGAATGATCACGCTGCGGGCGATGTTGTGCAGCTTACGCGCACGCGACGGCCGCGCCGCGAAAAGGCTCTCGAAGAACTGCACGTTGGTCGTCACGACGACGGGAGCGGCCCAGTCCTCCATGGCCAACTTGAGCTTGTCGCGGCTCGGCACGTCGCTACGATATCGTGACGCTTCCTCGTCGATGGCTGAATGATGCTCTAGAACGATGTCGTCGCCACCGCCGAGCACGTTGCGAAAGATCGTCGCCGTCTGATCGATGATCGACGTGAAGGGAATAGCATAGATGATTCGGCGATGTCCGTGCGCCTTGGCGTGATCGAGCGCGAAGCCGAGAGACGCCAACGTCTTGCCGCCGCCCGTCGGCACCGTCAGCGTGAACATGCCAGGGGCCTCGCTCGCCTTCGACCTGACGTGGCTCAGGATTTCGGTCCGAAGCGCGTTGATGGTTGTGTTCCCGCCACCGAGGCCCGCCGTGTGATCGTCGAAGCGCGACCGGAGTGACGGCAGCAGATCGGGCAGTGCCGGCCAGTCGCGATTTTTCTGGATCCCCTCGATCCCGCAGTAGAACGCTTCCGTGTCCTTGAAGTCCGCGTCGACAAGGCAGGAAAAGATCATGCGCGCCATGACGGCGAACTGGAATGGCAGGTGTCGACGAGCCGCATTGAACTTGCCAGGCAAGAGACCCGAACCGTCGGGTTGGAGTTCAGCGCGCCATATCGACTCGACAGCACGTCGCGGATCGGCACGAAACCGCTCGATGCGCTCCTCGAAGCCCGCATGTCCCAACCTGTCCGGCAGGCCCGCGTGATGCCCGAGGATGGCGTAGCCGATCAACTGCGCGATCAGCATGTCGTGCACGTTTTGCGCGGCGATGTCCGCTACGTGTGCCGCACCCGCTGTCGAATGATCCACGCCCTCGCCGGCACCGGCAAGGCGGGCCTGAAATGCCGGCGTATACTTGCCCAGATCGTGCAGCAGACCAGCGAGATAGGCCGCCCGCTCCAGCCCGATCGGAGCCGCGAATTTGGCGGCGAGGCGCGCCACATTGTGCGCATGCTCATCGAGGCGCTGCCAGTCGCCGAGATCACGGCGTTGTCCGGAATGCGCATAAAACTCCATGGGAACCGAACGTCCGACTACACATACATTGATAGCAACGTCAGAACCTCATCCTAACGGAACTCGGCTTTTTGAACAGCGACCTTACTACATTGAACTCGTCCGGCTCGGTCAAAACTAGAGCCGGCGCAACGCTGACTCCGAATGTGGACCAGCGCGCAATCCGTGTCGCCCCAAACCCGCCGCACCTACTGCGGTGGTGACTGCGACCTTCGCGCCATTCCGCACTCACTTCGCGACGGCGCGTCAGCAAGCAAATCGCGCGCCCCTGAAACACTCGTCGATTTGCTTTTCTGGTATCGATTTCATTTTGACACTCTGGATCGACATGAGACTATTATCGCAC
Organism: Hyphomicrobiaceae bacterium; assembly: GCA_033812735.1. Lineage (GTDB taxonomy): Bacteria > Pseudomonadota > Alphaproteobacteria > Rhizobiales > Hyphomicrobiaceae > JABFRJ01. The sequence goes on along the minus strand of JAPXTA010000168.1, from coordinate 203 downwards.
AACATCTAAAATATAAGGAGTATACTTGTGAAGCAAAATGAAAACAGCATCGGCTTTCGCCTGCGTCGAATTCGCCAAGCCCACAAGATTTCGCAGACGACCCTAGTGTTCCGTCCCTGACGGTGGATTCCCATGGCCGTGCAAATCATGCAAGCTCGGCGCATGAAAACGGACATCAGGGTCACGACGGATGAACGCTTGCG
>JAPXTA010000167.1:0-8827 GCA_033812735.1 Hyphomicrobiaceae bacterium | reverse complement strand
AGATAGAGCATCGCTCGAGAGGGCGAGCGGCGGGGCTCGAGCCTAAGCATGCCGGGCCCTTTCCGAAGCGTGACCGCCCATCGCCAGACCGATGGCCTCGATGGTCAGCTCCTCGACGGGCCGCGCGGGCGACAGGCGCCCCTCGGCGATGACGGCGATGCGGCCGGCGATCTCGAACAGCTCGTCCAGATCCTGCGAGATGACGAGGACAGCAGCGCCACTCGCCGCAAGCTCGATCAGCACCTTGCGGACGAAGGCCGCGGCGCCCGCATCGACGCCCCACGTCGGCTGCGAGGCGATGAACACGGCAGGGTTGGTGACGACTTCGCGGCCGACGATGAACTTCTGCAAGTTGCCGCCGGAGAGGCTTTGCGCGGCGTGATCGACGCCGGCGGTACGAACGCCGAAGCGGTTGACGATGCCGCGCGCCTGTTCGGCGATGGCGCTCCAATCGATGAAGCCGCGCCCACCGTGCGAGAGAAGGACGTTCTCTGTCAGACTCATCGCCGGGACGGCGCCATGGCCAAGCCGCTCTTCCGGGACGAACGCCATGCCGTGGCGTCGCCGGGCGGTCGGGCCGTGGCTGCCGAGGCTTACACCATCGATGGCGATGGCGTTTGCCGTGTTCGCTGGCTCTTCGCCGATCAGCGCTTCCATCAGTTCGTTCTGGCCGTTGCCGGCGACTCCGGCGATGCCGAGGATCTCGCCGCCTCTGACGTCGAACGAAATATTCTGGAGCGACACGCCGAATTGGCTCGCAGCCGATAGCGAGAGATTTTTCACCGCGAGGCGGACGGGGCCATTGCCGGGTGTGGACCGCTCGGCTTGTTTCAGCGTCGCGCCGATCATCATTTCGGCGAGACTTTTCGCGGTTTCCTGGCGCGGGTCGCAGTCGGCGACGAGCTTGCCGCCGCGCAGCACCGTCGCGCGCGAACAGAGCGCACGGATTTCTTCGAGCTTGTGCGAGATGTAGAGGATCGAGCGGCCTTCGGATGCGAGGCGGCGCAGCGTCTCGAAGAGCTTGTCGGCTTCCTGCGGCGTCAGCACCGACGTCGGCTCGTCCATGATGATGAGGCGTGGATTCTGTAGCAAGCAGCGAACGATCTCGATCCGCTGGCGTTCGCCGACGGAGAGTTCGCCGACGAGATGCGTGCCGGTGAGATCAAGGCCGTAGGTGCGGGAGACTTCGGCAATCTTTTGCGCGAGTTCGTCGTTCGCCGGGACGTCGAGGCCGAGCGCGACATTCTCAGTAACTGTGAGCGCGTCGAACAGCGAGAAGTGCTGGAACACCATGCCGATGCCGCGCTTCCTCGCGTCGATCGGGCGGTGCGGCGCATAGGGTTCGCCTGCGAACGTCATGCTGCCGGTGTCGGGGCGGAGCACGCCGTAGATCATCTTGACGAGCGTGGATTTGCCGGCGCCGTTCTCGCCCAAGAGCGCGTGGATGGTTCCGCTAGCAACGGTGAGCGAGACGCCGTCGACCGCCTTCACGCCTGGGAACGATTTCGAGAGGTGTTCGAGACGCAGCAAGACGCCATCGTCAGCGGTTGTCGCCGCCATGCTCGCTGCTCCTGTTCCCCTTCGGCCGCTGTGGTGCGGTCCCTTGTTGGGTATAGCAAGGGGGCGGGTGCGAGTCACCGGCGCTGTCTTGGTCGATGCGGCAGGCGGCTTTGCGAGGATGCCAGTATCACCTATAGTTCGTGCCGACGGCGTGGCGACCGGGGTACGGAAGGGACTCGATGGTTGAGTTTTCGGACTTGTGGTACCGGCATCCGGCGAACCTTGCGACGACGTATCCGTGCATCGCGCCGCAGACGCTGGTGAGCCTCGAAGGGAAAGGGATATCGGCTGGGTATCCCGTGTTCTCGAACCAGTGCGCGATCCGGATGGGCGTGTGTTTGAAACACGCCGGCATTACGCCCGCCATGCTGCGCGGCGTCGGAACATGCGGCGTGCATTCGCCCGACGAGATGCATTATTTTCGTGCGCAGGATCTCGCCAATGCGCTTGCTGGCGCGAGCATTCCGGGCATCGGAAAAGTCGAGAAGATCGTCGGGGCGGATGCACAGAATTTTTATCCGAAGATCCTCGGACGGACCGGCATCATCTACATCAAGGACTATTGGCGGCGGACGGGCGAGGCGAATGCGACCGGCGACCACATTGATGTGTGGAACGGCTATCGCTCGTCGACGAAGTGGCTGATGGAATGGTTCTCGTGGGCGGGGTACTATTCAAACTATGCCGAGGCGAGAGAAGTGTGGTTTTGGGATGTGAAATAGAGCGAGCACGTGGCCGCCCCTCACCCTAACCCTCTCCCCGTTCACGGGGAGAGGGGATTCGAGCCCGAGCCGCAGGAGTGTCCTAGATGCGCTATCTCATCGCCATGATCACCGCGATCGTCTTTGCCGGTGCGGCGACGTTCTTCATCTCGTCACCGATCGCGAGTGCCGTCGTGCGGTCGATGACGTTCGAGAGCCCTGATGCGGTCGCCAACCTGCATGCGGCGGTGTTCATGCTCGTCAATGCGATCGCGCTCGTCGCGGGCTTCGCGGTGGGCTGGGGCCTCGGCGCGAAGTTCAAAACGTGATCAATAACAGCCAAACCGGAAACGCCTGATGACCGATCTCGATGCACGGATGAAGGAACGCTGGCCGGGTGCGTCGCGCTACCCTGATCCGGCGATCATCGCGCACGACAAGCGGTTCGAGAAATATCACCTCAAGCTGTCCGCCGTGGAGCGGATCGCGACCGGCTGCCGGTGGGCGGAAGGGCCGGTGTGGTTCGGTGATGGGCGTTATCTCCTGTGGTCCGACATCCCGAACAACCGCATCGTCCGCTGGGACGAGGAAACGGGCACTGTTTCCAACTTCCGAAGGCCATCGAACTTCGCGAACGGCAATACGCGCGACCGGCAGGGACGGCTCGTTTCGTGCGAGCACGGCGGACGGCGCGTGACGCGGACTGAATACGACGGGTCGATCACCGTGCTATGCGACAACATCGGCGGCAAGCGGCTCAATTCGCCGAACGATGTCGTGGTGAAGTCGGACGGGTCGGTGTGGTTCAGCGATCCGGAGTTCGGCATTCTCGGCTGGTATGAAGGCTACATGGCGGAGCCGGAACTGCCGATGCGGACGTATCGCTGGGACCCGGCGACCGGCAAGACCAACATCGTGTCGGACGACGTTCTCGGGCCGAACGGGCTCTGTTTCTCGCCTGACGAAAAGATCCTCTACATCGTCGAGAGCCGCGGCGTGCCGACGCGCAAGATCATCGCCTACGACGTCAGTGGCGACGGCAAGACACTGTCGAACCGGCGGGTCGTCATCGATGCGGGTCCGGGGACACCCGACGGCATGCGCTGCGATATCGACGGCAATCTGTGGTGCGGCTGGGGGATGGGGTCAGCGGAACTCGATGGGGTCGTGGTGTTCGCGCCCGATGGTGCGAAGATCGGCCAGATCCTGCTGCCGGAGCGGTGCGCGAACGTTTGTTTCGGCGGGCTCAAGCGGAACCGGCTGTTCATGGCGGCGAGCCAGTCGGTGTATGCGCTGTATGTCAACACCCAGGGTGCGCCGGGCGGCTGAGGGCGGCTGAGCGCAGCCGAATTGGGCGAATGGCCCGCCAAGGGATTTGGGCGCGTCAAATTTCGGCGTTTACCATCGGGCAGATGGGTGGGTGCGGCGGCGGGTCGATCGCCGTCAGAGGCGAAATTCAACGCGCGTCATGGATTAACCTCGATCGACCCAAAAAGACGCCCGGCGCACAGCTTCCGCCGTGGCCGGGACGCATGTCGTCAAAACTGCTTCGCGATCACTTTTTGAAGGCGTCGATGATCGCTTGGCCATCGGCGCCGGCCTTCTTGAGCCAGGTTGCCGTCAGGTCTTCGCCGAACTTCTTGAGGCCGGCTGCGAATTCCGGCGACGGCGGCTGGACTTTCATGCCCTTCGCCTTCAGCTCAGTGATGTACCAACCAGCCTTTTCCTCGGCGATCTTCCAACCGCGCTCTTCGCCGGCCTTTGCGGCTTTGAGCAATGCGTCCTGCTGGTCTTTCGGCAGGGCATCGAACGCGGCCTTGTTCACAAAAGTGATGTTCTTCGGAATCCAGGCCTGTGTGTCGTACCAGTGGGTCAGGCTTTCCCAGACCTTGCTGTCATAGCCGGTCGAGCCCGATGAGATGAAGCTATCGGCGACGCCGGTGGCGAGGGCTTGCGCGAGTTCGGCCGCCTGAATCGTCACCGGCTGGGCACCGGCGAGTTCGGCGATGCGGCTCGTACCGGCGTTGTAGGAGCGGAACTTCAGTCCCTTCATATCGGCGACCGAGTTCAGATCCTTCTTGGCGTAGATGCCCTGCGGGCCCCACGGCACGACCATCAGCACCATCAGGCCTTGCGACGCGAGTTTCTTTTCGGTTGCGGCCTTGGAGGCCTCCCAAAGCTTCTTGCTGTCCTTGAAGCTTGTCGCGAGGAAGGGGACGACGTCGATGCCGAAAATCGGATCTTCGTTTTCGTGGATCGAGATCAGGACTTCGCCGATCTGAGCCTGGCCGGTCGCGACGGCGCGTTTGATTTCGGGGGCCTTGAACAGCGAGGCGCCGGGATGGACTGTTATGGCGAGCTTGCCACCGGTCGCGGCCTCGACGTCCTTGGCGAATTGGATGAGGTTTTCGCTATGGTAGTTGCTGGCCGGATATGCAGCCGGCAGGTTCCACTTGGTTTGTGCCTGGGCCGTTGCGCTGCCTGCTGCAAGGAGCGCGGCTACGGCTGCGCCCATGAACGTACGACGATACATCAGTCCCTCCGTTGACTTGCGTCCCCCCTTCTCGAGGTGCGGGAACGCTCGGCGGGCAGACTAGCAGTCACCATCACGGCGGGGAACACCCCATGGCGGCCGGACACGATTGTGGAAGCTTCACCCCACCCGTAACCCCTCCCCATCGAGGGGAGGGGGATTCCCGAGGGTTTACACCGGCACGACGTAGCTGTCGCGACGGGGGTCGGCGCCGCCGGTTTTGACACCGGTTGCCGGATCGACGGCGACACCCTGCATGCCGCCGACGCGCATGGTCCAGGCTTCGCCGGGAATGACTTCGTGGCCGCGATAGCGCAGGGCCGAGAGCGTCTCGGGCGCGATACGGGTCTCGAATTCGACAGCGCGGCCATCCCAGAGGCGGGCACGCGGCTGCTCGATGGCGTTCTGGATCGAGTGGCCAAAGTCGACGTGCTGGACGAGGGCCTGTACCTGGGTCTGCATGATGCCGTAGCTGCCGGGAGTGCCGAGTGCGAGCACGGGTTTGCCGTCGCGGGTCGAGATGGTCGGCGACATGCACATGGGTAGTGCGGCGCCGGGCTTCGTCCGGTTCGGCGAGTTGGGCTGCACATCGGCCCAGAACAGGAAGTTGTTGAGGCATAAGCCGGCGCCGGGGACGATGACGCCCGAGCCGAAGGGCGAGCCGATGCTCTGTGTCACACAGACGAGGTTGCCTTCGCTGTCGGCGATGGAGAACGACGTGGTGTGATGCTCGCCGCCCTTGTAGCCGGGCGGCGGGGCCACCCACTGTTCGGTCGGGCCGTCGATCGGCTTGCCGTCGCGGACGCGGTCGCGGAGCTTGGCGACGTTGGCATCGCTCATCAACTCGGCGGCCTTGTCGGGCGAGGCGAAGTTGTTCGCAATGCGGACACCGGCCGCGAGACGGATGGCGCGAACGACGATGTCGAGATGCTCGATACCGTTGTTTTGCAGGCGTGCGATGTCGAAGCCGTCGAGAATCCGCAGCGCCAGCAGGAACTGGAAGCCTTCGCATGGCGGTGGCGGGGTGTGGACGGTGAGGTCGCGATATTTCACCGGCATGCCGTCGCTCCAGACCGGAGCGGTGGCTCCGAGCATGGCTTCGAGGTCGGCCATCGTGAGGCTGCCGCCGTTGGCCTGCAAATGGTCGACCGCCGTCTTGCCAAGCGCGCCGCCATAGAGGTGCTGCGGGCCTATCTTGGCGATGGCTTCGAACGTCTTCGCGAGGTCCGGTTGGCGAAGCACGCCGCCGAGCTTCACGGTGCCGCTGCCATCGGTATAGGTTTTGACCCAGGGGCCATAGAGGTCCGGATACTTGGCAAGTTCGGGGCCGGTGAGGTTAGTCTCCTCGACGTTGAACTCGGTGATCGGATAGCCGTCGCGGGCGAGCGCGATCGCCGGTTCGAGGCAATCGCCGAGCGGCAGCTTGCCGTATTTCTTGTTGAGTTCCGCCCAGCCGGCGAGGTTGCCGGGCGTGCCGACCGACTGGGCGCCGCGATTGAGTTCGCTGCGGGTCTTGAACTTCTCGACCGGGAACTTGGCGGGGACCGGCGGCACGAAATTCAACGCGCGGACCTTCTTTTCCTTGGCGATCCACATGCAAGCGAGGCCCATGCCGCCGAAGCTCGACATATAGGGCTCGACAACGTTCAGCGCAGCCGCCGTTGCCGCCACGGCGTCGAAGGCGTTGCCGCCCTTCTCGAGGATTTTTGCGCCCGCCCGCGCCGCGTGGGGATGGGCCGCTGCCACGACACCGTTCAACGACGAGACACTCGGACGTTTGCCGTGCATCGGATTTCCCCTTGGAATAGCACCGGCCGGCAAACGCGTGCTGGTCCGGCGTTCGGTCTTGGTTCATGTTGCAGCGGCGAGGATGAGGTCACCTTTGGCGGCTTGACCATATCCATCGGAGCCAACCTGATATGCGCTTCAAAACTGCACTGTTGATGGCGATGGCCGCTGGGGCCGCAATGACCAATGGGGATGGCACGCCGATGGTGCAGGCACAGAAGCCGGCAGCATCCCTCGCCGTTTCACGTGCCGGCGGTGATGGCCTGGACGTCAGCATTGTCGCCAATGGCGGCGGGATCACCTACTTCGGCGGTGTGTTTCTCGAATTTGGAGACGGTGATCGGCAGCTCATCTGCCGCGGTGGAGAAGGCTGTCGCGAGACGCGGACCGCGCACCGCTACAAGCAGCCTGGAACCTTTCAAGTGCGCATGGTCGGCCTCGGCGAGCCGGATCAAAAGCCGCTCGCTGTGGTGACCGTGGCCGTTCCGATGAAATAGCCGGAACGGGTTTAAGCGGCGCTCAGCTTGGCGAGCGTCGCTTCGTCGACTTCGACATTCGAGAATACGGCTTGGCTATCGTCGAGTTCTTCAAGCGCGTTCAGTAGCTTCATGATCGCTTCTGCCTTCTCGGCATCGACCGAAGTCGTCAGGTTCGGCACCCATACGGCCTTCACAGACGTCGGCGCGCCGAGTTTTTCCTGCAAAGCAGCTGCGACGGTGCCGAGGCCATCGAAGGGTGTCGTGATGGTGTGACCCGTGTCATCCGAGACGACGTCGTCGGCGCCGGCATCGATAGCAGCTTCAAGGATCGCATCGGCAGTGCCCGCTTCGGGCTTGTAGACGATTTCGCCGACATGGACGAAGCCATGGCTCACGGCGCCGGTTGCGCCAAGATTGCCGCCATGTTTTGTGAAAGCCGCGCGGACCTCACCGCCGGTGCGGTTGCGATTGTCGGTGAGGGTTTCGACAATGATGGCGACGCCGCCAGGGCCGTAGCCCTCGTACCGCACCGCGTCATAGTTCTCGCCCGCGCCACCGGCCGCCTTTTTGATGGCGCGCTCGATATTGTCCTTCGGCATATTTTCCGCACGGGCGTTCTGGATCGCGAGCCGCAGACGCGGGTTCATGTCCGGGTCGGGTAGGCCGGATTTCGCAGCGACCGTAATTTCGCGGGAAAAGCGGGCAAACAGGCGGGCGCGAACCGCGTCCACCTTGCCCTTGCGGTGCATGATATTCTTGAATTGGGAATGGCCGGCCATGGTATCTCAGGAACCCAAATGGGCGAACTTGTGTTTCGGTTGGTCGCTCGCGCGACATCGCCGCCTCTTATAAGGTGGTCGCGCTTTCAAATCCAGCCGACGAGGCGCCACTTGCCCGCTCAAGTTGCTTCGGGCACAACGGACCTCGATCGAAGTGCGGAGTGCTGGCCACGGCGCCCGCTCGAAAAATAGGTGAGCCCATGCGGTACGACGAGCGCGACAAGCAAAGCGAGAATATCGAGGATCGCCGCGGGCAGGGCGGAGGCATGTCTGGCGGCATGGGTGGGGGGATGCCGTTCCCCCTCCCGATCGGCAAGGGCGGCGGCTTCTCGCTGACGACCATGCTGATCATCGGCGCGATCATGCTGCTGTTCGGGTTCAATCCGCTCGATATTTTGACGGGCGGGGGCGGCGGTGGCAACATGCCGAACCTGCCGCAGATGCCGCGCATGGAGCCCGGCAGCCGTCAGACGTCTGGTAACGGAATTCCGGGTCTTCCTGCACCTGCCGGCCAGCGTCAGCAGGTGCCGCAGGCGCAGGATGAGATGCGGGTGTTCGTCGCGCGGGTGCTCAAGGATACCGAGGACGTCTGGGACGAGGTTTTCGCGCAAGTCGGGCGCCGCTATCAGAAGCCGCCGCTGGTATTGTTCACAGGGCGAACACAGACCGCATGCGGTTTGGGCGCCTCGGCGATGGGGCCGTTCTATTGCCCGCTCGACCAGAAGGTCTATATCGATCTGGTCTTCTACGAGGAACTGAAGCGCAAGTTCCGGGCACCCGGCGACTTCGCGCAAGCCTATGTGATCGCGCACGAAGTCGGCCATCACGTGCAGACGCTGCTTGGCATCGCCGAGCGTGTTCAACCTGCATTCCCCAAGTGGCGTGTCGTTTGAGGTGAAGATCGCCTGTATCCGAGCGCTAGACAAGGATTTTCTGCCGCAAGCGGCACCTGCGGTCGCGCAGACTGCTGGATCTGGACGGATCAGA
>JAPXTA010000166.1:0-9117 GCA_033812735.1 Hyphomicrobiaceae bacterium | reverse complement strand
GTCAATGAGAGGATCGGGGCTGACGGCGGTCGTGCCGAAAATCTCCTACTATGCTGCGGTCGCGATCTGGGGTGTGCCTGTCATCCTGTCGATCGTCCGCGACGTGTTTCTGCGTCCCGACATTTCGGACATCTACAATTTCGAGGCTGCAGAACCGCACTTCTCGTTCATGACGAATGGACGGATGACGTGGGAAGGCTCGCTTGTCTGGATGACCCGTTCCTACCTAGAGGGACGGGTCGGACTGGACACAGCGAAGCTGCTCGCGAGCCTCTCAACACACGACGGACGCGGTCAGCAGACGCTGGCGCCCGTCGATGTTCGGAGCGAACAGAAGTCTTGAGTAGCGATGCAGCTCGCGATTGGGACGGTCCGGAAACTTCAGAGGGGCTGATACCAGCTGAAAGATCGGTTTTTCGCCGGCGCGCAAGCGCATCAGATCGTCGGCGATCCATTCGCCATAGTCGCGGTCGTGCATGTCGCGAAACGTCGAGTAGCGGTCGCAATCGGCGAACTGATATTGCAGGATCGCCGTTCCCACCGCCGTAATGTTGAAGTCGCCAGTCGCGCTGTCGCGCTCAGACAGCGTGAAGCGGCCCTCGAATAATTTGTCGAGCAACCTGACCTTCAGGCTCATCGGCATATCGTCGGCCAGATGAATATCCTGGGCCACGCGCCAAACCTTGCGGAAGGGCGATGCATCGGCGGCAAGCTCAACCGTCTCAAAGCCGAATGCGGGTGTTGCCGCTTGAATGAGGTCACCCAGCCGCTTTCTCGCGTGTGCCAGCGAGGGAACCAGAAACGGCTTTTTATTGATGCCGCCCTGGTTGAACACGAAGCGACTATCGGGCTGATCGTGCATCCACTGCATGACCGAGACGAGGGCCACCGGCGCAACGATGTCCTCGCAGAAATTGATGAAGGTCGCGCGGCTCGCCTTCACTTCGATGACGATGTAGCCCAGCTTTGCGACGCAGTAGGTCGCCAAATCGGAATCATCGCGCACTGTACCGATGTGACGCTTGAAGTCGTCTCCGAGAGTCCAGAACGCGCCTCGCTCGTCGACGATTAAACGAGAGAACTCCGCCATTGGTATAACGCCCTACCAAACGCAGGTGACAAATACTTTGAACCGATACCGCTACCTTGGCATTTACTTCGCAATTGAACATTACACTACACATTATAGATTTCAACGCGGCTCGAGGTACACCTTCGCAAGGGTGCCTTGCCCGGTCTGCGGCCCTGTTCGAGACCCAAGACGGCGGCTTGAACGAGCGCGAGCCTCAGCTACAGTCTCGTCTTCGATCTTGGCGAGTACACACCCCATGACCCTGCTTCGACGCTCTACCGACGTTCTCATCCTGGGTTCGGGCGGGGCGGGTCTATTCGCAGCTTTGCATGCGTTCCAAGCTAACCGGGATCTGCGCATTACGGTCGCCACAAAGGGGTTGTTGGGCAAGTCGGGGTGCACGCGCATGGTGCAGGGCGGCTACAATGTCGCGCTGCACAAGGGCGATTCCATAGAACGCCATTTCATGGACACCATCGAGGGCGGGAAGTGGCTGCCCGACCAAGAAATGGCTTGGACGCTGGTGACAAAGGCGATCGAGCGCGTGCGTGAACTCGAGAACGAGATCGGCTGCTTTTTCGATCGCAACCCGGATGGATCGCTGCACGGCAAGGCCTTCGCCGGGCAGACGTTCGACCGCACCGTGCACAAAGGCGACCTCACCGGCATCGAGATCATCAACCGGCTGATGGAGCAGGTTTGGGCGCGGCCGATCGAGCGGCTCGAAGAGCATCGCGCCGTGGCACTCATTCCGGCACGCGGCGGCAAGGGTATCGCCGGGGTGCTGATGATCGATGTGCGTACCGGCGGACTAGTGTTCGTCGAAGCGAAGGCGGTCCTGCTGGCGACGGGCGGCGGGCCAACAATGTATAAGTACCACACACCTTCCGGCGACAAGAGCATGGACGGGCTCGCCACGGCGCTGCGGGTGGGGCTCGCGCTGCGCGATATGGAGATGGTGCAGTTCCATCCGACCGGCGTTCTGGCAGGCGCGGATACGCGGATGACCGGTACGATCATCGAGGAAGGGCTGCGAGGGGCGGGCGGATACCTGCTCAACGGGGCCAAACAACGCTTCATGTTCGAATACGATCCGCGCGGCGAGCGAGCGACGCGCGACATCGTCTCGCGGTCGATGTTCTCGGAGATGCGGGCCGGCAAAACGACTCCGCAGGGCGGTCTCTATATTTCAATGGGACATCTTGGGCCGGACAAGGTGCGCCGCCAGTTCAAGGGCATGGTGGAGCGCTGCGCCGATTGCGGGTTCGATCTTGCAGGCGGTCTCGTCGAGGTGGTGCCGACGGCTCACTATCTGATGGGGGGCGTTGTATGCGCGGTCGACACGTCGACGGCGCTCGAAGGATTGTACGTTGCGGGCGAGGATGCCGGCGGCGTGCATGGCGCCAACCGGCTCGGCGGCAACGGAGTCGCGAATTCGACGGTGTTCGGCGGCATTGCCGGCGAGACGATGGCCGCGGCAATCAAGGCGGGGCTTGGACGTCGTGCCGTGGATGAAGATGTACTCGCGGCCGAGGCGGCGCGTGCACAATATCCGTTCTCAAAGCCGCCCAAGTTCCTCAACAAGATCCGTGACCGCTTGCTCGATCTGATGTGGGACGACGTTGGCATCATTCGCGACGCGGCGTCGTTGACGCGGGCGGCGGGCGAACTGGACGGGCTCGAAGCGGATCTCCTCGCGGCGGGTTGCGCGGACGGCGTGCGGGCGTTCAACATGACTTGGCACGACTGGCTCAACCTGCGCTCGCAGATCGAAATGTCGAAGGTCGTCACGACGGCCGCGCTCGCCCGCGAGAACAGCCGCGGGGCGCATTTCCGCAGCGACTTCCCGGGAGAAGGCGACATGGCGACGTCGGCTTTCACGGTCGCGACGTCAGCGGGCGGCAGAACGGAGATGAGCCTCGCACCCGTGCAGTTCACGCGCGTCAGACCCGGCGAAACATTGCTGCAAGAGCCGGTTGCGGCCGAATAACATTGGCAAGATGACGCCGACTCAGGACCAGGGATAGCCATGACCGACGCCAACAAAACCATCGACAAGATCCGCACCTATCATCCGGAACTCACGGTGATCCGGCGCGATATCCATACGCATCCTGAGATCGGGATGACGGAGGTGCGGACGGCGGACCTCGTCGCGAAATTGTTGGAGTCCTGGGGTATCGAGGTCCATCGCAATGTCGGCAAGACAGGCGTTGTCGGTGTTTTGCGCAACGGTAATGGACCGGGCCGCATCGGGCTGCGCGCCGACATGGATGCGCTGCCGATCGTTGAAGCGACGGGTGTACCCTACGCGAGCCAGACCAAGGGCGTGATGCACGCCTGCGGACATGACGGGCACACGACGATGCTGCTCGGCGCGGCGAAGTATCTGGCGGAGACCAAGTCCTTTAACGGCACCGTCAACTTCATCTTCCAGCCGGGCGAGGAAGGTATGGGCGGCGCGCTGGCGATGCTCGAAGACGGCTTGTTCGAGCGGTTTCCGTGCGACGAGATCTTCGGCATGCACAACGCGCCGGGGATGCCTGTGGGCCAGTTCGCGATTGCGCCGGGGACGGGCATGGCGGGCGGCGCGTTCTTCGACATCACCATCACGGGCAAGGGCGCGCATGGCGCACGTCCCGAGGATTCGCTCGATCCGGTGGTTGCTGCCTGTCACATCGCCACCGCGCTACAGACGGTCGTCGCGCGCAACGTGCCGCCGCTCGACATGGGCGTCGTGTCGATCACCAAAATTCAGAGCGGCGACGCCTACAACGTCATTCCACAGTCGGCGACGATGGGTGGTACTGTGCGGACGATGAAGCGCGAGACCATGACCACGATCGAAAAGGCTATGAAGCGCGTGGTCGAAGGCGTGGCGGCAGGCCTCGGCGTGCAAGCGACCTTCGATTTCCGGCTGATCTTCGCGCCGCTCATCAACAGCAAGGACGGCGTTCAGGCGATCGCAGATACGGCCGCCGCGCTCGTCGGGGACTCGAAAGTCGATCGCAACAAGGCGCCGGCGACGGCGTCGGAGGACTTCGCGTTCATGCTGGAAAAGGTGCCAGGCGCGTACATCAACGTCGGCAACGGCGTAAACAGCGCGCCGGTTCACAATCACAAGTACGACTTCAACGACGAGATCATTCCGCTCGGCAGCGCGCTCTATGCTCATCTGATCGAGCGCAAGCTCGTCAAGCAGCCAGGGGCGGTGTGACCGTCATCCTGGTGAGGCGCCCGATCAGCCGCGAATGAACTCGTCGTCGAGCAGGCCCATGATGATATCGTCGTGGCGCTCGCCGTCGATCAGCGCGGCCCGGCGCTCGCGGCCTTCGATGATGAAGCCGACGGACTCGTACGCGCGTATGGCGCGCTCGTTGAAGGCGAGCACGTGAAGAGACAAGCGGCGCAAGTGGAGTTCGTCGAACGCATATGCCGCCATCAGCCGGATTGCTTCGGTCCCGAGGCCCTGGCCGAGATAGCGCGGATCGTCGATGCCGATGGCGAGTGCGGCTCGCTGGTCGGCTTCGACATGTCCGTGAAGGCGCACATGACCGATTAGACCGCCGACATCGATGATCCAGGCGTCGCGGCACGACCTGACCGTTTCGATCCAGTGTTCGGCTTCCTTGCGGGACATCAGCGATGTCTCGCGCCTCCGGCCGCCATAGCAGCGCGTAATTTCGTGATCGTAGCCGAGCGCTTGACGAGCAGCGATGTCGCCCTCCTCGACCGGCCGCAACGTTACGCGCGGCCCCCGCAGAATTGGCACTGAGAACATCTTCAAACCAGCATTCGCACCGGGTCTTCGATGTAGGTCTTGAAGGCGTTGAGGAGTTCGGCGCCAAGGGCACCGTCGACGACGCGGTGGTCGCACGACAGCGTGCAGCTCATGATGGTCGCGACCTCGATCTTGTCGCCCGTGACGACCGGCTGCTTGATGCCGGCGCCGACGGCGAGGATCGACGCGTGCGGCGGGTTGATGACGGCGTCGAACGAGCTGATGCCGAACATACCGAGGTTGGAGATCGACGTCGTGCCGCCCTGATATTCGTGCGGGGCGAGGCGGCGCTTCCTCGCGCGGTCGGCGAGATCCTTCATCTCATTGGAGATCTCTGCGAGCGTCTTCAGCTCGGCATGGCGGATGACAGGCGTGAACAAGCCGCCTTCGATGGCAACGGCGACGCCGACATCGGAGTGACGGTGGCGGAGCATGCCGCCTTCGGTCCAAGTCGCGTTGGCGCCTGGCACACGTTGCAGCGCAAGCGCCATCGCCTTGATGATGAAGTCGTTGACCGAGAGCTTGTAGGCCTTGGGGCCGTCCTTCGGCGATGCCGCGTTGATGCGTTCCCGCGCGCGCAGCAGTTCGTCGAGGCGGCAGTCGAGCGTCAGGTAGAAGTGCGGCACCGTCTGCTTCGACTGGGTCAGGCGCTGCGCGATGATCTTGCGCATGCCGTCGTGCGGCACGGTTTCGTAGGTGCCCTTTTCGTAGAGCGCGAGGACCTTGTCGTCGGCCATCGGGGCTGCGAGCGAGACGGATTGGCCTGCGGCTGTGGTTGTGGGAAGCTGCGCGGCAGCGGCCGGGCGTAGCGGCACGACGCCGGATTTCTGGGCTGCTTCGACGTCGCGCTGGACGATGCGGCCGTACGGGCCGCTGCCTTTGATGGCCGCGATATCGATGTTGGCTGATTTGGCGACGCGGCGGGCAAGCGGCGAGGCGAACACGCGGGCTCCGCCACCGTGTGCGGCGGGTGCGGCGGCTTGAGCTGGAGCCGCGGCCGCGGCTGGGCGTAGCGGGATGACCGGAGCGGACGGCGGCGCAGCGGCGGGGGTTGCAGCGGCGGCGGGCTTTGGTGCGGGGGCTGCAGCGCCGGGCTTTTCACCTTCGGCGAGGAGGATCGCGATCGGCGTGTTGACCTTCACGCCTTCGGTTCCGGCGGCGACGAGGATCTGGCCGATGGTGCCGTCGTCGATCGCTTCGACCTCCATCGTCGCCTTATCGGTTTCGATCTCGGCGATGACCTTGCCGGGCTTCACCGTGTCGCCTTCCTTGACGAGCCATTTGGCGAGCTTGCCCTCCTCCATCGTGGGGGATAGCGCGGGCATGAGGATGGGTGTCGGCATGGTGTGCTCGTGCTCAGGCGGGAGTTTCGGGGGCGGGTGGAAGCGGCCAAAGGTCGGCCATTTGAAAGGGGACAGCGTCGAACGGCGGGGCCTTGACCTCCTCGCCGTCCTGAAAGGTTTCGACGTGGACCCAGTCTTTGCCAAGCAAGGCATGGACTTCGAGGTACTTGGAAACGGGATTGAGCAGCCACATGTAGCCGACGCCGTAAGTCGCGTATATGCGCCGCTTCGGTCCACGGTCCACGCTCTCGGTCGACGGCGATGTGATTTCGCAAATCCAATCTGGGGCGACTTCGATGTAGGCCTTCGCCGGCATGTGAGGCATGCGCTCGCGGCGCCAGCCGGCAACGTCGGGCACGACGACATGCGGACCGAGATGCAGTTCCGATCCCGACATAAACGCAAACCCGCCTGGACCGCCGACGCCTATTTGAAACGGACCACCGAGTTCGCCGCTCAGCGCACAGCGAGCGACAGCGGCAGAAGCCGAGTGGCGATGCAAATAGAGATCGCCAAAGACGATCTCGGCCGTCAGATGCTCCGGCACACCTATCAGGTCGTCGTAGGTCGCGTTGCGTTTGGCGGGTTGGGTCATGGAGCGATCATACCCCACTTGTCATCCTGGCGCTTGTCCTCGCCGTCCTTTGGTCGAGCGCTCGGTTTCGCATCTCCATAGCCGTCTTCCCGGCGCAGGCCGGGACCCACGACAAGTTTCGCTAACGGTAAGTGTCTCGTCTCGTATGACCGTCGGACAATCATTCGCCCCAACAAACGAAGCCACTGCCTCTCGTTGCCGTGGGTCCCGGCCTGCGCCGGGATGACGAAAAAAGCGGGGCTTCCATTTTCGGCGCCTGCACCAAGCCGCGCGATCAGTCCCGGGTACAAGCCCCGGGATGACAGTGGCGGGTGCGGCGGAACCACCTTCAGATCCTCGTAGGTCGCATTGCGTTTCGCGGATTGGGTCATGCGAGCGCCCAGCGGGGGGCCGAGGCGTCAGACAGGAAAAATGGTTTCGCAGCCAGGCCCTGTTCTGTCGCACAAACCAAATCGTCTCCGCAGCTCATCACGAGCCGCTGCTGTGAAGTATCCGTAAACCGAAGCACCAGAGTTACCGGCAGATTGAAAGGTCCTTCTGAGAACGAGCGAATATCATGCGCGACCAGAACGTGTCCGACGACACCGGCCCACACTGCAGACGAATTTGCGCAGATTGGTGCCCACACGGGTCGATAACCGGACGTGTCATCAACACGAAGCACGAAATCGCCCGACCTTGGCTCGTGCCATGGGCGCAGCACCAGCGGCTCTGAGCCATCGAACACCAATTCCACGGCATAGCCCGCGGACCCTGGATCACGATCCATGGCAGGTGCCTCAATCGCCAAATAGTCTTCTTCCTGGGACCAGCACCAATAGCGGACGTTGAGCAGACGCTTGCCATGCCGAGCGGCTGCTGCCGCATCCAGTGCGGCAGTCAATTGCTCGACTGGTGCGAAACCTAGCTGCATCGTTCAAACGTAACACACGCTCTTGACCGCGGCGACGACTTGGTCGGCGTTGGGAAGGGCGAGTTTTTCGAGGTTGGCGGCGTAGGGCATCGGCACGTCGGCGCCGTTGACCTTGGCGGGCGGGGCGTCGAGATAGTCGAACGCTTGGATCGCGACTTGGGCGCAGATTTCCGAGCCGACCGAGCAGACGGGCCAGGCTTCTTCGACCGTGACGATGCGGTTGGTTTTGCGAACCGAGGCTAGGATCGTCGCCATGTCGAGCGGGCGGATCGAGCGCAAGTCGATCACTTCGCACTCGATGCCTTCCTTGGCGAGGGCATCGGCGGCGGCGTTCGCATACTGCATGCCGCGCGCGAACGAGACGACGGTGCAGTGGCGGCCTTCGCGGACGACCTTCGCCTTACCGATCGGCACGATCCAATCGTCCATCTTCGGCACGGGGCCCGAGATGCCGTAGAGGATTTCGTTTTCGAGGACGAGCACGGGGTTCGGGTCGCGGATCGCGGCTTTCATGAGGCCCTTCGCGTCGGCGGGGTTCGACGGGGCGACGACCTTCAAGCCGGGGACGTGGGCGTACCAAGCGGAGTAGCACTGCGAATGCTGGGCGGCGACGCGTGCGGCGGCGCCGTTCGGGCCACGGAAGACGATGGGGCAGCCGAGCTGGCCGCCAGCCATGTAGAGCGTCTTCGCGGCCGAGTTGATGATCTGGTCGATCGCCTGCATGGCGAAGTTCCAGGTCATGAACTCGACGATTGGTTTCAGGCCGGCGAACGCAGCGCCGACGCCGATGCCGGCAAAGCCTTGTTCGGTAATGGGCGTGTCGATGACGCGCTTCGGACCGAACTCGTCGAGGAGGCCTTGGCTGACCTTGTAGGCGCCCTGGTACTGCGCGACTTCCTCGCCCATCAACAGCACGTCGCCGTCGCGCCGCATCTCTTCCGCCATGGCGTCGCGGAGCGCTTCGCGCATGGTCTGGTTCATGAACTCGACGCCGGCGGGGACTTCGGGTTCGGCTGCGCGGGTGACGATGGCCGGTGCGGCCATGGCGGCGGCAGCGGCGGCTGGTGCTGCGGCGGGCGCTGCGGATTGAGCGGGCGCGGCGGCAGGGGCGCGGGCGGCGCCGGGGGCTTCGCCGTCGGCGAGGATCGTCGCGATCGGCGTGTTGACCTTCACGCCTTCGGTGCCGGCGGCGACGAGCAGCTGGCCGATCGTGCCTTCGTCGATGGCTTCGACTTCCATCGTCGCCTTATCGGTCTCGATCTCGGCGATGATATCGCCCGGCTTCACCTTCTTGCCTTCGGTGACGAGCCATTTCGCAAGCTTGCCCTCCTCCATGGTGGGCGACAGCGCGGGCATCAGGATGTCGGTTGGCATTTTGCGGGCTCGTGATGTCGAATGGGCGGAGTATCGGGG
>JAPXTA010000165.1:0-9127 GCA_033812735.1 Hyphomicrobiaceae bacterium | reverse complement strand
CGTCGCAACAACGCCGGCGAACGCATAGAAGGTGCCGACTAGGCGCAAGGGAATATCGGTCGCGTCCATCGGGTGGTCTCAGCGGGTCGCGGCGGCAAGAGCATCTTCGAGACGGTCGAGTGCGTCGTGCATTTGGGCCGCGGTGATGGTGAGTGGTGGGGTAAGTGTCAAAACATTGCCCATCGTGGTCTTGAACGAAAGTCCGCGATCGAGCGCCGCGTACATCGTGGTCTCAGCGAGATCCCTGTCCGGCGTCTTGGCCTGCCGGTCAGACACGAGTTCGACGCCGATCAAGAAGCCGCGTCCCCGTACGTCGCCGATGCAAGTATGGCGGCGCTTCATATCGAGTAAGCGGTCCAGCGCCAGTGCGCCGACTTTGGCGGCATTCTCGACGAGGTTTTCGTCCTCGATGATCTCGATCGTCGTCAGCGCGGCGCGGGTCGTCACCGGGTTCTTCTCGTGCGTGTAGTGGCCGAACGCCCAGTCGCCGCCGACATCGAGATCGGCACGGGCGAGCACCGCGGCAATCGGCAGGATGCCGCCGCCGAGCGCCTTGCCGAGGACGAGAATATCGGGATCGACGCCGTCGTGGGTCGAGGCAAACATCTTGCCGGTTTTGCCGAGTCCGGTCGGGATTTCGTCGAAGATCAGCAGTGCGCCGTGGCGGCGGCAGGCGGCGTGGACGGCTTTCCAATAGTCGGGTGGCGGCAGATAGGGGATGGCACGCGCCGGCTCGGCGATCACGGCTGCGACATCGCCCTCGCGAGCGAGCACGTAGTCGACCATGCTGGCACACGCGAGATTGCAGGCGGCGAGGTCGGGCTTTCCATCCGCATCGACTTTGTGGCCGTAGGGGCAGCGATAACAGCCGAACGGGGCGACGTGGCTCGCGCCTGCGACGAGGGGGGCGGCTGGACCGGAGCGAAACAGTGCCTCACCTGAGAGTGCCGATGCGCCGGTTCCCGCGCCGTGGAAGGCATCCCAGAACGACAGGGTCTTCAATCTTCCGGTGGCCGTGCGGGCGAGCTTGACGGCAACCTCGACGGCATCCGAGCCGCCGGTCGTGAGCAGAAGCTTTTCGAGGCCCGCGGGTGCGATCGAGACGAGTTTCTCAGCAAAGGCGACGGCTGTGCTGCAGGCGTAGCGGCGCGGGGCGAAAGACAATGCGTCCATCTGGTCGGCGATGGCTTTTTTCAGGCGCGGATGGCCGTAGCCGATGTGGTGGACGTTGTTGCCGTGGAAATCCATGTAGCGGCGTCCCGCGACGTCCTCGATCCAGATGCCCTCGGCCTTCGCAATCGCGTTGAGGCAAGGGGTCGAGACGGATTGCTTGAGGAAATGGCGCTCGTCGGCCGCGAGCAAGCGCCGGGTCGGTTCGTCCAGCGCTTTATTCTGCCAGGCGGCGCGGCGGCTCGTCAGGTTGGTGTCGCCTTCGGACGGCGCCACGTCATGGGAGATGGTCGACTTTTGCATCATTGTTCGTGCTGGCCTGGCAACCCGGTGAGGATTTCCTACCTATAGCGCTACCGCCACCGCCTGTCGCGGCGCGGTCTTGCAGGGGCACGCGGCCTCGGGCACAAGGGCAGCATGGCAGAGAAGAAGAAAGACGACCACAAGACCGTCGCGGAGAACCGCAAGGCCCGTTACGAGTACTTTATCGAGGACACTTACGAGGCCGGCATCGCGCTGACCGGCACGGAGGTGAAGGCGTTGCGTGGCGGCGGCGTGAACCTCGGCGAGAGCTATGCGTCCGCCGAGAGCGGCGGGATCTTCCTGATCAACTGCTACATCCCCGAATACAAGCTTGCAGGTCAGTTCTTCCAGCATTCGACGCGCCGACCACGGCAGTTGCTATTGAAGAAGAAGGAGATCGCCAAGCTTGCGCTCGCGACGGAGCGCGAAGGTATGACGATCATTCCGCTCGCGATCTACTTCAACGCGAAGGGCCGCGCGAAGCTTCGGATCGGCATCGCGAAGGGCAAGAAGAACTACGACAAGCGCGAGTCGAAGGCGAAGCAGGACTGGAACCGCCAGAAGGCGCGCCTGATGCGCGGGAAAGAGTAGTGGGTTACGGCCCAGCTTCTGGTGGTCATGGCCGCGAAGGCTGACATGACGTGGAGAGAGGCAAGGGGACTTACAGATGACCACGAACAAGGTTGCGATCGTGACGGCGGCGGGCAAGGGCATCGGCGCGGGAATTGCGCGGTCGCTCGCGGCTGAGGGTTGGAAGCTCGGGCTGTTGTCGCCGGGTGAAGGCGTTCTCGCGCTTGCAGCCGAACTCGGCGGGATCGGCGTGCGCGGCAGCGTGACGGAAACGTCCGATCTCGCGAAGCTGGTCGATGCAACGCGGGAGAAGTTCGGCCGGATCGACGGGGCGGTCGTCAATGTCGGGCATCCACCGAAGGGGAAGCTGCTGGCGCTGACAGACGCGGATTATCACGCCGGTCTCGACATGGCGCTGCTGCCGGTCATCCGCATCGCGCGGCTCGTGACGCCGCATTTCGAGGCGCAAAAGAGCGGCGCCATCGTCGCTGTCTCGTCGGCGTTCGCGTTCGAGCCGCACGGCGATTTCCCGATGACGACGCTGCGTCCCGCTTTGAGCGCGTGGATCAAGCTCTATGCCGATACTTATGCGAAGGCCGGCATCCGCGCGAATGTGCTCGAACCCGGTTTCGTCGATAGCCTCCCCGTGAAAGACGAGCGTGTCGCGATGATCCCGGCCGGGCGTTATGCGAAGCCTGCCGAGATGGGCTCCGTCGCCGCCTTCCTGTTGTCTGATGGTGCGAGCTACGTCACCGGGCAGACGATCACGGTCGATGGCGGTTTGACGCGGCGGGTGTGATGCTGAGCGGCGGGTCCAAACTGAGAAACTTCGCAACCATCGCTGCTCATGCCGTGATGATTGTGTGGGGGACGCATCTGGCGATCACGTCCTTCAAGGAGGACAAGCCGCTCGTCGCCGTCCTCGTCATTGCATTAGTCATCGCCGTGGCGTTCCGGCTCAGCCGTCTCGTGGCGACAGCGAAGCCCGGTTCGGCGCCGAAGCGCTGAGGCTCACCGCCGCGCTTTCAGCGTGAAGCCGAGCAGGACGGCGACGAGAAATGCGCCGATCGTGCCGAAGGCCAAAAGGTCGCCGATCACCTTCACGGCCGGGTCTGGCCAGCGCGCGGGATTGATCATCAGCAGCAGAGCGAGTGCGACAACTGCGGCCGACGCACAGATCAGTGCGGCGCGGCGGATCGTTGCGGTTTGGAAGCGGCGGAGCAGGCGTTCTGTGGCGATGCCTGCCAGTGTGAACGTGCCGATCGCGGCGGCGGTTGCGACGGATTTGACCAGCAGCATCTCGGACATTTGCGATCTCCAGCAGGGCGCTTAGCGCGTGGTTCGTGCTGAAGACGTATTAGAGCCGCGGCTTCCCGACAGTGCCGTACAGCACAGCGTCAGGGTTTTGTCGCGGTCAGCCCGATGTAAATCGGATGCATCAGGGCCATGAAAACGGTCTGTGCCAGGACCATGAACGGCACATGCGAGATTTCGGGCACCGTCATGCCGGTCGAGAGACGCATCGCCTGTATCGAGAGCACAAGCGCCGCAAGGCTTGCCCATGCTGCGAGGAACAGTAAGCCTTGATGGTAGTCGTGCGTACCGAATTGCTTCAGGGGATGCGTCGATTGAGGCTGCACGCCGCGTCCGTAAAAGAGACAAAGCTGCAGAAGAGGCGGTAAGACGATTGCTGCAACCGCTAGAGCGCGGCCCAGCATCGGCTGCAGTACAGTCGCAATGGTGTAGGCGGCGGTGGCCACGAGAATGGCGAGGACGCTCAGCTGGATTGTTTGACGCCGCGTCAATGGTCGTTGGTTCTCGGCCATCGAGACGGTCTCAACTGGCCTTCGGTGCTGCGTCGGGCGGTGCGGCAGGTGTTGCCGTCGCGGCTGCGGCTGCTGCGTTCTTTTCGCGAAGGCGGCTTGCGGCGAGTTCGCCTGAACTTTCGAGGATCGGGTAGGCGACCGAGGTCAGGTGCGAGTTGATGCGCTTCAGGTCGCGGATGATGTCGAGGTGGATCGACGAGCTGTCGATGCTCTCCATGCGGCCGTCGCGCAGGCGTGCGAAATGCTTGTCGGCGGCATCGAATTCCTTGGCGCGGACGGATGTTTTTTCCTGCAACAGGCGGCGGGCGAGAGCGACGTCGCGCGTCGCGAACACATTCAGCGCGAGCCGCATGTTGTCGACGACGGAGCCGTGAAACTTCGCCAATTCCGCGAGGCCTTCCGGCGAGAACGTGACGCGCTTCTTGATACGTTTTTGGGCGAGCTCCATCAGGTTCTTGTCGATGATGTCGCCGATGTGTTCGAGGTTGGTATTGAACGTGAGGATTTCGACGTAGCGGCGGCCCTGCTCCTGGCTCATGTCGGCCTTCGAGGCCTTGATCAGATAGAGCTTGATCGCCTCGTGCAGGGTGTCGACTCGGTCGTCGTCCTTCTCGATGTCCTTGATGAACTTGGGGTCGGAGCGTTCGAGTGCTGGGAGTGCGCGGCGCAACATGTCGAGGACGATGTCGCCGACGTTGAGCGTCTCGCGCATGGCGCAGGCGAGGGCTTCGGTCGGATTGTCGAGCACGGTCGGATCGAGGTGCTGTGGGGTCGTCTTGTCGGGTGCGACGGCGGGGGCGGGCAGAAATGTGGTCGCGAGTTTGGCCAGTGGGTCGAGCAGCGGCAGGAAAACAAGTGCGACGGCGAGATTGAATGCGGTGTGGAAGTTCAGGACCTGGCGCGCTGGCAGATCGGCGGTCCAAGCAACCAGGCTCGGCAAGTAGGCCACGAAAGGCAGCGCGATCAGCGCCATGGCCGTGCGGGCGACGAGATTGCCGAGGGCAACGCGGCGGGCAGCGACAGGGGCCGACGATAGCGCCATGAACGGGGCAATGGAGCCGCCGATGTTGGCGCCGAGCACCAAGGCTACCGCGAGGGCGGGGCTGACGGCGCCGCTGGCGGTCAGCGACATGATGAACAAGACGACCGCAAGGCTCGAATGGGCGAGCCAAGTGAGGCCGGCTGCGACCAGCACGGCGATAATGGGCTCGCCGCCAAGCGCCCGCAGCACCAGTTTGACAGTGTCGCTCGCGCGCAGGGCCTCGGAAACGCCGGCCATGACGGTCAGGGCGAGCAGCATTAGGCCGAGGCCGATGGCGATGCGGCCACCGGCCTTGGCGCGGTCGTCGTCGGAGGCATTGAAGGCGATTACGCCAGCCATCAGAAGAACCGCCCATAAGCCTTTGATGTCGAATGCGAATACTTGTGCGACCAAGGTGGTGCCGACGTCAGCGCCGAGCATGATGGCGAGGGCGATGGGGAGGGCGATGAGGCCGCGCCCAGCAAACGAGGATATGAGCAGGGCGGTCGCGGTCGAACTCTGCAAGACGGCTGTCACACCCATGCCGGTCGCGAAGGCCGATAGGCGCGATGAACTGGCCTTGGAGATGACCGAGCGCAGGGCAGGCGTGAAGGCGCGGGTCATGCCGGTGCGCACCATGCGGACACCCCACAGAAGAAGCGCGACGCCTCCCAGAAGTGTCAGCAATAGTTCGCTTGCGTGCATCGAATCCTACCCTTTTTGATAGGTTTAAGACCTTTAAGCCGTTGTGGCGACCCATATTCCCGAGCGGGTCGCACTGAGGGGCGCTCTGGGGGAAGCTGTGCTCGGTTGAGCGGGCCTTGGGGAACTGCGGCATCCCGCCCCATCCATGATCCGTAAGACTGATCTCGGACACCATTGCGGGGCCGAATGACGCATGCTAACGACACGCCGGTTTTCAAGAGGGGCGCGGCGGGGGCTACGCCCTGGCGTCGCGTTGTCGCGGCGTGCCTTTCCCTAGACCTGGAATGCCCGATCCGGTGTTCCGGATGACACATCCAAATTGGGGCGGTCGCCGGTGTTTCCTGGCGAGTGACCCGATACATGAACCGTTCTGGCGAGAGCACACGACGTGGCGACAGACGAGCAATCTACAGCAAGCGTGCCGGGGCGCTACGCCTCGGCCCTTTACGACTTGGCCCGCGATCAGAAGGCGGTTGCCGCCGTCGAGGCCGATCTGGCTAAGTTTTCGACAATCCTCGAGTCGAGCGCCGACTTGCAGCGCCTGGTGCGCAGTCCGGTGTTCTCGTCCGACGAGCAGAGCAAGGCCGTCGGGGCCGTTCTTTCCAAGGCTGGCATCGGTGGCATCGCTGGCAACTTCGTCATGTTGCTCGCCAAGAACCGCCGTCTGTTTGCCGTTGCCGACATGATCGCGGCGTTCCGGGCGATCGCTGCGCGCGAGCGCGGCGAGGTCGTCGCCGAGGTGTCGTCCGCGCATGCACTTTCGGACGCTCAAACGGCCGATCTCAAGTCGACCCTGCAAAGCTTCGTGACCAAGCAGGCGCTCGGCAAAGACATTACCATTCACTCGAAAGTCGATCCGAGCTTGCTCGGTGGCCTCGTCGTTAAAGTCGGCAGCCGCATGATCGACTCTTCGCTGAAGACCAAGCTCTCGACACTCAAAGTTGCCATGAAAGGGACCGGCTGATGGATATCCGCGCCGCTGAGATCTCCTCGATCCTGAAGGAGCAGATCAAGAATTTCGGCCAGGAGGCCCAGGTCTCCGAAATCGGCCAGGTGCTGTCGGTCGGCGACGGTATCGCCCGCGTGTACGGCCTCGATAAGGTTCAGGCCGGTGAAATGGTCGAGTTCCCGGGCAACATCCGCGGCATGGCGCTCAACCTCGAAGCCGACAACGTCGGCGTCGTGATCTTCGGCGACGACCGCTCGATCAAGGAAGGCGACACCGTCAAGCGGACCGGCGCCATCGTGGACGTGCCGGTCGGCAAGGAATTGCTCGGCCGCGTTGTCGATGGTCTCGGCAACCCGATCGACGGCAAGGGCCCGATCAAGTCTGCCAAGCGCGCCCGCGTGGACGTCAAGGCGCCCGGCATCATTCCGCGCAAGTCGGTGCACGAGCCGATGGCGACCGGTCTCAAGGCCGTCGATGCGCTGATCCCGATCGGCCGCGGCCAGCGCGAGCTCATCATCGGCGATCGTCAGACCGGCAAGACGGCTGTCGCTCTCGATACGATCCTCAACCAGAAGCCGCTCAACGCCGGCAACGACGAGAGCCAGAAGCTCTACTGCGTGTACGTCGCCGTCGGTCAGAAGCGCTCGACCGTTGCCCAGTTCGTGAAGGCACTCGAAGAGCGTGGCGCTCTCGAGTACTCGATCGTTGTCGCCGCGACCGCGTCGGATCCGGCGCCGATGCAGTTCCTCGCGCCGTTCACCGGTTGCGCGATGGGTGAGTTCTTCCGCGACAACGGCATGCACGCCGTGATCATCTATGACGACTTGTCCAAGCAGGCCGTTGCCTACCGCCAGATGTCGCTGCTGCTGCGCCGCCCGCCGGGCCGCGAAGCGTATCCGGGCGACGTGTTCTATCTCCACTCGCGCCTGCTCGAGCGCGCCGCGAAGATGGGCGACGGCGCCGGCAAGGGTTCGCTGACCGCGCTACCCGTCATCGAGACGCAGGCGAACGACGTGTCGGCTTACATTCCGACCAACGTGATCTCGATCACCGACGGCCAGATCTTCCTTGAAACCGACCTTTTCTATCAGGGCATCCGTCCGGCCGTGAACGTCGGTCTCTCGGTGTCTCGCGTCGGATCGTCGGCGCAAACGAAGGCGATGAAGAAGGTCGCCGGCAAGATCAAGGGCGAGCTCGCGCAGTACCGCGAAATGGCTGCATTCGCACAGTTCGGTTCGGATCTCGATGCCGCGACGCAGCGCCTGCTGAACCGCGGCTCGCGCCTCACGGAACTCTTGAAGCAGGCGCAGTTCTCGCCGCTCAAGATGGAAGAGCAGGTTTGCGTGATCTGGGCCGGCACCAACGGCTATCTCGATCCGATGGCACTCGGCAAGGTGAAGGACTTCGAGAACGCGCTGCTCACCTCGCTGCGCGGTCCGAACGTCGCGATCCTCAACGACATCCGCGACACGAAGGATCTCAGCTCGGCGACCGAAGCCAAGCTGAAGGGCGTCGTGGAAACAGTTCAGAAGCAGTTTGTCTAACAGACACGTCATGGTCGGGGCTTGCCCCGACCACCCAATCATCCGTTCAGTCAGCTCTTGTCGTTAAGTTCACCCTCCGGCCAAGACCGGGGATGACGACAAGGTGGGGACGTCGGGAGCAAGGCAGACGATATGGCCTCTCTGAAAGACATGCGCGTCCGCATCGCCTCCGTGAAGGCGACGCGAAAGATCACCAAGGCGATGCAGATGGTGGCGGCCGCAAAGCTGCGCCGTGCGCAGGAAGCCGCTCAGGCCGCACGCCCCTATGCGGAACGCATGGACAAGGTTCTCGGCAATCTGAACGCCCGCGTGACGAACAAGGAAGGCGCCTCGCCACTCCTGGTCGGTACCGGCAAGGATCAGGTTCATCTGCTCGTCGTCATGACCGCCGAACGCGGTCTTTGCGGCGGTTTCAACTCCAACATCGCCAAGCTGGCGCGTGCGGATGCGAACAACCTGCTCAAGCAGGGGAAGACGGTCAAGATCATGACCGTCGGCAAGAAGGGCGCCGACAACCTGCGCCGTGACCTCAACAAGAACATCATCGAGCGTACCGACTTCCGCGGCATCAAACAGCTGAATTTCTCGCACGCCGAAGGGGTGAGCGAAAAGTTGCTCGCGATGTACGAGGCCGGCGAGTTCGACGTTGCAACGATCTATTTCTCCGAGTTCAAATCGGTGATTGCGCAGAAGCCGACGGCGCTGCAGCTCATCCCGGCGAAGCTTCCCGAAGTCAAAGCGACGGGCGACAAAGTTGCGGCGAAGGCTGAAGCCGTCAACGAGTACGAGCCAAGCGAGGAAGAGATCCTCGGCGTACTCCTGAAGCGCAACATCACGACTCAGATTTTCCGCGGTCTTCTCGAAAATGCCGCGTCCGAGCAGGGCGCGCGCATGTCGGCGATGGACAGCGCCACGCGCAATGCCGGCGACATGATCAACAAGCTGACGATCAAGTACAACCGTCAGCGTCAGGCACAGATCACCAAAGAGCTCATCGAAATCATCTCGGGCGCGGAAGCGCTCTGAGGTTAGAACAGCA
>JAPXTA010000164.1:0-9157 GCA_033812735.1 Hyphomicrobiaceae bacterium | reverse complement strand
TTGCGTTCGACAGCGGCGATACGAAGCGCGTGGTGGATAGCTTCGTGGATCGGGTGTGAGGCCTCGTGCCGACTTGGCGGATGAGGCGTTGACTACTCAGTGCGGATGCTCCCCCTCGCCTGTCCCTTCGGGACATCCTCTCCCCGCGAGCGGGGAGAGGAAACGTGTCGGGCGCCCGATCCGGATTTCAGAGGCACGAAGCGTTACTGCTTCTTTTCCTCTGGCTTCTTGTCGGTTGCGGCCGGAGCCGGTGCGGCTTCCGCCTTTTTCGGGATATCGACCTGCTCGCCGCGAGCGAGCTTGAGGGCGACTTGCAGCTGCGTGTCCTTCTCCGGCTCACGCGGGACATAGGCCGAGGAACCCGACTCCTCTTTCTTTTCTTCCTTCTTGTTCGGGTCGCCGCGCAGGTGACCGCGCAGGCTCGCCTCGCCACGCGGCGTTTGCGGCGTCTTCGGCTTCAGCTCTTCCGGCAACTCGTTCTCGACGATCATGTCGGGGTCGATGCCCTTCGCCTGGATCGAACGGCCGGCCGGCGTGTAGTAGCGGGCCGTCGTCAGGCGGATGGCGCCGTTCTGGCCGAGCGGAATGATCGTCTGCACCGAGCCTTTGCCGAACGAGCGCGTGCCGATGATGGTTGCGCGCTTGTGATCCTGGAGAGCGCCGGCGACGATTTCCGATGCCGATGCGGAGCCGCCGTTGATCAAGACGACAATCGGTTTGCCTTCGGTGATATCGCCAGAACGGGCGTTGGCGCGCTGCGTCTCTTCGAGATTGCGGCCCTTGGTGAGAACGATGGCGCCCTTCTCGAGGAAGTCGTCGGAGACCGAGATCGCCTGGTCGAGCAATCCGCCGGGGTTGTTGCGCAGGTCGATGACGAAGCCTTTCGGCGCCTTCTGCTGCTCTTTGAGCTGCGTCTTCAGCGCCTCGACCTGCTTCACGAGGCTGGCGTGGGTCTGCTCGTTGAAGGTCGAGACTTTCGCGTAGATGACTTCGCCTTCGAGGCGCGCCTTGACGGCTTGGATGCGAATGACATCGCGGACGATCTTGATCTCGAACGGCTCGTCACGGCCTTTGCGCACGACCATGAGGGTGATCGGCGTGTTGACCGGACCGCGCATCTTCTCAACCGCTTGCTCGAGCGTGAGCCCGACGATCTGGTCGCCGTCGAGATGGGTTACGAGGTCGTTCGCCTGGAGACCGGCTTTGGCCGCCGGTGTGTCGTCGATCGGCGAGACCACCTTGATCACGCCGTTTTCCATCGTCACTTCGATGCCGAGGCCGCCGAACTCGCCGCGGGTCTGGACCTGCATGTCGCGGAAGTTCTTCGGATTGAGATACGAGGAGTGCGGGTCGAGCGAGGCCAGCATGCCGTTGATGGCGCTATCGATCAGCTGCGCATCGTCGGGCTTTTCGACATAGTCGTTGCGGACGCGTTCGAGCACGTCGCCGAAGAGGTCGAGCTGGCGGTAAATTTCGGAATTCGGCGAGGTGGCCGAATACGTTTTCGATACGTTGAAAACGCTGGTGGCGCCAGCGACGCCGGCCAGGGTCATGAACGTCCAGAACGCGAAATCAGATTTACGGCTCATCCCTGCACCTTCTTAGCGCTAGCTACCCACCAAGGCTCCGGATCGATCGGCTTTTGATCCTTCCGGAACTCAACATACAGGACGGGGGCGTTGTCCTGCGCCTTTCCCTGCAGTGTCTTCGGCGCGGCCGGCATCATGCCAACCGGTTCGCCTGCCAACACAAATTGTCCAACTTGAACATCGGTATGAGACAGCCCGGCGAGCAGGATATGATAGCCGCCGCCGGCATTGATGATCAAGATATGTCCGTAGCTGCGGAACTCGCCCGCGTACATCACCCAACCATCACTCGGTGCCGTTATTTGGGCGCCGCTGCGGGTTTCCAAGACGATGCCCTCGGACTTGCCGCGCTGTGTGCGGTCACCATAGTTGAGGACGCGACGGCCGGCTGCCGGTAGCGGCAACCTGCCCTTCGCCAGATGGAACGCGATAGCCGGCTGGATGCGACCCGGCGCTGCCATCGCGAGACGGTCGCCGGGGGCCAAAGTGACCGCCGGCTGGGCGTCCGAGCGGGTTTTAGCCGCCGCTTTATCAGGCGGGAGTGCGGCCTGTTTGGTCTGTTTGGGATCGGCTGGAGGGGCAGAAGGCTCGGCGGCTTTGGCTTCGCTGCCGGTATCGGCCGATGGCCGCAAAGGCGGGGGTGAGGACGGGGGCGAAGCCGGGGCCGGGGCCGCCGCGTCAGCGACTGCCTGCTCGCGTTTTGCCTCTTCCTGAAGCTGCCGCTCATAGGCACCGAGACGCGTTTTCTCGGCGATCAATTTTTCCTGACCGGATATCAGGTCGTTCAAGTCGGTGACGCTGCGAGCCAGATCCGCCGTCGCGCGGCGGACCTGGGCGAGTTCTTCCTGGCGCTCGGTCAGTGACTGCTTTTTGGATTCGACCAGGGCCGCCATCGAGGCGCGCATTTCGGTGAACCGCTGCGTTTCGGCACGAAGTTTCGCCGCTTCCTCGGAAATCTTGGTTTTGACCTCGACGATCTGTGCCAGCTCGTCGGCCAGGACTTGCGCCTGGGCGCGCAGTTCGGGGAAGGCGGCACCGATGAGCATGGCGCTGCGGACCATCGAGAGGGCGTCTTCGCGGCGGGTGATCATGACGGGCGGCGGATTGCGGCCCATCCGCTGCATGGCGGCGAGCAACCCCGACATCGAGCCGCGCCGGGCCTCGAGCGAGCCGACCTTCAGCTTCTCCTGCTCTTCCAGTTCCTGAATGCGTGACTCGATCGTGCTCAGCTGGGCCTCGCTCGCCTGGATAAGCTTGGCGGTTTGAAGGAGCTGGCCATTGAGCTTTTCCCGCTCCTGGCGGAGCGCGATCATGTCCGCCTGAATCTCCTTGGCCCGGAGATCGGTCTCAGTCAGTCGATGGGCCTCGGCGTCTCGGCGCTTCTTGGCGTCATCCAGGCCGGACTGGGCATGCGCCGGCAAAACCGAGACGGTCGCGAGCAGGAATGCCGCGAAAATTGGTTCTATGAATCCGGGGGCGGCCGCCATCGCCAGCATTGGCAAGCGGTTCAAATCGTTTGGCTGCCGGTGCTTTATAGCCCGCAACACCCTGCCTCTACCTTCGCCGGACCGTCGTTCGGTCGATATTTGCCGCGGCAAAATAGCCGAATCACGACACGTACGCGCACAATGCCGAATTGGGTTTCAGAGATCACGACAATTGTGGCAGGGATTGGTTGACTCGCCCCGCGCCATGGCCATCTAACATCTTCCGCAGTTCGTATAGGATCGGCTGGACCCACTGGTCTCGAAAACACAAGTGGTCTCGAAAACACAGGGCGCACGCATGGCGACTACCTTCTTCCATTTGACGACGGTCGCCGCCGTTGCCGTTCTGCTGGTTCTAGTCGCAGGCCTCATCAACATGATGCGCGAGGGCACCGCGAGCCTCAGTCAGAAGCTTATGCGCTGGCGGGTCGGGCTGCAGTTTGCCGCGATTATCATCATAATGCTGGCGGTCTATTTCAAGCGAGCGGTATCCTAAGGCGGGAACTTCGGCAGTATGGTCGTACTCAACAAGATCTACACTCGAACCGGAGATGACGGCTCGACAGCGCTCGGCACCGGCGAGCGCGTGAAGAAATACGATGCCCGCATCTCGGCTTACGGCACGATCGACGAGGCGAATTCGGCCATCGGGGTCGCCCGGATTTCGACGGCAAACGAGCATCCACTGGTCGATGCCATGCTGGCGCGGATTCAGAACGACCTGTTCGACCTCGGCGCCGATCTATGCATTCCCGACCGTGGCAAACCGCTTTCGTATGAGCCGTTGCGCATTACAGACGGGCAAGTGAAGCGGCTCGAATCGGAGATCGACGAGCTCAACGCGTCGTTGCAGCCGCTACGGTCCTTCATCCTGCCGGGCGGATGCGCGGCAGCCGCACATCTTCATCTCGCGCGGACGATCACGCGACGGGCCGAGCGGTACATGGCCGAACTTGCGGCATCGCCCGACGAGACGGTCAGCGCCGCAGCCTTGCAGTATGCCAATCGCCTTTCGGATTTCCTGTTCGTGGCCGCGCGCTACGTCAACGACCAGGGGAAAGCCGACGTCCTTTGGGTGCCCGGCAAAACGCGCTAATCTTCGATGAATGCGTCGGCGGCTTCGCGCGGCGCGTCCGAACAGATCAATCAGAGGAGCCGGCGTGACGGCGCGAGAGCGACATACCCCTTATGCGCCGATCGAACCCTTCGCGCAGTCCCGCTTGAAGGTCGGCAACGGCCACGAGATCTTTTTCGAGCAATGCGGCAATCCGGCTGGAAAACCGGTCGTCATTCTTCACGGCGGGCCAGGCGGCAGCATCAATCCCGCGATGCGGCGCTATCACGATCCGTCGCGCTATCGCATCATCCTGTTCGACCAGCGCGGCTGCGGCCGTTCGACACCGCATGCCAGTCTCGAACACAACACCACTTGGGATCTCGTTGCGGACATGGAGCGGCTGAGGGCGCATCTCGGTATCGAGCGCTGGCAGTTGTTCGGGGGATCGTGGGGATCGACTCTGGCACTCGCCTACGCGCAGTCGCACCCCGACCGGGTGATCGACATGATCATGCGCGGCATCTTCCTCCTGCGCCGCTCGGAACTCGACTGGTTCTACCAAAACGGCTGCAATTGGCTTTTCCCCGATGCCTTCGAAGCGTTCCAGAAGCTCATTCCCGAGCACGAACGCGGCGACATGATCGGCGCCTATTACAAGCGGCTGACGCATCCCGATCGCCGCGCCCAGATCGAGGCGGCGCGCGCGTGGTCCGTCTACGAAGGCTCGACCCTGTCGCTGGTGCAGGACGCTGAGCGGCTCAAGTTGTTCTCGACCGACACGTACGCCATAGCCTTCGCGCGCATCGAGTGCCACTACTTCGCCCATCACGGTTTTCTCGACCACGACGACCAACTGCTCACAGGCGCCAAGCGTTTGCGTCACATTCCCTGCGCGGTCGTGCATGGACGTTATGACGTGGTGACGCCCGTCAAGAATGCGTTCGACCTCAAGGCGGTCTGGCCGGAGATCGAGCTGACGATCGTGCCCGATGCCGGCCATGCGATGACCGAGCCCGGCATCACGGCCGAACTCATCGCGGCGACGCGGCGGTTCGCCAATCAAAGGGGCTTCGACTAATGCGCATCGAACGCTGCTTTGCGGCCACTGCTGCATTGGCGATCAGTCTTTTCGGCAACGCCGCCTCGGCGCAAGATCTCAGGCCGATTGCCGGCAGCCGTGTCGCTATCGGCGTTCCCGCGCAATTTTCCGCCACCGACCGCTTTGCCGGTTTCATCGACGAGAAGACGAATGCGAGCATCGTCGTCATGGACATGCCCGCGGCCGGATTCGAACAGATTGCAGGTTCGCTATCGCCCGAGGTCTTGGCGACGCGCGGCATTACAAACGCGAAGCGCGGCACCCTTTCCGGCCGTGCCGATCCCTACGTCTACTTCACCGGCGAACAAGCCTCGCCGATTGGCAAAATCGCGAAGTTCCTGATGGTGGCGCGGCATGGACCGAACGCTGCCATGATCACGGTCAACGTTCCAGCCGATGCCATCGACAAAAATGGCCTGACGGTGCCGGCGATCGAGGCGATGCTGGCGAAGGTAGACATCCGGGCGGAGCCGGCCGCCGCGCAATCACCGTTCCGGCTCGGTTATCTCGGGCCTCTTAAAGATGCTGGCGCTGTCGGCGGAGCCGGCCGCATCTACACGCTCGACGGCACGGGAGCACCGGCGACCCCGATGCCCGGCCGGACGCTGTTCATTGTCGTGCCATCGCTCAATCCGACGCCGGCCGGCGATCTCAGCGCCTTGGCGGATCGCGCAATCAAGGAGATCGGCGATACCAGCGACGTGTCGGTGACGGCACGCCGCGCCGTTACCATTGCCGGGCTGCAGGGCTTTGAGCATCTTGCGACGGCGAGGACCGGCGAGGGCACCGTCGAGATCGTGCTCATTCAAGTGGTGCTCGCGCATCCGAAGGGTGGCTATATCAGGATGGTCGGGCAGGCCTCCGGCGATGGGCGGCAGGCGATGCTGGCGGATTTTCAGAAGATCGCGCAGAGCTTCTCGCTCGCGCCGTGATCCAGTTGCGGCCCGTGCGGTCGCATGCATGATAGCGCCTTCTCACTCAGGGACCGCATATGAGCCAGCGCAAAGAATTCCATAATCTCCACGATGAGACGGACGGATTGTTCCGCGAACTCGGGCCGGGTCTCACGACGCGGATCTTCGCCGGTGAGCATGCGATGCTATCGGTCGTGACGATCGGGCCTAACCAGATCGGTACGATGCATCATCATCCGGAAGAGCAGTGGGGCGTGCTGCTCGAGGGTTCGGCCGTTCGGTTCCAAGGTGGCGAAGAGATTGCTGTCAAGAAGGGCGATTTCTGGCGCACGCCCGGCGGGGTTCCGCACACCATGCGGGCGGGTCCCGACGGTTGCAAAGTGCTCGACATCTTTGCGCCGCCGCGACCAGAATACAAAGTGCCGGGCAAGGGTTTCGCGTCGGCGGTTTGAGCGCGGCGCTCGGTCCACGTCGATCTTCGACCGCCGTTTTCACATCGCGATGCGGCTTGCCGCTGCGCCTTCGTCGCTAAGGAGCCTTGACCCGTCATGGCTCCAGACAGCAGTTGTTGCCATGCTCAAAAGAGCACGAAATTGTAGGTCTGGAGTTGGCTGAGCGTGATGTTTTGGAGCACGACTTGGTCAGCACCATTCTGAAGCACAACATTCGCGCCGACTTGTTGGCACGCCGCGAGCGCTTCAGCAGTGTTCGCAAAGCCCCAGTTGACGAGCCATACTTGGTCGAAGTCGGCTATGCCGAAGTCGCTTACTGTCTGCACTCCTCCTTCGCCGAGCGTACTCTGCACGATATCTAGGCCGCTGCCGAGACTGATGGTGTTCGCTCCTGCCCCGCCGACGACGTAGTCGTTGTCCGCCCCGCCGTTGATCGTGTCAGCGTCTGCTTCACCAAACAGCGCGTCTGCTCCACCGTCCCCGTTGAGGTTATCAAATCCGTCGGAACCGCCGATCACGTCGTCGCCGGCGCCGCCATAGAGGGTGTCGTTACCGGAGAACCCATAGACCCAATCGCGGTCTTCCTCGCCATAGGCGGTGTCGTCACCCGCATCGCCGAACACTACGTCCAGGCCTGTTCCACCATGGAACAGGTCGTTGTTGTCGCCGCCAGACATGAAGTCGTCGCCCGCATCGCCTCTGAGGGTGTCGTTGCCGGCCTGCCCATAGAGCAAGTCTCGATCATCGCCGCCGGACACGCTGTCCGCTCCGTCCTCGGCCAGGACAAAGTCGAGGCCCGCACCCGCATCGATCGTGTCACCGCCAATGCCGCCAGCAATAATGTCCGCGTCGGCGCCACCGAGGACGCTATCGTTGCCGTCGCCTGCAAAAGCGGTATCGGCTCCCGTGCCCGCGTCGATCGTATCGTTGCCGCCGGCATCGATCACCGCGTCGTTGCCGCCCCGCAGCGTGAGATTGTTTGCGTTGGCGTCGGAATAGACGAGATCGCCGCCCGCGCCGAGAACGAGGTTCTCAATATTCAGGACGGTATCGGTGCCAATGCCCGCTCCGGCAGCCAGATGGATCGCTGCATCGAGCCAGACTGTCACTTGCTGCGACTCAAACGAATAGTCGATCGTATCGCCGAGTGTGCCAGACGTCCCGCCGTCGAGCGTATCGTTACCGGTGCCGCCGAGGAGCCGGTCGTCACCGCCGCCGCCTGCGAGAGAATCGTTGAGATTGCCGCCGGCGATCATGTCGGCAGCGCTCGAGCCGGTAATTGTATTGGCGAGGTTGACGGCGCCGTCCAGAAAGACGAGGTCTTCGGCGCCCCAGTTGATGAATGTCAGAGCCGATGCATTGATCACTTGGCCGCCGACTCGCAGGGTCTGAACCGTGCTTGGTAAGGCGTCCCCCTGGACTATCGATATCTTTCCGGTGCCGATCTGCGAGGCGGAGAACTCAGCGGCTCCACCAGAATTCTGTAACTCGATCTTTTCAATTCCCTGCAGGGCAATGTTCGTGAAATTGAGGGAGAGATTGCCAGGCTCAACCTTGATGGCATCGAGCGTGCCCAAGCCACCGTCCAAGCTCTCACCGTTGGCCAGCTGGGCCGTCGATTGATAGAAAAACGAATCGTTTCCGTCGCCGCCGATCAGGGTGTCCGCGCCGAGGCCACCGGTAATCACGTCGTCCATCGTCGATCCGGTAATGTGATCGCCGCTGTCGGAGCCGAGGATCCTGACGCGGTCCTCGGTCGATCCAGCACCGGGCGTCCAATTCGAGAATGACCAATCGGCCGCGCTGAACGTGTGGTCCGACGTCAGATTGACTTCGACGGTGTTAGAGTTGGCGTCGCCTGATACTGACAGGAAGTCGGAGAAAAACTGCCCGGAGCCAAACTGTGACGAGTCGAAGGTTGCAAACGTCGGCCCGGCGGTCGCGAAGGTGACTAGAACGTACTGGTCGCCGACGCCGGGCGCGGGAGGGAGAACCGTAAAATAGTTCCGAGAAACAGTGACCGTAAGAGTAGCCATTTAACCCCCAGATGCGATTTTGCTCAACCGCAAATAGACGCCCATATTGCTGCCACTTAGAGCAGCAATCCCAATGCCCACGTTCAGCGTAGCGATTATTGGAAAACTCTTTTTCTGTGTACTCAGTAAACCGATCGCTTGCCGTGTCGCCAAGCGACCTGCGCGCGAATTGGGCAGTCACAACAACCAGACGGCGCAGCAACAGGGTTAACGCGCGTGGCGGCCGGCTCGCGGAACGCGTGTCGGCACGCGCAAACAAAGATGGCCGGGCGGCGGATCTACTTTACGAGCCGCGGATAAGGGAGGAGGGTGCGGCTCGATTTCGATCCGCCGGCTGTGGTTGGCGCTCGCTGAGATGGGGCCTGTCGTTTCAGGCTCTGGGGCTCGTGCGTCCCCATAGTCGCCCGTCCAACGAACTCGTCATCTCGCGAGGGGCCGACATCCTCTTGGAGGACCGCATCCGGCCCGCGCCCGCAGCACCCCCAACCCTGTCAGTGACGCTCGAGACATCCCGGCCCGGTTG
>JAPXTA010000163.1:0-9315 GCA_033812735.1 Hyphomicrobiaceae bacterium | reverse complement strand
AGATCTCGAAGGACATCGTCGTCAAGGAGGGCATCGCCGGCGCCGCCCGCTTCTCGAGCGGCAAAGGACGGCACGGAAAATTCGACGATATCGGTTGATCGCCGCGCCCCGGCGAGTCAGAAGTCGGCTTATCCCTCGCACAGGGGTATCGGCTCAGTCCGCCTGCTAGGAAGCCAGCTATGACCCGCCCCATCCTGATCGCCCCATCGATCCTCGCCTCGGATTTCGCAAAGCTCGGCGAAGAGGTGCGCGCCATCGATGCAGCCGGTTGCGATTGGGTGCACGTCGACGTCATGGACGGCCACTTCGTGCCGAACATCACCATCGGCCCCGACGTCGTGAAAGCACTCCGCCCGCATACGAAGAAGGTATTCGACGTCCACCTGATGGTGGCCCCCGTCGACCCCTATATCGAAGCATTCGCAAAAGCCGGTTCCGACATCATCACCGTCCACGCAGAAGCCGGGCCGCATCTCGACCGCACGCTGCAACTCATCAAGTCGCTCGGCAAGAAAGCCGGCGTCTCACTCAATCCATCGACGCCGGAATCGGTCTTGGAGTACGTGCTCGACCGCATCGATCTCGTACTCGTCATGAGCGTCAACCCCGGCTTCGGCGGCCAATCATTCATCCGCTCCCAAGTCCACAAGATGAACCGAATTTCGAGCATGATAAAAGGCCGCCCGATTCATCTCGAAGTGGACGGCGGCGTCACGCCTGAAACAGCACCGTTATGCTCGGCCGCAGGGGCAGACGTGCTCGTCGCGGGCTCCGCCGTGTTCAAAGGCGGCGACTACCGGGGCAATATTTCTGCCATTCGCGCCGCCGCGGCCGCGGCAGCGAGCTGACGGCCTTCTGATAGCTGCAGCTGAACACGCCTTCGGCCGTCCCGGTTGCAGCATGCTATCGGGCCGCGGCGGTCAGCACCGCACCCTTGCCCTTGGTGCCACGCAGATTGAGAATGATTTCGGCCATCACCGAAGTCGCGATCTCAGGCGGCGTGGTCGCCCCGATATCGATCCCGATCGGACACTTGATCTGGGATATTTCGGCATCCGACAGTCCCGCCGCCTTCAATCGCTCGGTCCGCTTCGCATGATTGCGCCGTGACCCCAACGCACCAATGTAAAATACTCCAGACTTGACCGCGAGCTTGA
This sequence comes from Hyphomicrobiaceae bacterium, assembly GCA_033812735.1. Taxonomy (GTDB): domain Bacteria; phylum Pseudomonadota; class Alphaproteobacteria; order Rhizobiales; family Hyphomicrobiaceae; genus JABFRJ01. The sequence goes on along the minus strand of JAPXTA010000163.1, from coordinate 8,158 downwards.
GCGCCTCGTCGTCGATGTGACTGACATGAGCCAAGGTCGCAACCGCCGTGTACGGGTCGAGCCCGAGCATCGGCAGAGCATCTTGCGGCCATTCCGTAATCAGTTTCACACCCGGAAATCGCGCTTCGGCGGCAAACGCTGTACGCGGGTCGACGACGATCACCTCGAAGCCGTTGAGACCGACGAGCGCCGCCAGCGCTTGCGCCATGTGTGTCGCGCCGATGATGATGATCCGGGGCGGCGGCACGCGGGCATGCACGAAAGCGCGTACGCCCTCCTCCTCGACGATACCACTCGCAGCCGAGGCAAAGCGGCGCGCCATCTCATCCGTGAGCCGAGCGTCGTCGCGAGTAAACACATCGCGTCCACGCCCATCGAGGCGGGTGCGGATAAGGAGCGCCTGCCGGGCCCGGCGCGCTTCGACGAGCCGCTCCAGAAAGGCGGCATCATCAGGCCCCGAGAGCCTCTCGACAAAAATCTGGATACGCCCACCGCAAGGCAGCCCCACCCGCCACGCCGTTTCGTCCTCGACGCCGTACACCAGCGTTTTGGCCTGACCCGACTCGAGGCACTCCATCGCCTCCGTGATCACCTCGCCTTCGACGCAACCACCGGAAACCGAACCCTCGAAGTTGCCGTCCTTGCCGATGATCATCTGCCCCCCCGTCGGCACGGGAGCAGACCCCCAGGTATCGATGATCGTTGCAACAGCCACGGCGCCGTCTCGAGCCAGCCAGTCCCGGGCCAGTGCGGCGATATCGCTTCTGTCTTTAGTCTGCATCATGGAAGCTTCCGATCTGCCGGTGCGTCATCCGCCCCCGTTGAGGTAAGGGATGACGAGGAATTGACGAAGTGCCGCTCCTCGCCCCGCTGGCGAAAGACAACATTCGGCGCTATGCGGAACCAAGATGCAAGGCCTGATCAAGAACCTCAAGCGTCTGCTTTACGTCGGCATCGCCCTCGCCATGGTTGCGGCGGCGGCGACGATCCATTTCGCGCGCCCATCGCTTCCCAATCGCAGCGTCCCCCCGATCACCGATGCGAAGGTTTGGGGCTATCAGCTGCAGCGTGCAAGGGCCGATCATATCCCCGCGGAAATCGACGTTCTCGTCATCGACAGTGCCCGAAGCACAAATCCACGCCAGACACTGAGCCCCGACGAGGTGGCGCGTTTCCAAACGCGATCGCTTGGCGGCCGCCGGCTCGTTCTCGCATACCTCTCCGTCGGTGAGGCCGAGAACTACCGCTACTACTGGTGGCCATACTGGAGCACGCGCGCTCCATCGTGGCTCGCGAAAGAAAACCAGAACTGGAAGGGCAACTTTCAAGTCCGCTATTGGGAGCCGGGCTGGCGCAACATCATCATGAACCCGCGCCCCACGATCCTCGACTACGTGATGGAGCGGGCCGTCGACTGGCATAAGCCGTATCTCGATCGGATTATCGAAGCCGGTTTCGACGGCGTTTACCTCGATCGCATCGACGCCTTCATGGAGTGGAAGACGGCACGCCCGTCCGCCGAGATGGACATGGCAAGTCTCGTGATCGAGCTCGCAACCTATGCCAAGCAGCGGCGGCCAGGATTTCTGATCGTAACCCAAAACGGCGAAGAACTGCTGCGCCACAGCGATATCCGTCGCGTCGTGGACGCCGCCGCAAAGGAGGATCTCTGGTTCGGCATCGACGGGGCCGAAATCGCCAACAGCCAACGCGACGTCAGTCGAACACTGCTCTACCTCAATCGCATGCGCGCCGACGGCAAGCCCGTGTTCGTCGTCGAATATCTCGACGACCCCTCGAAGCGCGAAGCAACCCGCAAGCAGGCAGCCGACCGCGGCCTCATCCTCACCTTCGCGCCACGCCCGCTCGACAAGCCGCCGGAAGTCATAACCCCGTTGCCGCCATCACCATCGCAAGCACCGGCCCAAGGTCCCGCCCCAGCGCCGGCAGCAGCTAGCCGGTCAAACGAGCCCGCACCCGCCAAGCCGAAAGACTGACTGCGACTCTCTCGCAATCAGTCCGCTCAAGCAGCGGACAACTTCCGCTACGCGCCGTGAGTTGCAACACCACGCTTATCCACGTCTTCGCCGCAGTTTCCCACAGTTCAGACACCCCTCCGCCTCTGCCGGGTCCCTCGACTCAGGCAGGGTTGCAGCATGCGTAGCGATTTCAAACGTCTGGTTGCGATTGCGTCAGTGGCGTCTGCGCTGGCGATCGCGTCGAGTTCAGTTCAACAGGCTGGTGCAGCGTCTCCCGCTCAACCCGCTGGCGAGATTGCCATCGCCGGTCAGGCTCAAGTGCACGATGGCGATACCATCGAAATATCCGGCCGCAAAATCAGACTCGAAGGCATCGACGCGCCGGAAGGCGGGCAGCGCTGCAACCGCCGCTTGTTCGGCGAGTGGTCATGCGGCACCGCATCGACATACGCCTTGATTGGCCTCGTCCAAGGCAGAAGCGTCGCTTGCGAAAGCCGCGGCACAGACAAATACGGCCGCATGCTCGGCATCTGCTTCGTCGACGGTCGCGATATCAACGCCGAAATGGTGCGTTTAGGACTCGCTTGGGCCTACGTGAAATACTCGGCTGCCTATGTCGCTGAGGAAGCCGAGGCGCGGGCAGCCCGCCGCGGCGTATGGACCGCTGAAACCATGACGCCTTGGGACTTCCGCGCCCGCCACGCCGCACAGAGCCCAACCTCATCGCTGCCGGTCGATCCGCGCGACGGCTCACAGAGGCGCGCCGATTGCACGATCAAAGGCAACGTCACCCGCGTCGGCCGCATCTACCACTTGCCGACGAGCCCCTGGTACGAGCGTATCGTGATGGATGAAAGCAAGGGCCGCCGCTGGTTCTGCTCCGAGGGCGAAGCCGTCGCCGCCGGATGGCGACCTGCGTGGCGGATGTAGCAGTCACGCCTGCCGCCGCCCCATAAGCATCTCGACGACATCGGCAAGCCGCACGACCGCATCGGGCTTACCGATCGACTTGGCTGCAGCCGCCATCTGGGCGAGCCGCGCCGGATCGCCAAGCAATTGAGCAATGGCGGCCGTCAGTGCCTCGGTCGTGATGTCCTTCTGCTCCATCAATAAACCGCCACCTGCCGCCGCCACCCGCTTCGCGTTGTTGAGCTGATCGTTGTCGAGCGCATGCGGCAGGGGCACGAGAATGGACGGACGTCCTATCACGGTCAGTTCCGCGACCGTCGAAGCCCCCGCACGCCCGATGACGAGGGACGCCTTCGCCATTTCCTCCGGCAAGTTTTTGAAGAACGCCGCGACGTTCGCACGAATACCGGCGGCGCTATAGGCCTGCTCGACCCGCGCCAAATCTTCCTCCCGTGCCTGCTGTGTCACGAACAGAGTCCGCTTGAAATCATCTGGCAGTCCGGCAAGTGCAGGCGGCACCGCATCGGAAAAGAACCGCGCTCCCTGGCTACCGCCAAAAACAAGAAGATTGAACGGCCCGTCGGCGGCCGGCACGCGGTAGGCCCGGCTCGCCCAGTCGACGACGACATCCCGCACCGGATTGCCGGTATTGCGCACCTTCGATTGCAAGCCTTGGTCGATCCCTGCGACGTTGTCGAACGACGTCGCAATCGTCGTGACACGGCGCGCCAGTGCCTTGTTCGCGCGGCCGAGAACCGCATTCTGCTCATGCAGCGCTGATGGAATGCGCCTGAGTTTCGCCGCGACGAGCGGCGGAAACGTCGGATAGCCGCCAAAACCGACGATGGCCTTCGGCCTGATCTCGCCGAGCAGCTTGTATGCCGCCGCGACGCCGCGCATCAGTGTCACGCCGGTCTTCGCAAGCGACACCGGATCTTTCCCCGACACCGTCGCCGACGGCACCCGATAGATCTGCCGCGCCGGAAAATCGCTGCCGTACTTGTCGCCGCGCATATCGGTCACGAGATCGACGGCGATGCCGCGCCGCCCGAGTTCTTGTGCCAACGCAAACGCCGGAAACAGATGCCCGCCCGTTCCACCGGCCGCAAGCAGGACGCTATCAGCCGCACCGCTCTGAGTAGACTGGCTCACGTGTGTCACCCTGCCTTGATGGACTTGAAACCAGGCAACTGCGCCGCAAGCGCGCGGAACGCATCGCCACGATGTTCGAAGCTCTTGAACTGGTCGTACGACGCGCACGCCGGCGACAGCAGCACGACGGGTTCCGGCGCATCGCTTGCCGCAGCGTCCCGCACCGCCGAGGCAAGCGCAACGTCGAGCGTGCCACTCATTTCGTAGGGCACCTTGCCCTCGAGAGTCGCCGCGAACTCCGGCGCGCACAAGCCGATCAGATAAGCCTTCGCCACGCGCGGAAAATAGGCGGCGAGCGGCGCGATCCCACCCTCCTTCGGCGTTCCGCCCGCAATCCAATAGATGCCACGCTCGAATGCAGCGAGCGCCTTCTCGGTACTGTCGGCGTTCGTCGCTTTGCTATCGTTGATGATCAACGCCTTGCCGGCGTAGCCCAATTGCTCCATCCGGTGCACGAGCCCCGGAAATGTCTTGAGTGCCGCCTGCAGTTTTGGCGGCTGCCAAACGCCGAGCCAGGGACAAGCCTCATCGAGCGCCCTGATTGCAGCGAGTGCCGCGAGCGCATTCTGCGCATTGTGAGAGCCGCGCAACGAACCGATGCCCGAGAGATCGGCGATGCACAGCTCCCGTCCGCCAACAGCAGCCATAAGCTTCGTGCCATCGCTCCAGAACGGACGTTCGCCTCGCGGCTTCCCCTGCGTCGAGAACGGGTAGACCGGCTTGTGTCCGGCAAGCCGCATCGCAACACCGCGGGTGATATCGTCGTCGAGCGCGATGACCGCCCGCGACGCGCCCGCTACCAGCCGCTCCTTCACCGCCGCATAGCTCTCGAATGTGCCGTGCCGGTCGAGATGGTCCGGCGTCACGTTGAGCAGCACCCCAACTGTCGGATTCAATGTCGGCGTCGTATCGATCTGAAACGAAGACAGCTCCAGCACATGGATGCGGTTGGTAGCCGGTGGCGCGAGCGACAGCACGCCGACCCCGATGTTGCCGCCCATCTGCACGTCATAACCAAGTTCACGCAAGACATGCGCTGTCAGCGCCGTCGTCGTCGACTTGCCGTTCGTGCCCGTGATCGCAATAACGGGTGCATCCGGCGCCGTCTTCGCGCGCTCGCGGAAGAACAATTCGATATCGCCGACGATTTCGACGCCGGCTGCCCGTGCTTTTTCGACGGTCCAATGCGGCACGGGATGAGTGAGCGGCACACCCGGTGCGATCACCAAAGCGTCGAAAGCCCGCCAATCTGCATGCCGCAGATCAACGAGCGTCAATCCCGCCTTCGCCGCCGCCTCGCGTCCGCCCGCGCCATCGTCCCAGCACGCGACGATGCCCCCTCCCGCGACGAGAGCCTGCGCCGCGACGATCCCGGAACGCGCGAGCCCGAAGACGGCAAAGTGCTTGCCTGCAGCGATGGTGAGTGTGGTCGTCATTGGCCCTTGATATCAGATTGTCCCCGAACGTAGCGCTACTTCAGCTTGTCCGGATCGAACGCAAACACCAGAGGAAAAAACGTCGCCCAAGTGTTCCAGCGTCGCGACCCCGCCTCCGAGAGCGTCCACAAGCGCCCTTGGGCATCGAAGCTGAGGTCTTCGAGGCCTGCTGGCATCTTGTATCGCGCCTGGACGGCCCCGCTTACCGGATCGAGCCGCACCAATTCCCCGAACGATCCCGTCGAACGGCTGACCCAAAGCCGGCCCGCCGCATCGAAGGCCCCGCCCTGCGCGTGCGTTGGCAACCCGAGCTCCGCCGACGCGTCCGCTTCCGCGAGCGTAGCCTTGTCCGCGATCTGCTGATGCGAAAAGCGGTAGAACTTTGCCACGGCGTCGCGTTCGAACGCACCAACCCACAGTGCGCCGGCAGTGCCAGCCGCGAACGAACCCTTGACCGCGCCGCCGAGCTTGATTGCCTTCCCAATCGCTGGCCGGATCGATCCGAAATAGCCGGCACGGCCCCCGATCTTGCTGGCGCTCGATTGACTTGTAGGCGCCGACGTAAACCGCGCCGTCGATAACGGTCAGCCCCTGCGGGACATATCCGTCGTCGAGGCCTGGCACCCAGATCCGTGTGGTAATGGCTTGCGCGTTTGGCGCCGCCGAAAGCACTCGATCCGTGAACATCGGCCGCACGCCAAGCGGCTCCTGCGCCGTTGCCGACACAGCGACCCCCATCGACACAGCCAAAGCGAGCCAACGCGCCGGCATCTGCGCGCTCAACGCAACTTGAGTGTCGACAGCGCCGCCAGCGCCAGCACGACCGAGATGATCCAGAACCGCACCACGACGGTCGACTCCGGCCACCCCTTCTGCTCGTAGTGGTGATGCAGCGGCGCCATTCGGAACACCCGCTTGCCCGTCATCTTGAACGACGCCACCTGGATGATGACCGAAAGCGCCTCGAGGACGAAGAGGCCGCCGGCGATGGCGAGCACGATCTCGTGCTTGATCGCGACCGCGATGGCGCCGAGCGCGCCACCGAGCGCAAGCGATCCGGTGTCACCCATGAAGATCATGGCGGGCGGTGCGTTGAACCACAGGAAACCCAATCCGGCCCCGATCAACGCGCCACATATGATCGCCAATTCGCCCGACCCCTGCACGAAATGGATCTGCAGGTAAGCGGCGAACTTCGCGTTACCCGACAGGTAAGCAATCACGCCGAACGTCGCGGCCACGATCATGACGGGCACGATCGCAAGACCGTCGAGCCCGTCGGTCAGGTTCACCGAGTTACCGGCCCCTGCGATCACGATCATCCCAAACAACACGAACAAGCCGACACCGAGCGTGATGACGACGTTCTTGAAGAACGGCACAGTGACCGCCCCTGCGAGGTTCGTCTTGTCGATCCGCCACACGGCGAACGTCGCAACGCCAGCGATCAGCAATTCGAGTAGCAACCGGCCACGCGAGCCGAAGCCGGACGTCGTCTGCTTCGTCACTTTCAAATAATCGTCGTAGAAACCGATCGCGCCATACCCAAGCGTCACGAACATCACGATCCACACATAGGGGCTGCGCCAGTTGGCCCATAGCAGCGCCGCGACAGTCACGCCGGCAAGGATCATGAGCCCGCCCATCGTCGGCGTGCCCTTCTTCACGAAGTGCGTCTTCGGGCCATCTTCGCGGATCGGCTGCCCCTTGCCTTGCCTCAGGCGCAACAGATCGATGATCGCCGGACCAAAAAGAAAGACGAAGGCCAAGGCGGTCATGATTGCGCCGGCCGCACGAAACGTCTGGTAGCGGAAGACGTTGAGTGGACTGAAGACATCGCTCCACGCGACGGCCAGTTCGTAAAGCATTGACCCCGTATCCTCGTTTGCCCGGCAACCTTGGCGGCGGCCCGGCAGTGTCCGCTCCCGCGCACCGGCAACGCCAGCGCGTGACGTACTCGACTTACCCCACTTTCGCCAGTCCACGAACTGCCCCGACGAGCGGGGCCATGTTTGTGCCCAGAGACCCTTTGATCATCACGACATCGCCGGCCCGAACCGCGGCAGCCAGCACCGGCGCAAGTTCGCCCGACGTCGCAGCCCATGCGCCCTTGATCGCGTCGGGAACCAGCCTGAACAGTCCAGCCATGTGCTCGCCGCAGGCAAACACCAAGTCGGCGCCGGACGCCACAACCGGCTCCTTCAAGGCGGCATGCATCGCAGGCGCCTCATGGCCGAGTTCGCGCATGTCGCCGAGAACGACGATCCGCCGGCCGAACTGCACGCGCGGAACGGTCGCCATGGCAGCGAGTGCCGCCCGCATCGACGCAGGATTGGCGTTGTAGCTCTCGTCGATCAACAGGATTTTCCCGCCTGCGATGGCAATCGTCGACCGCGCACCGCGCCCGGCGGGAGCGGCTACCTGCGCCAGCGGTTTCAGCGCCGCTCCGGCCGGCAGACCGAGAACATCGAGCGTAGCGGCCACCGCCAACGAATTCTCCGCGAGATGCCGCCCGGGTGCGCCGACGGCGTATTCGTAACCAGCGCCCCCGAGTGAAACGCTGACGGTCGACCCGCCATCGGTGGCAACGATCGAAAGGGCGCGGACGGACGCGCCCGCAGACGTGCCGAAACTGACAACTGCCCCGCCAGCCGCCTTGGCAGCACGCTCGAGCAAACCAAA
>JAPXTA010000162.1:0-9553 GCA_033812735.1 Hyphomicrobiaceae bacterium | reverse complement strand
CGTCGATATCATCGTCGGCCTGCGTCGCGAGACCGATCAGGAGCGCGAGGGCCTCGACATCGTCGATCACGGCGAACGCGCTTACAACTACTGAGTACCCGCGACTTGCGATCCGGCGATAGCCGCAGCAAGTCGCAACAAAGAAGGCGACTTGCGATCCGGCAATAGCCGCGGCAAGTCGCAAAAGGCACCCCGACTTGCGATCCGGCGAGTGCCGCAGCAAGTCGCACCAGAAAAGCGACTTGCGATCCGGCGCGAGCCGCAGCAAGTCGCAGACCGATAATGACAGGGCGCGCCACTCAATCAGGGAGCGGCGCGCCCTTTCTCTTTGCCTTAACTCAATGCCGCGAATGCCGGCGGGTGCCATCTTGCTGCCCAACTCCGGCCGCGTTGCGCGCCCAATCTGAAGTTACGGTCTGTTAACCAAAGAAAGTTAACGCTACGGGCACTACCACGGTCGGCCGCCACGCCATGAGGAGATGGTGAGGCGGTCATCCCGAAACCGTGGAACGCAAAGTGCCCATCGGGGATTTGGTTTTGAGTTTACGCCCAAGCACGCGCGTTAGGAGCCTGCTCGTCGTCCTCGGCGTTTGCGCTGCGATGACCGGTATGGGTGCGTCGCGCATGAACGCGAGCTTTGGCGACACACGGCAAATTTCCTTCTTCAACATCCACAACAAAGAGACGACCACAGTTCTGTTCCGTCAGAACGGCAAACCCGTTCCCGGCGCGATGGACAAGATCAACTGGGCGCTGCGCGATTGGCGCAAGGACGAAAAAACGTCCATGGACCCGGCGCTCGTCGACCTGTTGTGGGAAATCCACGCCGAACTTGGCTCCCGCGAGCCGATCCACGTCATCTCGGCCTTCCGCTCGCGCGGCACCAACGACATGCTGCGCAAGACCGTCGGCGGCCAGGCGAGCGAAAGCCGCCACATCCTCGGCAAAGCAGCCGACGTCCACTTCCCCGACGTGCCTCTCAAGAACTTGCGCTACTCGGCACTCGTCCGCGAACGCGGCGGCGTCGGCTATTACCCGACATCCGCCCTACCGTTCGTTCACGTCGATACCGACCGCGTACGTCATTGGCCGCGCCTCCCGCGCTACGAACTCGCGCTGCTCTTTCCGAACGGCGCAACGCAGCACCAGCCAGCTGAAGGTGGCCCGATCACGCAGGAGGACGTTCAGGTCGCACGCGCGCGCCATCGCGACCTCGCCGTGCAAGTGGCCGAATTCTTCGACATCCGCCGCAGCGGCACAAAACAGACGAGACCACCCGTCGCAGTCGCGGACGCGGGCACAGCCGCACAACGTAACGCGCCGCTGGCATTTGCTGCACCGGCTCCAGTCCCCGTGCCGCGGCCGGCACCTCAGGCCTCTCCTCTACAGCAAGTGGCGATGGTATCGCCCCCTCAATTGGTCCTGCCGCCTCGGGTCGTTGATCGTCCCTCTCGCCTGACGGCGCCGACCTCGGCGGAGCGGACCAAGTTGTCGGAACTGGCTCAACTCGCGTCCCTGTCTCCACCAATGCCCAAGTTGGTTCGTGGACCGCAGCCTGCCCCGCGTGAGCCCCAGGCCAAAGTCGCAAGTGCGACCCAGCTGGCCTCACTGGACACGAAACTCTCGATCGGCAGCACCGCGATGCCCTTGACTGACCAAGGTTGGGGCAATGGCTTCGTTCTCGCGCCGGCCTTTGACGAAGAACATCCCGAGGAATTGTCTTATAGGCCGTTCCCGATTGCCCCGCTGCTAACCGCCTCGCCGTCCGCCGACGACCCGGCACTTGTGACCATGCAGCATCCCGACATCGTTCGCACACTTGAGATGCTCGATCAGGCAGGCTCGATGCCCCCGATGCGCCTGCGGCCCGCTCAGCAGGTCGCAGCCTTGATGCTCTCGCAACAATTCAAGGGCGAGGCGGTCAACATATCGGCCATGTCCGACGGCGAACCGATTAGCCCCGGCCCGATGTCGAACCGCAAGGTCTCGACGACCACCCGCTAAGGCGGCTGGGTCATTCCTAAAAGGCACGATCCACGCTATTGAGCGGCATGGATCAAACGGCAGCCGATAAACCGTTCGTCTTTGAACAGCATGCCGAGCGCGTCGCGCTGACAGGCATATTCCGCGCTCACGGCGGTAGCGCCACCGCCGCACGGCCAGCAATCGTCGACCATTTGGCGAGCCTGGTGAAGGCAGGGCGCGATAGCGCCCGCCGCCAGCTCGAACGCGACGGCGACGGGCGCCGATGCGCCGCAGCCATATCTCAGCTGCAGGATGACCTGATCCATCTGGCCTACGACTACACCGTCGCCCACGTTTATCGCGCAGCCGATCCAACCGATAGAGACAGCCTCAGCGTCGTCGCGACGGGCGGCTACGGACGCGGCTTGCTGGCGCCAGGCTCCGACATCGATTTGCTCTTTCTGCTTCCGGCAAAGCAAACCGCCTGGGGCGAAAGCGTCGTCGAATACCTGCTCTATCTGCTCTGGGATCTGCGCTTCAAAGTCGGCCACGCCACCCGCACTGTCGAACAGTGCCTCAAGTTGTCCCTCGCCGACATGACGATCCGCACCGGCCTGCTCGATTCCCGCCTCATCTTCGGCGACCAACCGCTTTTCGACACGCTAATGAAGCGGTTCCGCAGCGAAGTCGTCGCCGGCACAGAACGCGAGTTCATCGAGGCGAAACTTGCCGAGCGCGACCAGCGCCACAAACGCATCGGCGAAAGCCGCTACAAGGTCGAGCCCAACGTCAAGGATGGCAAGGGCGGACTGCGCGACCTTCACACACTCCATTGGCTCGCAACCTATCTGCACGGCCCTGCGGCAGCCGGGGCGCAAAGTCCACTGTTCTCCCCCGCCGAGGCCGCAAAGTTTCGCCATTCCGAGAACTTCCTTTGGACCGTTCGCTGTCACGTTCATTTCCTAACGGGCCGCCCCGAGGAACGCCTGACCTTCGACCTCCAGCCGGAGATGGCACGCCGCCTGGGTTATCGCGACCGCAGTGGCCTGCGCGCCGTCGAACGCTTCATGAAGCACTATTTCCTCGTTGCAAAAGACGTCGGCGATCTGACCAATACGCTCTGCGCCGGCCTCGAAATGCAGCAGCTCAAAACCTCGCCATCCTTCTCGGCGCTGCTAAATCCCCTCACGTGGCGCATCCGCCGCCGCGTTCGCCAGACCACCGATTTCCGCATCGACAATGGCCGCCTGAACGTCGCCGACGCCAAGGTCTTCGAGCGTGACGTCGTCAACGTCATTCGCTACTTCGCGCGCGCCGAGGAACTGCAGACGTTCATGCACCCCGATGCGCTCCGCCTGATCAGTTCGTCGCTGCGCAGGCTCGACGACAAGATCCGCAACGATCCTGAAGCGAACCGCGTCTTTCTCGACCTCCTGACAGCGCGAACAAATCCGGAAAATACGCTCCGCCGCATGAACGAGGCGGGCGTGCTCGGCAAGTTCATCCCCGAGTTCGGCCGCGTCGTCTCGATGATGCAATTCAACATGTATCATCACTACACCGTCGACGAACATCTCTTGCGCACCGTCGGTGAGTTGACGCGCATCGAGGAAGGATCCGTTGCCGACGTCCTCCCTCTGTCGACCGCGATCATCAAGACGATCCAAAGCCGCCGCGCGCTCTACGTCGCGGCATTCCTGCACGACATCGGCAAGGGCAGCGCCGAGGATCACTCTGTGCTCGGCGCCCGCATCGCCCGCAAACTCTGCCCACGCTTCGGATTGACGCCGGCCGAAACCGAGACGGTCGCCTGGCTGATTGACGAGCATCTGACCATGAGCACGATGGCGCAGAGCCGCGACCTCGGCGACCCAAAAACGATCCGTGACTTCGCCGCCATTGTGCAAACGCCGGAACGCTTGAAACTCCTCCTCTTGCTAACCGCTGCGGACATCCGCGCTGTCGGCCCAGGCACCTGGAACGGCTGGAAGGGACAGTTGCTGCGTACGCTCTATCATGAAACGGAAGCCATCGTATCCGGCGGCGTCACGCAGGTCGCCTTCAGCCAGCGCATTGCCGCCGCCCAAGATGCCTTCCGTAAGGCAGCCGCCGAACATCCCACCGTCGATGCCGATGCGACCATTGCACGCCATTATCCTGACTACTGGCTGAAGACCGAAACGCGCAAACAGGTCGAACACGCCCGCATGGTCGCCGCGGCAGAACGTAAGGGAGAGACATTCGCAACCGACGTGAAGTCGGATGCATTCACTGCAGTGACGGAGTTGTCCGTCTTCGCCCCGAACCATCCACGTCTCCTCGCACTCTTTGCCGGCGCGTGCGCATCCGCCGGCGCCAACATTGTCGGTGCGCACATCTCCACCACCCGCGACGACTTCGCTCTGGACACGTTCCTGCTGCAGCGCTCCTTCGAACACGATGAGGATGAGAAGCGCCGCGCCGCCCGCATCGGCGACATCATCGCGAAGCGGCTGCGCGGCGAAGTCCGCTTCGATGCCCTTCTCGCAAAACGCAAAGACCCATCGGCGAGCACTAGAAAGACGTTCCAGGTCGTCCCCGAAGTCATCATCGACAACGCGCTGTCAGACAACCTGACGGTTATAGAGGTATCGGGCCTCGATCGCCCCGGATTGTTGTACGAATTGACGAACGCGATTTCCGACTTGAGCCTCGACATAACGTCGGCTCACATCACGACCTTCGGCGAGAAGGCAGTCGACGTATTCTACGTCACGGATCTGACCAAGAAGAAGATCGTCAGCGAGAGCCGCCAGAAGGCGATCCGCGATAGGCTGGTTATGGTGCTCGAAGACGCAACCGTCCCAGCAAAGTGAGCGCGCCTCAGCGTCCCTTCTTGGACTTCGCTTTGGCAACGGGCTTGTGTTTCGCCGCACCGAGCGCTTTTGCGGTCACGGCAAAAACCTCACCCTCGCTCTCCGCAGTATCCAGCCACAAAAAATCGAGATCCGGATAATCGCGTTCGATAAATGCGCGCCCCATCCCGATTTCCATGACGAGAACGCCCTGCGGCGTGAGATGGTCTCGCGCTTCGTCGAGCACGCGCCGGACCAGCATCATGCCGTCTTTGCCACCATCGTGCGCGACGGCAGGCTCGGCCTGGTATTCCGGCGGAAAGGCCGCAACGGCATCGCTCGTCACATACGGCGGATTGCACAAAACGAGACCGTATCGGTTGTCGCCGATAGCCCCGAACAGATCGCCTTGATGGAGCGAAACACGATCGGCAAGCCCATGCTCCCTCACATTCCGATTGGCGACTTCGAGCGCCCCCTCCATCAGGTCAGCGCCATCGACATGCGCTTGCGGGAACTGATGCGCAGCAATGATCGCAAGGCAGCCAGATCCCGTGCACAAATCCAGCACCCGCTCGATCGGCTGTTCCGGATCGACAATCCCGCCGAGACCCTCCACGAGCAATTCGCCGAGGAATGACCGAGGCACGATCACGCGCTCGTCGACATAGAATTGGTAAGGACCAATCCAAGCCGCATTGACGAGATATGGCGCAGGCTTGCGCGACACGATACGCTTCTCGACGAGGTCGCTGATCAGCTTGCGCTCCGCCATCGTCAGACGCGCATCCAACCACGGCTCGAGTTCGTCGTGCGGCAGATGTAGCGCGCTCAGGATGATGAAAGCCGCTTCGTCGATTTCTCGTGACGTGCCATGCCCGAGTACGATCTTCGCCTCGCTGAACCGCGATACGGCGTACCGCAGCCAATCCCGGAGGGTCTGCAGGGTCGGCAAAAGCTGATCGTTCATTCGCCGCTCCTCAGCGCCGTGTCGTTGCCAAGATCGACGGATTGTTGCCGATGAAGGTGAGGTAGTTGAGCCGCTGGAAGGTCCGGTCGACAAGCTTGAAAGCAACCAGCGCGGCAATCAGGTTCGCGACGAAATAACCTGTACCGTAGAAGTCCTCGCCAAGCTGAATTGAGATGAATGCGCATCCCGCGTTGAGGAGTAGATAGGCCCCCTGGAGATAGAGGTACCGGCGCTTCCGGTCGAAGAACAGCAGCATCGACGATGCCGCGATGAAGATGAACTGGAACACCGCGCCGATCGCTCCATAGCGGAGCACCGCGATTTGCCGGAACTGCAGCGCCAGAGCATCGACGATGATGGGTGCCGTCAGCAGAACGATACCGGCAAGTCCGACCAGCGACACGGAAATGAGCGTAAGGCTTTCCATCGTGTACCGCGCCAGCCGCTGCCGCGCCGTCTCGATCTGCGACAGCGTCCCGTGCGATCCGATCGTCGCATAGTATTGCTGATACCGCTCGAAGAAGCCGGTTTCCAAGTTCGTCACGAACGAAGACAGCGCAGGAATAAGCAGGAGCGACGCAATGAACATGCTGCTGTCGTAGCGGGGCGAGTGCAGCAGACCGCTTTCGACAGCCTCGCCGGCGGGAGACAGCCAGAACACCCACTTGTCCACCCAGACGCCCATGGTCCCGAGCGCAGCACCGAGTGCGATCGTCCAATACGGTCCAAACGCCTTCAGTATCGCGCGCACCCCGTCGAAGGGGTCACGCACCGGATGCGGAAACGTCGCCACAACACGGCTGACGAGCCCGAACCACGTAATCGTCAGGCCAGCGGTGAACGACCATGCCATGCCGACCGCTTCGAACCCGATCAGCGACATACCGATCGTTGCGAACATCGACACTGCCAATCCAATCAGGAACGACAATGTAACGCCCCGATAGTCCCTGACCGCGCCGCAAAAGGTGATCGTGATCCAGATCAGCGCCACCACCATGGACATGGCAGCCAGAACGACCGATGTCGCCAGCGACAGCCAAAAGTAAGACAGCACACCGATCAGGCCTAAACCCACGGCTGCGACGACCAGCATCATGCCGCCGATCAAGAGCGGCCTGATGCGTTCAGGCTGCTTGAGCCAAAGAAAGTCCCCGATAAGACGCGTCGTGACCATTGTGACAGGCGCGGCGAGCACCAGCGACAACGCAAACGCGTAGATGACGATCGCGCGGAAGTTCGCGAGCACTTCGAGCCCGGCGATCCGTTCCGCCGTCACCGTAATGCTGGCGAGCGCGATGATCGTGAACAGCCACGGCCCAGCCGCGATCATCGCAGCGTGACCGGCCGAGGCGACGATCGCCGAGATCGTCTCTCGCTTCTGCAGCCGCCTGAGCTGAAAACCAATACCTGCCATGACTACTCCGCGGCGTCCGGAACGCGGCTCGGCCGCTCGCAATAGGCGCGATATAGATCGCGATATGCGCCCGCAGCCTTCTCAGACGTGTAGTAAGCCTCGACCCGCTGTCGCAGTGTCTCGCCGAACTGCCGCCGCATGCCATGGTTCGCAAGCAATTTCTCAACCGCGTCCGCGATGAGGCCCGGAGCAACAACGGGCGCAACGAAACCGCCAAGGCCCAAGGCCGGCACCTCGTCTCGCCGCCCCTCGATGATTTCGCGGCACGAGCCGACGTTCGTCGCGACGAATGGGATCCCGGCAGCACCGGCCTCGAGCAAGGTCAATGGCTGGCTTTCGCTGAGGCTGGTCAGTACCACGACGTGCACCTGCGGCAGGTAGTCGGTGATATTGACCGCGCCTGTGAACTCCACGCATCCTTCGAGCCCAAGGTCCCGCACCATCGCCTGACATTCCCCGGCATATCCAGGGTCTTCATCGAGCGGCCCCATCACGATCGCACGCAAGTCAGGCACGCGTTCTCTGAGAATGCGGGCCGTCGAAATGAAGCACTTCACGTCCTTGATCGGCACCACACGGCCGATCAGCGCCATCGTCGGCCGCGCATCGTCGCCGGACGGCGTTAGACCAGCGAACCGCTTGAGGTCGATTCCGTTGGCGATCACGCGCGAACGCGTCGCCGCGGCGCCGAGCATGAGTTGCGCCCGCTGGTTGTCCTCATAGAGCGTGATGACCTCGTCCGCCGCTTCATAGCACGTCCGCGCGAAACCCTCGAACGCCGAAATCCAAAGATCTCTCAGATCGTGACGCGGATCGTCTACTGCATGGCCCTTGTCGATCGTATCGGCGACCCAATCCGCCATCAGCAGTTCGATGCGCCGCTCATTCGTATAGATGCCGTGCTCGGTAAGCAGCATCGGCCGGCCCGTTTCAAGCCGAGCACGCGCGGCAAGAACGCCTGCATAGCCGGTCGAGATCGTGTGATAGGCCCGCGCCTTCGGCAGATCGAACTCGAGACACGCGAACAGCCCGCCGAGCAGCGCCCGCCAGGCCCAGAAATAATGCAGGAATGAGCCATACGGCATCCGCCCCTGATACATCTGGCAGACGACTTCCCAAGCCGCTTCTGAGTTGAACAGGCGCGAGACCGGGATCGCCCGCGACACCACGCTCAATTCTGCCATGAGACGTGTCAGGCATTCGACACCACCGCGTGCCATCAGCTGCGCCAGCTGCGCCGCAACTTTGTCGAGCGGCGGATGCTGAAGCCGCCAGCTCCGCGGACGCCGCCCGTAGTCCTGTAAATACAGCGGATGAAACGAGATGGCGTTGTCGGGCATCGCATAGGGCGCCGGAATTTCGGCCGGCGACGGCCATAGCGAAACGATCGAGAACGTCCGGTCGGGCTGCGTTCGAATGAGCCAATCGATCCAACCGGAAACGCCGCCCGGCACAAAGGGATAGCAACCCTCGACGATGATGCAGACATCCGCCGTCGCATCGGACCTCCGCGACCAGTCGTGCCCCTTAGGCCCCGCTTTTGACGGTGCTTTCACGATCTCACCGCGCCTTCAGCCGTTCGCCCTACACGGCTGCGCTTTGCAGGCCAGCGTCCGACACGGAACCGCCATTGCCCTTTGACCGGATAGGCGAATGCACGGCGCAACCGCCGGAAATCGCCGTAACGGCCTTGCGACAGCAAAACATCCTCGAACGCCGTCCGGCTCGCCGCGTCCGCCAGCATATGGCGCGCCGCCACCGGCGCACCAGCGAACACCGGTTGCGCCGCCGCACCCATCGCCGCGATGGCGCGCGCGCGCGCTTCGCCCGTTGCGGCGTCGGCACGATGGCGTTGCTTTTCCTCGAGCAAGCCGCTCGCAGCACACCGGTCCAACTCGTCGCAAATCGCGAGAATGTCCTTTGCGTTCGTCGCGACATCGAGATCGGCCAACCGTCGCTCGACGTCGTCGGCCAAACCTGCCCGCACCCGCGCCGCGACCGCTGCAGCTTGCACACGGATAACGGGTTCTTCGCTCACGTTTGCAAGGCCGCGAGATAGCGCGGATGAAACCGGCGCGCGACCAGCCCGAGCACCGCCTGCTTTTCCTGGACCGATCCGTGATCGAGCAATCGCGTGAAAGGTTGCGGCGCAGCGCTGCCGAGATCCATGCCACGTCCCGCGACGATGTGATCGGAGAGCTTCGTCACGTCGTCGGTGTCGACCGAAAGCGAGATCCGCTCGTACCAGCGTTGGAGGCGGTCGCGATGCTCCTGGCCCTGCATCGACAGCCAGTCGATCACCATCCCGCCGAGAGCCCCGAACGGCCCAGAAACAGCAACCGCAACCGCGACGAGCGCCGGCGTCCC
>JAPXTA010000161.1:0-9598 GCA_033812735.1 Hyphomicrobiaceae bacterium | reverse complement strand
GAGGAGCAAGCGAAGGCGATCGGCAAGGAACTCGGCTGGCTGATGAAGCAGGACGGCGCACGCGGCTGGCGGCACGTCGTCCCCTCTCCCATGCCGCGCCATGTCTGCGACATCTCGCTCGTCAGGGAACTTTCCAAGCGCGGCACCATTGTCATCGCGGGCGGCGGCGGCGGCATTCCCGTGGTGCGCGGTCCCAAAGGCGTCCGGCACGGCATCGAGGCGGTCATCGACAAGGATCTGACGACACAGCACATGGCGCGCGTGCTCGGAATCGACACGATCATGCTGCTGACAGCCGTGCCGCGCATCGCGGTCGATTTCGGCAAGCCGACGCAGAAGTGGCTCGACCGCGTTTTGCTCGCGGATCTCAAAAAATACTACGCCGAGGGGCAATTCCCACCAGGTAGCATGGGGCCGAAGGTCGAGGCCGCCATCCGCTTCCTCGAGAACGGCGGCAAACAAGTCGTCATCGCCAAGCTCGACGAGGCGGTGCTTGCGCTCAAGGGCGAAACCGGCACCCACATCTTCGCGGACGAGGCATGAAAGTGCTCGAAACATGAAGGCGGGGCAACCGTCACTCACGGCATCGTCGATCGGCGCGATTGCGGCCGAGCTACTCGACGAGGGCGGCGAAGTCGAAGTGGTCGCGGCGTTCGACCGCTCCGCGTATCTCCTATGCCCACGCGGTCTCGTGTGCGTCGGGGTGCCGTCGATCGGGCGCGGCCCCATCAACGTGCTGGTATCAGATCAATCGCAGTGGCCTGATGGCCGCGCCTTCGGATTGCACGAGGGTGTCAAAGGCGTCGCGGGGCGTCGGCAATTGTCGATTGGTCCGGATCTCGTCATCGCGACACAGGGCGCGGCAATCTGGTCGCCACCGGCCTTTCCCGAGGCCGCTTCTTACGGCCGGGGCGTTGCCGCTTTGCGTGCCTCGATGCCGTCTCGCTTGCCGACGGACGGCATCGCAGCACTCGTCTTCGATCCGTCCGCGCGATCTGCCAAGACACCGACCGCGCAGGCCGCCGCGCCACAGGTTGCCGCACTCGCCAACGCCATCGGCCCTGCCATGACGAGCGGGCAATGGAGCGCCGAAGCGTCGCGCGCGGCGCTGCTGCTGCTTGGGCTCGGGCCCGGGCTCACGCCATCGGGTGACGATTTTCTCGGCGGGGTGATGCTGGCGCTGACCGCGCGCGGGCATGCGGGCTTGCGCGATGCGCTCTGGGATCTGCTCGCGCAGGAACTCGACGACCTGACCGTGCCAGTTAGCGCGATGCATCTGTCGGCGGCGGCGGATGGCATGGGTGCCGAGGTCTTGCACGATCTCATCGATGCTCTCGCCAGTGGTGACGAACATCGGATCGCGCCGGCACTCGAACTCGTGCTGGCTCTCGGCGCGACCTCGGGCGCGGATACCGTCGCGGGCCTCGCCGTTGGACTGGGTGACCAATGAAAATCACGAGCATCGAGAGCTACGCTTGCCGCGTGCCGCCTGCGTCGCCGTGGGAAGACGCGACCAACAAGGTGCAGGCGATCGAGTTGATCTTCGTCGAGGTTCGCACAGACACCGGCCTCTCCGGCACTGGCGTCAGCTACAGCGTCGATGTCGGCGGCACCGCCATCAAGACTCTTATCGACGACTATCTCGCGCCGCTCGCGGTGGGCATGGACCCGCTCGACTACGAGCGCATCTGGAACACGTTGCATCGCCAGTCGCGGCGTCTCGGCCTCGGCGTCAATTCGATGGCGATCGCCGCGATCGACATCGCGGTGTGGGACCTCATCGGCAAGCACCATAAGCTGCCGCTGTACCGCTTACTCGGCGGCGCGCGCGACCGCGTTCCCGCCTACATCAGCGAGATCAATCTTTCCGACAGCGACACCGTGGGAGATCTCGTGCGACGGGTGGATGATTATCTCACGCGCGGCTATCGCAGTGTGAAGATCAAGATCGGGCATGAAGACGCCGAGCGCGACATCGAGCGTATCGCGCGCATCAAGGAGCGGATTGGTCGCGGCGGACGGCTGTTCGTCGATCTCAACCAGCGTTGGGATGCGGCTGAGGCCATCCAGAAGGCGGCGCGGCTCGATGCGTTCGATCTCGGCTGGATCGAGGAGCCGATCAACTATCAGGACATCGACGGGCACGCGCGATTGAAGCGCGCGGTGAAAACGCCGATCGCACTCGGCGAGAGCCTCTACAGCCGCCAGCAGTTCCTGCAGTATCTACAGGCGGACGCGGTCGATATCGTGCAAGCCGATGTCGCGTTCGTCGGCGGCATCACCGAGTGGCACAAGATCGCTCATCTAGCGAGTGCGTTCGGGCGGATGGTCGCGCCGCATTACATGATGGAGTTGTCGCTGCAGATGCTGTGCGGCGTGCAGAACGCATTCCTGCTCGAAGACGTGGTCGGCGGTGGTTTGACGGAGCTCGGGCTCCTCGAAGAGCCGATTACCGTCAAAGACGGAATCGGTGTGCCACCCTCGCGCCCCGGCCACGGCATCATGGTCGATTGGAGCGCGGTGAAGCGCCTGGCCGTGACGTCGGATGACGTGCGGCGGAGTTTTCGAGGCGGGAGCAAGTAAGCCCACGCTCCGAGCGGGTGCAGAATGTCGTTCTGTCAGAACACTATGCGTTCCCGGCGATCGAGCGTGCGAGATCAGCCGGGATCGCGTCGCTACGCTTGTCCACTGCCATTGCCCAACCCTGACCAACGCGGCCCCGGCTCTCAACCCGTTCGGCCGGGGAAGCATGGGGTTGGAGAGGGGCACGCTGCGCTATGGGGAGAGGGCACGGAATCCCCTCTCCCCGTTCTTCACGGGGAGAGGGTTAGGGAGGGGGGCGGCCGCCTGTGTTACGTTTGACAAACTCCCAAAGGCTCTCCAGCACGCCGTCGAGATTGTCGTAGACTTCGTCATTGTGTGCGCGAAAGATGCGGTAGCCCAGTGCGTTGAGGTGCACGCTCCGTTCTCTGTCACGTTTCACTTCACCGTCCGTGCAGTGTGTCGCCCCATCAATTTCGATGGCGATGCGATGCTCGCGGCAGAGAAAGTCCACGAAATATGGCCCGACCGGCGCTTGGCGAACGAACTTCAGGCCGCCAAACCTGCGACCGCGTACTTCTTTCCGAAGGCGTTCCTCTGCGGAAGTCGCATTGGCACGTAGGACACGCGCCCTGTTGGTTCGCCATGGTTGCGCGCGTCGCATGCTGACTTT
Organism: Hyphomicrobiaceae bacterium; assembly: GCA_033812735.1. Taxonomy (GTDB): domain Bacteria; phylum Pseudomonadota; class Alphaproteobacteria; order Rhizobiales; family Hyphomicrobiaceae; genus JABFRJ01. Next base: position 6,384 of record JAPXTA010000161.1, on the reverse strand, counting down.
TGCTGATGTGTAGATTTGTTGCCGCCCCTCACCCTAGCCCTCTCCCCGCACGCTGCGCTACGGGGAGAGGGAACGGAATCCCCTCTCCCCGTTCTTCACGGGGAGAGGGTTAGCCCCGGACTTGATCCGGGAGAGGGGCGGCCGCTAGCGTTGCAGGTTCACACCCCAACCACTTCCCCGAACCTGACGAGCGCCTTCTCGAAGCAGCCGCGCGGCGCCTTGACGACGCCGGCGCCAACTTGGCCGACGCCTGGCTTCTTGTGCGCGACGCCGGTGTTGATCGTCGGCATGATGCCGGTCTCGACGACGAGACGGATATCTATGCCTGTTGGCACGCCCTTGTAGTCCATGCCGGGGATCGTCCATTCCGGGTTATCGCCGACGACGATCTCGCTCATGGTGCGCGTGAAGACCGCCGCTTCCGAGGCATTGCCCGCGCCGATGAAACCGACCACCGCCGGTGCCGCGCCCATCGCGAACCCGCCGAGGCCGACCGTCTCGACAATCGCACTGTCGCCCATGTCGGGGTTCGCATCGGCCGCTGTGTATCCGGGGAAGTAGAGACCCTGCGGCATCTCTACGGGCGCGGTGAACCACTCGTCGCCTGTCCCTGAGACGCGAATGCCGAAGTCGGTGCCGTTGCGGCACATGGCGGTGACAACGGTCGAGTCCGCGATGCCTCGCGCCGGGTCGGTCATCGACTTGCCCATCGCCATCGCGACGTTCAAGAAGAACTGGTCGTTGGCGCCGATGAAGGCGAGTTGCTTGGCGAGGTCGCCCATGTCGGTCGCGGTTCGCGCCAGGGCTGGGGCGAGTTGGCGGAGCAGAAGGCCCGAGCAGCCGACGTTGCGCTGGTGCATCTCGTCGCCCATCGAGAGGCCACGCGCGATAAGCGGCTTCAGCGGAATGCCGCCCATCTCGCGCAGCGCCTTGCCCATCGCCGGGCCGAGGCTATCGGTGAGCCAGCGGATGCGGTCGAGCACTTCCTTGTCGTTGCCGCCGAACCGCATCACCTTGCCGAGGCCCTCGTTGATCGCGCAGTAGGCACGATTGCCGAAGGTCTTGTTCTCGACCACCATCAGCATCTGCCCGCGCGTCGTCATGCCCGTCATCGGACCGACGCAGTCGTGGTGATGGTTCGGCTCGAACGTGAAGGCGCCGGACGCCGCCATCCGCTCGGCCTCGTCGAGATCTTTCGCCCAACCCTCGAACACCGCGATGCCGGTCACCGCGCCGCGCATCGGGCCGCACATGCGATCCCAGCCGATTGGCGGTCCGGCGTGAAGGATCATCTTGTCGCCGAGCCGCGGGCATGCCTCTGCGGCCGGTATGACGTCGACCAGCACCGGATCGGCCGCCAGAATGCGCTTCAGCGCTTCCGCGTTCGCCGCTTCGATCCGCTTCGCGATGTCAGCCATTGTCGATCACCCTGCATGCCGTTGCCAGCGGTCCATCCCGCGAACGCGGCCGGTCCGTCAAGGGGCTTGAGGGGGTCTTGAGAGTCCTTCGCGCTCAACCCTGCTATCGCTCCCCGGGCCCAGCCGTTGCCGCCTCCTTGCCGATCCCGATCAGCAGGTTGCGCACGAACCGCGCCCCCGGATCGTCGTGGGTGCGGCGGTGCCAGACGAGATACATGGCGAGTGGAGCGACGCGGCGGCGGATCGCCGCTTCCACCGGCACCGGCGCGACCGCGAAGCCGCGCATGACGTGGGCGGCGAGCAGACTCGGCAAGGTCGCCAAGAGTCCGCTGCCGCGGAGAAAGGCCGAGACACCCGCGAAGCTCGGTGCCATCACATCGATGGCGCGCGGGACGCCGAGGCGTTCGAGGTCCTTGTCGAACTGCAGCCGGTCGCCATCGGGATAGACGACGGTCGCGTGGCGGCTTGCGAGATAGTCGACGGGGTCGCGAGGGGCGGACCGCCCGCGCGGATCGAAATAGCAGACGTATTGGTCGCGGAAGAGCCGGCGCTGCAGCACGTCGCTGCCGTCGGGCGGCAAAGGGGTGATGATGAGGTCGCAGGCGTGATTTCTGAGCAAATCGACGGATGGTACGTCGGAGGGGATCACGCGGAGCCGTGCGCCTTTTGCCTCGCGCGAGAGGCGGTGGAAGAGTTGCGGCAGTAGCAGATCGCGTTGCAGATCGTTCGCGGCGATCGTCAACTCAAACGTCATGTCGCGGACGGCGACGTCAGCCGGCCGGGCGAATTCGGCCATCGCGCGCAGCAAGTCGCGGGCACGCGGCTCGAGCGCTTTGGCTTGTGCTGTCGCGACGATGCCGCGTCCGGATTTGACGAACAGCGCGCGGCCGACGAGGCGGGAGAGCCGCTGCATGGCGTGACTGACCGCCGACTGCGTCAGCCCCAAACGCGCGCCAGCCGCCGTGATCGAGCGCTCTTCCAGCACCGCGAGGAAGACACGCAGCAAGTGGCCGTCGATGGTGTATCGATCGATTTCATTCATGCCTGATATCAATACCATCGACTTCACTTATGCAATCAGCGCGGCCATGGTGTCGGCCGGTCCGCCGTATGGCGGCTCGCAACGACCATTCCGGGAGGAGCCAGAGCGATGAATCCCAAAAGTGAATACATCATGCGTGACAGGGCGCTGCAGCCGCCCGCGTACACGCCCGTGTACAAGACGAGCGTCATGCGCTCGCCGCGCGCCGCTTTGATTTCTTTGAATAATTCCCTGTCCGAAGTGACGGGACCGATGTTCACTGCCGGCGAACTCGGTGCGCTCGACAACGACCTCATCAAGAATTACGCGCACGGCGGGGACCCAGTCGGCGAGCGGATCATCGTGCACGGCCGCGTCCTCGACGAGACGGGCCGGCCCGTCCCGAAGACGCTGGTCGAGGTCTGGCAGGCGAACGCGTCTGGCCGCTACCGCCACCGCAACGACACCTACATCGGCGCGCTCGACCCGAATTTCGGCGGCTGTGGCCGCTGCCTGACGGACGAGAACGGCTTCTACTATTTCCGCACGATCAAGCCCGGTCCCTATCCGTGGCGCAACTACGTCAACAGCTGGCGCCCGGCGCATATCCACCTCTCGATCTTCGGCCAGGGCTGGGTGCAGCGTCTCATCACGCAGATGTATTTCGAGGGCGATCCGCTCATCCCGAAATGCCCGATCGTGCAGACGATCCCCGACCCCGAGGCGATCCAGCGGCTCATTGCGCCTCTTGATCTCAATGCGTCGGTACCGATCGACACGCTCGCCTACAAATTCGACATCGTGCTGCGCGGCCGCCGCCAGACCTTGTTTGAAAACAAGCTCGAAGGGATGTGAGACCCATGGTGCAGAAGCTCGATTATCTCAAGGAAACCGCATCGCAGACCGCGGGTCCCTACGTCCACATTGGCCTCATCCCGAAGCAGGCCGGGTTCGACATCTTCGAAAACAACTTCGGCAGCGATCTCGTCAAGCCGGAGACCAAAGGCGAGCGCATTTCGATCGAAGGCCGCGTCCTCGATGGGTTCGGCGTGCCGATCCGCGACGTGCTGGTCGAGATCTGGCAGGCGAATGCGGCGGGGCGGTACAATCACCCGGCTGATACGCAGCCCAAGGAGATCGACCCGTCGTTCCGCGGCTGGGGCCGCGCCGGCTCCGACTTCAAGACCGGCATCTGGACATTCCACACGATCAAGCCGGGCCCGGTCGCTGGACGTCATGGCCACAAGCCGATGGCGCCGCACATCAACCTGTGGATCGTCGCGCGCGGCATCAACATCGGCCTCAACACGCGGATGTACTTCGCCGACGAGGCAGCGGCGAATGCCAGCGATCCGGTGCTCAATCTCATCGAGTGGGAGACGCGCCGCAAAACGCTGATCGCCGAGCGCACGATGCGCGACGGCAAGCCGGTCTACACGTTCGACATCCACATGCAGGGTGACAAAGAGACCGTCTTCTTCGACGTTTGATTGTCAAATTCTCATGGCGGGGCTTTGGCCCCGCCATCCACGGCACGACAGCACAAATCTCGATGACGCCGCGTGACAGAGCCACTCGCACGGACGTGGTCCCGGGTGTCGCTGTGCTCGCCGGGGACAGCATGAGATTTGGAACAGCACATCCGGCACAATGGATGGCGGGAACAAGTCCCGCCATGACAATCTTTCTTTGCAGCGGCGACTCAGGGACTACGATAACCGGCAATTTCACCTCCCCTTGCCTCGCGCGCTGCCTTCGCGCACCCTTGGTTCATAGCGCACCCGGCAAGAGGCGCGTCGCGGGGAGAGAAACGTGGACCTCACCTATACAGATGAGCAGACAGCGTTGCGCGACAGCGCCGAACGCTACCTTAAGGACCGCTACACGGCCGAGGCGCGGCTCGAACCCGGCAGTCACTGGCAAGCGTTCGCGGATCTCGGTTGGCTCGCCATTCCCTTCGATCCCGCGGTCGACGGCCTCGGTGGCTCGATGGTCGATGTCGGTCTGGTCGCTGAAGCCTTCGGCAAGCATCTGGTTGTTGAGCCGTTCGTCTCGTCAGTGGTGCTCGCGGGCACGCTGATCGACGCGTGCGCCGGCGGCAAACTCAAGGCCGACATGCTCGCCGACCTAATGGCAGGAACGGCACGGTTCGCCGTTGCGCACGAGGAAGCGCGACGCGGACCGGATGCCGCCGCGATTGAAACCACGCTCAGCGGCGACGGCAGCACGGCCGTCGTCACCGGCAGCAAGACCACCGTCATCGATGCAGCTATCGCTTCGGCTTTTCTCGTCACCGCGCGGCGGCCGGACGGTTCGGCTGCCGTCGCCCTTTGCCATCGCGATGCGCCGGGCCTCGCCATCGAGACGTTCCCAACTGTCGACGGACGCACGGCCGCGCGGCTCTCGTTTCGCGAGGTGCCGGTGGCGCCGATCGGGGCTGCCGACGCACGCGCCGCGATCGATCTCGCCGTCGACCGCACCGTCGCGGTTCTCGCCGCGGACATGACCGGGGCGATGCAAGCGGCCCTCGATGCGACCGTCGCCTACGCCAAGATCCGCGTGCAGTTCGGCCAGCCGATCGGGGCCAATCAGGTCGTGAAGCACCGCCTCGTCGAGATGGCGGTCAAGTGCGAGGAAGCCCGTTCGATCGCGCTGAAAGCGCTAATCCTCACAAGCGAGACCGGCGACGCGGCGGTGCGTTCCCGTGCGGTCTCGGCCGCAAAGATCAAGATCTCGAAAGCAGCCCGCAGCGTCTGCGAAGAAGCGATCCAGCTGCACGGTGGCATGGGTGTGACGGAGGAACTCGATGTCGGTGGCTATCTCAAGCGTGCGCTCGCCTTCGAAGCCGTGCTCGGCACCAGCCACTGGCACAAGCAGCGGTACGCGGCGCGCGGCAAAACATCGGTGGAGGCCTAATTCATGCGTCTTGCATATTCACCTGAGGAGCAGGCGTTTCAGGCCGAAGTCCGCGCCTTTCTCGACGCGAACCTGAGCGAAGACCTGCGGCGCGCCCAGCGCATGACGCCGTCCGTCTTTGCGGAGCCCGACATCACGCGCCCATGGCAGCAGATCCTGCACAAAAAGGGCTGGGTCGCGCCGCTTTGGCCAAAGGAGCATGGCGGCCCCGGCTGGACGCCCGCGCAGGTCTTCATCTTCGAGACGGAGTGCGCGCGGGCCGGTGCGCCGTCGCTTTCGCCGCTCGGCATTCGTATGGTCGGTCCTGTCATCATCGGGTTCGGCACGCCGGAGCAGAAAGCACATTACTTGCCACGCATTCTTTCTGGCGAGGACTACTGGTGCCAGGGCTATTCGGAGCCCGGTTCCGGTTCCGATCTCGCCTCGCTCAAGACGCGCGCGGTTCTTGACGGCGACCACTACGTCATCAACGGCTCGAAGATCTGGACGACGCACGCGCATCACGCCAACCGGATGTTCGCTCTAGTCCGCACCGGCGACGGCGCCAAGAAGCACGAGGGTATTTCCTTCATCCTGATCGACATGAACACGCGGGGCATCAAGGTGCGGCCGATCAAAACGATCGGCGGCGATCACGAAGTGAACCAGGTGTTCTTCGACGACGTGCACGTGCCCGTTGCCAATCTCGTCGGCAAAGAGGGCCAGGGCTGGAGCTACGGCAAGTATCTGCTCGAATTCGAGCGCGGCAGCGGCATCTCGGCGCTCAGGCTCAAGAGCGCGCTCGATCGCGTACGCCAGCTCGCGCTCGCACGAGCACCCGACCATTCAGACCTCTTGGCGCGCATCGACGAGACCGAGATCGACATCGAGGCGCACGAGATGACGGAAATGCGCGTGCTCTCGAGCCTCAAGAGCGGGCAGAACCCTGGCCACATTTCTTCGTTGTTAAAGCTCCGCATGAGCGAAATCACGCAGGCGGTGACGGTGCTCGGCGTCGAAGCGCTCGGCGCGGACGCCCTCGCCTTCGAG
>JAPXTA010000160.1:0-9599 GCA_033812735.1 Hyphomicrobiaceae bacterium | reverse complement strand
GATTTCCGCGCCGAACAGATCGAGAGTCAACGAATAGTGCAGGTTCAGTTTCTTCTGGATCGTCGGCAGGTCGATCACGCCGAGCGCGCGGATCTTTGCGGTATCGAAGGGATCTTCGATGCCGGCCGTCTTCATCGCCTCGCAGGTGCGCTCGATGGTGCGGCCGACGCCGGTCTCGCCGACGAACATGTGGTGGGCTTCTTCGGTCAGCATGAAGCGGCAGGTGCGCGACAGCGGATCGAAGCCCGACTGTGCGAGGCTTTCGAGCTGCATCTTGCCGTCACGGTCGGTGAAGAACGTGAACATGAAGAACGACAACCAGTCGGGTGTCGCCTCGTTGAAGGCGCCGAGCATGCGCGGCTTGTCGACGTCGCCGGAGCGGCGTTCGAGCAGGCCTTCGGCTTCCTCGCGGCCGTCCTTGCCGAAATATTTGTGCAGCAGATAGACCATCGCCCAGAGGTGGCGTCCCTCTTCGACGTTGACCTGGAAGAGGTTGCGCATGTCGTAGAGCGAGGGTGCCGTCGCGCCCAAGTGGCGCTGCTGTTCGACAGATGCGGGCTCCGTGTCGCCTTGGATCACGATCAAGCGGCGCAGCATGGCGCGCGCTTCGCCGGGTACTTCCTGCCACGCCTTCTCGCCTTTGTAGGCGCCGAAATTGACGAGGCGGCTTTCATCGCGCGGGGCCAACAGAATGCCCCAGCGATACTCGGGCATTTTCACGTAGTCGAACTTTGCCCAGCCCTTCGGGTCGATCGAGATGGCGGTGCGGAGGTAGACGTCCGACGTCTGGAAGCCTTCCGGGCCCATCGTCATCCACCAATCGATGTAGCCGGGATGCCATTGCTCCAGCGCCTTCAACACGCGCGGATCGTTGGTCAGGTCGATGTTGTTTGGGATCTTCGTCGAGTAATCGACGGCGCCTGCGGGGGTGGGTGTGGTCATTGGCTACTCTCCGTGATGGGCAATCGGCAATCGGCAATCGGCAATAGGCAATCGGGCTAACCCGAGGCCTCCACCGACCTGATCAGGCTTCGCAACATGCGGCCCACGTCGTCGGACTGTTGGGCCAGGGGGTTGATCATGGCTTCGGCGGCGATGCCGACGCGCTGAGCTAGAATGAGATGCGTTTCCAGTTCCTTCAGAGAACCTTGAGCGACTCGGAGTTGCTGCACGTACGCTCCTTTGCTCTCACGGCCGTAGCCTTCCGCTATGTTGGCAGGGACCGACGACGCGGCTCGACGGATTTGTGACGTCAGGCCGTACTTTTCCTCGCCAGGAAATGAGCTTGTGATCTTGTAGCAATCCACTGCGAGGTCCATCGCTCGTTGCCAAACCCGCAAGTCTTTGTGCGATTGAATCGTCACCGGTTCTTACCTGCGACCAAATCCGATTGCCGATTGCCAATTGCCTACCAACTTCAGACTCTCTCGTTATTGAAATTGGCCTTCACGCCGGTGCCGTAGCGCTTCAGGGCGCCTTCGGGGCCGACGGCGTTGGGGCGTTGGAAGATCCAATTCTGCCAGGCGGTGAGGCGGCCGAAGATTTTCGTCTCCATCGTCTCGGGGCCGGGGAAGCGCAAGTTTGCTTCCATCCCGGTAAGACCGTCGGGCGAAAAGCCGCGGCGCTCTTCAAGGAAGATGCGGACTTCGTCGTCCCAATCGATCTCGTCGAAGGCGACTGTCACGAGGCCCATGTCTTCGCAGTCGGAGGCGTCGAGCAGTTTGCCGGAGCGTGCCTTTGCGGCATCGATGCTTTGCGGTTCGCCGAGGAAGCGCGTCTCTAGGCGCGTCAATCCGTTGCTCATCGGGTAGGGGCCGAAGTTGAAGCTCGACAGCATCATGGCAGGGGCGGGGCGGTTGTCGCCTTTCCTCTGGCCCGCGAACATGAAGGAGCGGTCGCAGGCGAAGACGATTTCGGCGAGCGTGCCGGCGAAGCAGGACCCATGCTCGATCAGCGCGACGAGCGAGCGCGACGTGACATCGATACGCTTCAGGACGCGCTTCCAGTTGTTGACGATCTCGCGGGCGAGCCAGTCGTCGGAAAGGCCTTCGAGAAAGGCGTCGTAGGCGAGCACCTTGCCGGCATCGCCTTCGCTTTTGAAGACGAGCGTGCCCATCTCGAGTTCATTGAGACGCAATTCGAGGATCGCATCGTCAAGTTCGCGGGCGACGCGGAGCGACCAGAACTGATCGCCGAGGGCGTGCATGGCGGCGGCATCTGCGGGTGGCGAGTCCGCCGGTCCCAGAACCGTGATCGTGGCGCGGCGTGCGTCGCGATCGATCTCGACCTTCACCGATGAGTACGTGATGTCATTGTCACCGATCTTGCGGTCGAGTGGGCCGAGTGTGATGCCTTTGAGATCGCCGCTTGGCTTTTTAGCCGATGCGGCGAGCTTGGCGGCGGTCTCAGCAACGGCGGTCTCGAATTTGGAATTCGTCGCGATCTGGTCGACGAGGCGCCATTGCACGGCGCGCTTGCCTTTCACGCCCTCCTCGGTGGTCGAGAAGAAGTCGGCGAGGTCGCGGCGGACTTTGCGCTTGTCGGTGACGCGCGTCAGACCGCCGGTGCCGGGAAGAACGGCGAGCAGGGGGATCTCGGGAAGCGACACGGTCGAGTTGCCGTCGTCGGAGAGGATGATGTGGTCGCAGGCGAGTGCGAGTTCATAGCCGCCGCCGGCCGCCGTGCCCTTCACTGCGCAGATGAATTTCTGACCGGAGTTCTCGGATGAATCCTCCATGCCGTTGCGCGTCTCGTTGGTGAACTTGCAGAAGTTCACCTTATGGGCGTGCGCCGAGCCGGCGAGCATGCGGATGTTGGCGCCCGAGCAGAACACCCGGTCCTTGCCCGACGACATGACGACGACTTTGACTTCCGGGTGCTCGAATCGCAGCCGTTGGAGGGCATCGGCAAGTTCAATATCGACGCCGAGATCATAGGAATTCAGCTTGAGCTGGTAGCCCTCGAACAGGCCGCCGTTCTCGTCGACATCCATGACGAGGTCCGCGCGTTCGCCGTCAAACTTCAGTTTCCAGTGGCGATACTTCGACGGTTCGGTCTGGAAATTGATGCGCACGAGCTGGCCTCCCGTATGTTTTGATATGAAATATTATGCACTTTGCCGCATGTCAATGCACCATATTGCATGTTTGCGCGGGCTGTGTTCGCCGGATCGTAGCGTCCCGCAGCAGGGCGGCGGATGCAAGACGGCGGTTCGCACTTGCGATCAGGCGGGGGCGATCAGGCCGGCCGTGCTCGATCAGGGGGCGATCAGGCGGGGCTTCTCCGCGGCACCCCGTCGGGATGCTCGCTACCGTTCAGGTACATGAAACTGCCTTGGCCGGTGCAGCAAAGCACGCCGGCTTCGTCGATCACTTCACCTGACACCGTGGCGATGCGGCCGGCTACCGCAACGACGCGGCCCCGGGCGATCAATCGCCCTTGTTTCGCCTGTGCGAGAAAGGTTGTGGTCAGGGATATCGTCACGGCGGAGCGCACGTTGCCCGGTATGCGGCAATAGCCGACCGCATGGCCCATGGCGGCGTCGAGGAGCGTCACGAACACGCCACCGTGGACGATGCCGAGCGAGTTCGCATGGCGCTCGTCGACGGCCAATTCGACCTCGCCATAATTCTCCGACCAGGTACGCGTGGTATAGCCGACCAGTTTGCGAAACCGGTTGGCGGCGCTCGATCCATCGGGAGCGCGGTCCGATTGGAGGGACACACCCGCTTCCGGCGCATTTGTCTTGGCGGTCATTGATCTGATAGGCCTTCCCCACCTCAATGCCGAAAGCCTTAGCGGAGAAGTTTGCCTCATGAAAGACGCGGCCAGCTCGACGACGTGCATCATTCCCGCAGCCGTCATCGCGGAACTCGAGTCGGCCGTCGGACCGGGTGGGGTCATCAAGGATGCGAGCGATGTCGCGGCCTACTGCAAAAGCTGGCGCGACGATTGGCAGGGCAGTGTTCCCGTGGTGCTGCGCCCGGCGAGCAGCGAGGAGGTCGCGGCGCTCGTCAAGATCTGCGCCAAGCACAAAGTCCGGATCGTGCCGCAGGGTGGCCGCACCGGCCTCACGGGCGCCAGCCAGCCGCACAACGACAACTCGGAAGTCATTATCAACCTGGAGCGGATGACGCGCATTCTCGACGTCGATCTCGCCAACGACACCATGACGGTCGAAGCGGGTGTGGTGCTCAAGGAGATCCAGGATGCGGCCGACAAGGCCAACCGGTTCTTTCCGTTGAGCCTCGGTGCCGAAGGGTCCTGCCGGATCGGCGGCAATATCTCGACCAATGCGGGCGGCGTGCAGGTGCTGCGCTACGGCACAACGCGGGCGCTGGTGCTCGGCCTCGAAGTGGTGCTGCCGGACGGGCAGGTCTGGAACGGCCTGCGCGGCTTGCGCAAGGACAACACCGGTTACGACTTGAAGCAGCTTTTCATTGCCGGTGAAGGCACTCTCGGGATCATCACCAAGGCGGTGTTGCGGATGTTCCCGAAGCCGACCGCGACGGAAACGGCGTGGATCGCGCTCGAAAGCCCGCAGGCGGGCGTCGAATTGCTCGCACATATGAAGGCGACTATGGGCGACACGATCTCTGCGTTCGAGCTGATCTGCCGCCAGATCGTCGATCTGCTTCTCAGCGGTGTTCCCGGCCACACCGACCCGATCGCCGATGTGCATCCTTGGTACGTGCTGATGGACGTGTCCGGGCAGGGGGCGCCCGGGTCGCTCAAGGAGCCGCTCACCGATGCGCTAGGTGCGGCCGCAGAAAAAGGTCTCATTGTCGATGCGGTCATCGCGTCGTCGGGCGCGCAGGCGGCGAAGATGTGGCGCATGCGCGAGGACATGGCGCAGGCGCAGCAGAGCGCGGGCGGCAGCATCGGTCACGACGTCTCGGTGCCGGTGTCGCGCATTCCGGAGTTTATCGCGCGCGCCGACAAAGCGGTGGAGGCGGCATACCCGGGTGTGCGTCACTGCGCGTTCGGCCACGTCGGCGACGGCAATATGCACTACAACCCGATCAAGCCGCTCAACTGGGATGGCGCGCGCTTCAAGGGCGAACGTGCCAAGATCAATCGCATCGTGCACGACATCGTCATGGAGCTTGGCGGGTCGATCAGTGCGGAGCACGGCATCGGACAGCTCAGGCAAGCCGAAAATTTGCACTACAAGAGTGCGGTTGAAATCGATCTGATGCGCAAGATCAAAGCTGCCATCGACCCCGGCAACCTCATGAACCCGGGCAAAGTCTTTACGGCTGGGTGAGGCAATCGCACCCACAGATAAAAAGGCCTTCGATCCCTAGGAATGGAAGGCCTTTTTGTTTCCAGCTTGTTTCAAGTTTGTTTTAGGCGTCAGTGCCAGCGGCGGGAATTGTACCAGCTGAAATGGTGACGGCGCGGTGCGCCCCAGTAGAAGCCTAGGTGCGGCCTGTGCAAGCGATCCCAATAGTGGGCGTGGTTGCGCGAGCACACCAAATGGCCGCGATGGCGATAGCAGCGCAGATGGACGTTCTCGACGTTCTTTGATGCTTCCGTCTTGATTGCCGAGCCGGCATCGCCAAGGCCGCCGAGCGGGGCAGCCTGAGCCATACCTGCGAGGCCGGCGATAAATGCCGCCGCCATTAAACCTGTCTTGATCGGGTTCATCGTCATGCTCCTTCGGTTGCGAACGAGCAGCGGTTCTGTGTCCCGCGATTTAAGGCAGAACCGCGCTTCGATAGTGACAGAACACCATCGGGCAGCTGAATGCTGGCTGAACGAAAGATGGCTGATTTCAATGGAAACTTTTACTTGCCGCGCCGTTGCTCTCAATCGCGGGGTCGACGATCGCTGTCATGAGATCTTTGCCGATTGCCGGCGCAGCATGGCTTCACGACGCGTGATGTAGACTGCGGATGCAAAGATGATCAGTGCGCCGACCCAGGTCCACGTGTCGATGACTTCGCCAAACGCTGCGTACGCGATGGCTGTTGCGAATGGCAGGCGCGAGAACTCGAACGTCATCACGAGGGAGGCGTCGAGCAATGTGAATGCGCGCGTGATCGCGATGTGGCCGAGGACGGCGCACGCGCCCATGCCGAGCATCAGCGGCAGCACATCGAGGCCTGGCCAGGACCACACGAACAGAGCCGGAATGAGCGAAGCCGGCGTCATCAGCAGATTGGTGAGGAAGACAATCTGATTGGTGTCGTCGCGGCTGGTCAGCTGCTTGATGAGGATGGCGAGCAACCCGCCCGAGAAAGCGGATACGAGCGCGCAAAGCTGGCCGACGCCGAAGTTTGCGCCTGTCGGGCGCAGAATGATCATGGCGCCGATGAAGCCGACGAAGAGCGCTGTCCAGCGCCTTAGGCGGACGACCTCTCCTAGAAAGAGTACGGCGCACAGCGTGCCGAACAAGGGGGCGAGGAAGCTGATCGCGGTCAATTCACCGATCGGGATGATCGACAGGGCGTAAAACCACGCCATCATCGAGAACACGGAGATGCCGCAGCGTGCGAGATAGAGATTGAAGTTCGGCGTCCTGACGAGTTCGGCGCCACGCACAGCCAGTAGAGGCGCCATCGCCAGAACTGCCATCAGGTTGCGCAGAAAGACGACCTGCCAGGGGTGCACGCCCGCGTTGATCGTCGCCTTGGCGAAGGCCGCAAGCCCGGCGAATAGTGCCATGGCGAGCGTGGTCCACATGACGCCGCGCCATAGAGAGCGTGACTTGTTTTCGACATGGGTGACGGGGGCATAGGGGCGAACGGTCGTGACGCCAGCCGCGAAGTGGGCACTTTCGATCTTGGCCAGGCCGTCATATCCATCGACTGTCATGCCAGCGGCTGATCCTATGGGGGAGCGGGCAAGATCGTGCGCCGCTGTGGTCTGCGGCGTGATCTCGCTGGCGAGGGCGTCAGCATCATGGCGGAAGGCGAAGGCGTCCACACGCGATTGGGCAGGCACGGGGTGCGCGTGTGCATAGCTCAGATCGGATCGATGACCTGACGTCGAAGCATTGAGGGCGTTGGGTCTGATTGTTTAGCGGTGCTTCCTTGGAAGACCGCTGCACGCGTTCCCCGCAAGAACTTTAGAAGCGGAAGCGGTAACCGAGGACGAGTGCGTCGGAACCACCGTGAACGCCATTGAACAGGCCCCACATGCCGGAGCGGTGATGCAGGCGCACGAACATTTCGTGCTGGCGGTGGTCGGGCAGCGCGAAGGCAATTTCAGGTGAGAAGTAGTGCAGAAGCTTGGACGTTGGACGATCCGGCTCTGCAAGCGTCGGCAATTCGGAGGGTGGCAGCTCGTTCACATAGTTGACGCCGAGGCTTGCGCCGATCGAGGTGTAGAGCACGTGCTTCCAGGGGAAGCCGTCGAACCTAACAAATGCGGCGGCCCAGGCTTCGGTTGCGTCAGAGATCGGGAAGCGCCGACCCAAGCCGCCCTCGAACTCGAGCGTGAAGTGGTTGAGAAACCGGCCGGCCCGATAGGCGAGCGCGACACCGACGAGTTTTTCTTCGCGCAGGCTCGAGTCGAACGGGAGGCGGACCGCTTCCTGCATGTCGCCGTCGTGATCGGTATATCCGGCGAAAATGCTAGCGCTCCAGCGCGGCTCGGCGGTTTGCCGCAGATCGCCGGCACCAGCGGCAAGTGCCGTCGTCGCCAGAAAGGCGAACGCTGTCAGCGATTTTGCCAGCCAATTCATCGGTTTCGTCCAGTGCGAGGCCCTGGTGAGCTTCGTGTCATTGCAGAGGATTGCGAACTCTTTCGGGCCCAACCAGGCGCGTCGATGTCACCGCATTGTGTTAGCAGGTGGATGACACAGACTTACTCGCCCGAACCGGAGACCAACTCCGACTCGACTCTACTAAACGTTGTTGTCCTAACATGGCCGGCGCGTGGAACAATAGTTAGCTTGGGACGACATGGTGCGTAAGCGTCGGATGTTGCACGGAAGCCGCGGTTGCGGAAACTGACCACTTTTTCGGCAGTTAGGCGGCGACCGAGGCCAGAGCATCGCTTCGGCGGGATGGAGCGACGGAGTAACGCACATTCCGATGTCACACCCCCTAGCCAAGGATGCCGCAGTGCACTAGAGGGGGGCTTTAATGCCAAAACGCACAGACATCCAATCCATCCTCATCATCGGCGCCGGCCCCATCGTGATCGGGCAAGCGTGCGAGTTCGACTATTCGGGCACTCAGGCCTGTAAGGCGCTGAAGGCCGAGGGGTATCGCATCGTCCTGGTCAATTCGAACCCAGCGACGATCATGACCGATCCCGAATTGGCCGATGCCACCTATATCGAGCCGATCACACCCGAGATCGTCGCCAAGATCATCGCGCGGGAACGTGCCGAACGCCCGAACGACAAGCTGGTGGTTCTGCCGACGATGGGTGGCCAGACGGCACTCAATACGGCGCTCGCGCTGCACCGCGACGGTACGCTCGAAAAATTCGGGGTCGAGCTGATCGGCGCCAATGCCGACGCCATCGACAAGGCTGAAGATCGCGCCCGTTTCCGCGAGGCGATGGACAAGATCGGGCTTGAAAGCCCACGGTCATCGATTGCGTCGTCGACGCCGATCAAAGGACCGGATGGACGCGTCGTCGATTATGATCGTTCGGCTGGTTTTGCCGAAGCCATGAAGGCGCTCGACCAGATCGGCCTGCCGGCCATTATCCGGCCAGCTTTTACGCTTGGCGGAACAGGCGGCGGCGTTGCTTACAATCGTCAGGAATTCGAGACGATCGCACGCTCCGGCATCGATGCTTCGCCCGTCGGCCAGATCCTGATCGACGAGAGCCTGCTCGGTTGGAAAGAGTACGAGATGGAAGTCGTTCGCGACAAAGCGGACAACTGCATCATCATCTGCTCGATCGAGAACATCGACCCGATGGGCGTGCATACGGGCGATTCGATCACCGTTGCTCCCGCGCTGACGCTGACCGACAAAGAATATCAGATCATGCGCAACGCCTCGATCGCGGTGCTGCGTGAGATTGGTGTCGAGACCGGCGGCTCGAACGTGCAGTTCGCCGTCAATCCCGAGACCGGCCGTCTCGTCGTCATCGAGATGAACCCGCGTGTGTCGCGGTCGTCGGCGCTCGCTTCGAAAGCCACCGGCTTCCCGATTGCCAAAGTGGCCGCGAAACTTGCCGTCGGCTACACGCTTGACGAGATCGACAACGACATCACCGCTGGCGCGACGCCCGCCTCCTTCGAGCCGACGATCGACTACGTCGTCACCAAGATCCCGCGCTTTGCGTTCGAGAAGTTTCCGGGCGCCGATACGACGCTGACGACCGCTATGAAGTCTGTCGGCGAAGTGATGGCCATCGGCCGGACCTTCCACGAGAGCTTGCAGAAAGCGTTGCGCGGTCTCGAAACCGGGCTCACCGGCCTCGACGACGTGCCATTCGAGGGTCTCGGTCAGGGCGATGACAAGAATATCATCCGGGCCGCGCTGGCGACGCCGACGCCGGACCGTTTGCTCAAGGTCGCTCAGGCGATGCGAATGGGTGTCTCGCACGACGAGATCCATGCGTTCTGCCGGATCGATCCATGGTTCCTCGCGCGGATGCAGGAGATCATCGATGCCGAAGCGCGCGTC
>JAPXTA010000159.1:0-9797 GCA_033812735.1 Hyphomicrobiaceae bacterium | reverse complement strand
GATCTGTTCTGGCGGGGCGTGCTGATCGGTCTGGCGATTGCGGCCCCGGTGGGAGCCATCGGACTGTTGTGCATCCGGCGCACGCTGGCCGATGGGCGGTTGCACGGGCTGGCCTCTGGCCTGGGCGCGGCCAGCGCTGGTGCGCTCGGCGATCCGCTGGCGCTCGTAGCTGGCCGCGACGCCTAGAACGGCAATCACAACTTCGGCGAGCTGCGAGGTCGTGTCCACCATCGGTTCGGCGATCGAGCGGAAGCCGGCCCCGGCCTCCTTTACCGCATGGAGGATGTTCAAGAGGTCGCGCGTGTTGCGGGCGAGGCGATCGGTCGCCGTCACCATCAGCACGTCGCCGGGATCGAGCGCGCCGATCGCGCGCTTGAGCTGGGGCCGCTCGGCCGACGCGCCGCTGATCTTCTCGCGGTAGATCTTCGCGCAGCCCGCCGCCTCAAGCTGGGCGAGCTGCTGGGCCAAATCTTGGCCGTTGGTGGAGACGCGCGCATAGCCGTAAATCATGGCGCGA
Source organism: Hyphomicrobiaceae bacterium (assembly GCA_033812735.1). Classification (GTDB taxonomy): domain Bacteria; phylum Pseudomonadota; class Alphaproteobacteria; order Rhizobiales; family Hyphomicrobiaceae; genus JABFRJ01. The sequence goes on along the minus strand of JAPXTA010000159.1, from coordinate 9,280 downwards.
TTCTGCATCAGATTTTTGCATCAGGGAAGGGCACGGAAAAGCGCGGCTTTTGGTTTGATGCGAAACTTTTGACTTCGCACCAGAGCTTTTCCTGTGTGCCCTTTGGCGGGATAACCGAACACACCAGCATTGCTGTCGCTCGCTTAGTTCACGCAGACAGGCACCCTAATCGTATTCATTGGGCCTCCACCTGCGCTCGCTATATGACGAGTTTGCCAGACGGTACGGGTACACTTGCCCTTTTTACGGTTTTTGCTCGTCGGTTGTTCTCGAGGCGGGGGCGCTGAATTGGCTTGGCTATTCGCCGGTTCGCGTGGGGGACAGATACCTTGCCTTTCCATGATTTCGCGATGGCGCCTTCCCTGCTCACCGGCCCAGGCATCGGCCTTGGTTTTCCCTTCAGCCAGAAACCGCCGCTTGTATTCCGCCGTGAGGCGCGCCTTGTCTGCTGCGGGAATAGACGAGGAGGAGCAGCGAGGGATTTCTTCAGCGGATACAGGCAGCGACCAAAGCAAGACTGCCATAGTAGTGGCAGCAATAAAAATACGTAACATGGCAATCTCCCGATCATCTCATGAATTCTCAAACAGACTCTTACGCCGTTGGCCTTCCGATGATGCATAAATCACTTTTGCATCAGGGTAAGGGGACGTCCAACGCCGGGCCCGCTACCTTACGATAGATTCTGCCCGGTTCCGGATTAGCGGACGATAGCGACCCCAAGCCGCAGTCGTGTCGCCTTGCGGTCATAATCGAGCAGATTTTCGCCATAGCCAGCAAAGGCTTGGCCGAAGACATAGACGTTGAGGTTGGTGTCAACGATCTTGTCCAGCGGATAGGAAAGCTCAGCGTCTATTGCGCCCTTGCCCGACGAGAAATTAATGCGGCTGTTGGTAGTCAGTCGCAGCCCGTCGTCACGGCCAAACTCCGCGAACAAGGACGTGTGGCCGCGATAGCGTTTCACATCCGGATTGTCTTCAAGGTCACCGACATAGAAGGAGTAGCGCGGGCCCAGCGACAGCTTGTAGTCTCCGATCGGTATCGTCGCCACAGGCTGGACATAGAGGGTGTTGAGGCTGCGCGACGCCAACCCATCGCGGCCGTTGGACTCATGGCGCAGCCCCGCCTGTCCGCCGAACGCCAATGTGCCCTTCGATACGGCCGGTAGCAGGTAGAAAAGTTCGGGCATGAAATCGATGTTACGGAAGGGCGAAGAATCCCCGCCCAGATCCCAGAACAGGCGCTGGGTATAGGGCCCAGTCGGCCCGAAGCTGCGATTTTGGCCATGTTGAAGAACAAAGATTGAACATGGCGATCTACCAGGCTCGCTCTTGTCCTCCAATCTCGTAAACATCGGTCTCGATCGAGCACCTGTAGCTCTCTGCGATGTTGAACATCTCTGTCTGGAGAGATGCGATCTCATCATCGAGGCTGACGCCATCGGCACCCTGATCATAGGCGACGGTCAGCGTGTAATCGCAGTTCCCGGTCTTTTGCATCTGGTAATCCCGCTCCAGCATCGCCTCAATGCGCTCGCGAGCGGGCTTTCTGCCACGACCATGCTTGTTGAAGTTCTCGATGGTCAGATGCAGGGCGATGGTGACAGAAGGCGGCTTTTCCGGCAGCCCGATCCTTGAAGGAATGACGTCAAGCGCCCGATAGACGGTCATTCTTGAGATCTTGAGGTCGCGCGCGACGCTGGCCTTGCTCGCGCCGGCGGTGATCCGGCGTCGGATTTCATCGTCATCGATGTTTTTCTTCCGGCCTTTGTAGACGCCTTCGGCGCGCGCCGCCTCGATCCCGGCGCGCTGCCGGTCCTTGATGAACGTCAGTTCCATGTCCGCGACCATGCCCAGAATGGTGATCACCATCCGCCCCATGCTTCCGGCCGTCGTCACCTCCGGCTCAAGCACCCGCAATGAGGCTCCCTTCTGGTCGAGTTCATGAACCAGATTGAGAACATCGCGTGTGGAGCGACCGAGCCGATCGAGACGCAGGACGACGAGTTCGTCATCGGCGCGCAGGAACTGCATGATCGTCTCAAGCTCCGTGCGTCCAGTGCGCGATGCGCCCGAGCCTGTTTCGGAGCGGAGGATTTCACAGCCCGCTGCCTTCAACCGGGCAACCTGGATGTCGAGATCCTGGTCGATGGTGCTGACGCGGGCGTAGCCGACGCGGGTCATGGGCAAATCCGTCACATTAGGGTGGCTTTGCCCTCGTACAGTAACATTGGTGACGGAACCACCCTTTTGTGACATGTCGTATATGTCACTTCCGATCGTCACGTTCGGGTGCACCCAAATGGTGCGAGCGGAAAGGCCCCGGTCAGGCAGCAAGCCGCCCAAAATCGATCCGGCTATTCAGATCGAGGTCGAAGCGGCCATAAGGATTGACGTGGCTGTAAATCAGCGGTGTGAGGCCGCGATAATCATCCGGCGTCATCCGGCCCGTCCATTTCGGTTCCACCAGCACGCTCTGAAGCATTCGGGTGTTCACATAGACAAGCGACGCTTGCAGCAAATGTAGCGCCAGGACCGAGAGCTGCTGCTCATCGATGCGGTTAGTGGCGATCTCGCCGCCCTTGCCGAAGAAAACGAACCCATTGGCACTGTTCCAGTTTTCAACGACATTCAGGCCTTCATGAATTTCGCGGCGGAAGGACTCCTCGCGCAGATACCGGCACAGGAAGATCGTCTTGACCGCGCGGCCCAGCTCACTCAACGCCTTGTAGGTCGGGTGCATCACCTCGGAGCGGCTAAACCGGCGCAGGATCGCCTCCGGGTCGGCGGTTTTTGTCTGCATCGCGGCTGCATATTTGACCATCTCGTCATATTGCTGCTCGATCTCATCCCAGTTGATCGGACTGGAGAGGATCGGCTGCAAGTGGGGAAGCCGCGTTCGCATGCCGACATCGGGAAGAGCCAGCTTCTGGCGAGCGATCGCTTTCAGGCGGGGTGCAAGCTCAAATCCGAGAAGCCGGCAAAATGCAAAGCCAACCGCGCTTTGGCCATGACTATCAACATATTGTCGCTGGATTTCCATGTCGGTGCAATGGCGCAGCACGCCCTCGATCATGGAGGCGACCTCGGAGGAAGAGCAGCGCTTGAGCTGGGAATAGACGCATGTCGCGCGTCGTTCGACATGCCAGTAGATCATGACGCCCCGTCCACCATAACGCGCATGCCATTCCGTCATCAGGTTGCGATCCCAGGCTCCGAACTTTGTGGAATCTGACGCACAGGCCGTGCCGGCGTCCCCCCAGACTGCAGCATTGCGGATTGCCAGGGTCGCATTCGCAACCCTGGCACACGCCTCCTTGAGCGCCGCGGCATGAACGAAGCGGCGATGGACATGCAGCAGCTCTTCATAGCTGACATCGGGGGTGGCGCCGGCGATCCGCTTGAGCCCGGCATTCGTTCCCAGGCCGTAGAGGCATAGCAGGAGACGTTGATCCAGCGCGGTTTTCGGCAGTGCAACACGCGAGGCCGATGTTTCGAACGCTTCGAGAAGTCCCGTATCAAGGGCAGCCTCCTTCAGTACGTCGAGCAGCCCGGTCATCGGCCAGCGTTGGCCGATCTCGGTCTTGATCGAGGCGAGACCCCTGGGTTCGGGCAAGGGTTTGAACGGGGTGAGAGATATACGGTTCTCGCCGCGCCACAGCAGCCGAACCTTGTCGTTCCGGGGAATATTGGCATTGAGGAGCAACAGTTCCTGAGCAAGCTCTTCCCGGATGGCGCTTGAAAATGCACGCGCATCCGCCGTCAGGTTCAATCCTGTGTAATATGCTTCTCGCCGCGCATCGAAGTCCTTGGGAAGATCGTCATCGGGATTGCGGTATCGGTCCGCCCCGACAACCCAGATTTCCTTAGAACGGATGCGATCGCGCAGTTGCGCGAGGACACAAAGCTCATAACTGATCCGGTTTACGCGCCCCTCTTCATCAATGACGGAACTGCGCCATCTCGCCGGAATGACCTCGTCGACCGGCACTGCGTGCGGCGGCACGTAGCGGCATCCATCATCCACTTTGCTTCTGATCCAGTCCAGGGCCGCCAGCACCGGACGCCACACGGCGTTGTTCGACCGGAACTCCAGTGCCGAAAGCAGGCTTGGCAGCATACGGCGATAATGATTGGCCCATGACCTCCGCATCACCTTGTAGATCCGCCGATCCAAGGCGCCCTTTGCCTGGCTTTCCTTGATGATCGCCGCCAGTTTGTCCTTGCCGGCGATTGGGAAAATGACATCGCAGATGCGCCCGGATGGATCGTCGATCGAAGCGCTGGCAATCTCGACCAGGAGTCGCTCCTTGCCATAGACCCGCTCGATGTCTTTCGCGATATCGCCCACCACCTTGCGTTTCGAGCGCGATCCGATCTTATGGACCGTCTCGATCAGCAGGTCGACCATCGCATCCGTAAGCTGAGCTTCCCGCGCCATCAGATAAACGGCATAGAGCCCGAGCTGGCGCGCCGGTACATGCCGGCGCATCTCCGAGGCTTTCTCGCCGGCAACCCGGCGAACGATCTGATCGACCCATGCCTTGCCCGTGACCGATAGGAAATCTCGGGGAAGAGCAAGCCGTTGGATAAAGGCGAGTTTGGCGGTCACGCCAAGAATGTTTTCGAGCGTCGCCTGACCTGCATCCCCCTTCATCGTGTTGAAGCCGGTCGGGCCATCGGGATCGGCGAGCGAGGCTTCCAGCAAGGCGACCGCATCCGGCGCAAGCCGATCGCGGACTCGGGCCAACAGGGCCTCCAGATAGAGGTGTCGTTGCGAACGGACGAGGCGTTCCAGCTCCTTGCGCGACGGCCCATAGATACGGCGGTCGCGGCACCACAGGAAAACATGCTCGAGCATGGCATTGATCGGCTGCCCGCCCGCACAAAGATCGTCGGAAATCCACCTCGACAACGCCCTGCGATCCGTCTGCGTCATACGGCGGAACCCGAGATGCCGCAAAATCTCCGCGCAATGCCGGCGGGCGGTGCGCCCGGAAAAATCATAGTGGTTCACGGATTTGGCATCGAGACCAAGTTGCTCCGCCAGATACAAGACACCGTCGGAGGGTATCGACGCATGATCCGGCACAAAGAAGCCATGCCCGGCGAAAAATCTAAGCTGAACCGCCAATCCCAGTCGTGCCGTCTCCGCTTTGCCGGTCACGAACGCGATGTCCGAAAAACTCAGGCTCCAGGAGCCGATCAGATCCCCACTCGAAACGCCAAGGCTCATAACGCCGCTCCCTTATCGGAGCGGAACGTCGTTCCTCGCATGGGCGATCGTCAACAACAACCAGCCCGTTCCCGACGTGTTCTCCAAGATGACCAAAATCGCAGCTTCGGGCCGACTGGGCCAACAAGTAGGACAAGAACGCCTTGCCAGGCATTTGCTGCTTCCAGGCAAGTGAACCAATGGGCTTGCCATTGTCGGCTTCCAACTCGATGAGCCCATCATCCGCGGCGGAACTGCCGACAACAAGCCGAAGATCAGAAACATTTATGTCGTTTCCAATCTTTGCAAGACGTTGGGCGTTCAGGCGCTTGACGGAGATAATGATCGGTGGATTTGCACTCCGGAGCTTCAGATTGGTCGTTGGCGTAAAGGTCATGGCACTAACAACTGCCGGCTCGCCTGCGAACTGCAGGATATTGGCACCCGCGCGCAAAGTCGCTGCACCTTCAAGAGCGCCATCGCTGGATTCTTGAGAGGCAAAATTGCCATCGCGCTTAGTCCAATGCCGGCGCGCACCGCCGCGAATCTCGTTTAGAATAGGATCTGCAGCGGCAATTGCCTGAGTGGCAGAAAGAGTGCCCGGGATTCTTTCGTGCTGATAGATGATATGCCCAGTGCCATCCTGAATGATGACAAGATCATGGCCGTAAGTACCCGTAAGGTAACTTCCAATTTCTTCGTCAATCCACCCAAGGTCCTTCCTTGGTATGCGTTCGAGCGGCTCGTCCCACAAGGCAACGCTCTTCTGCTCATCGAGGGTTTTGACAACAATGCGGTCGATCTCTTTTTCGATGATTCCGGATTCAATGCTCAATGCAGCCGAATTCATGGCTATTCCTGCATACACGGCGCCGATAATCACTGCGATCGCAAGTCCCATGAGGATAGCAGTGATCCTCAGCGCGAGTTTGCGATCGGCTCCATGTGCCAATCTCACGATCTTGGTCTGGACAGAAATTTCGACTGCTCCCGCTTTGCCGGTAAATGCATTTACGACACTGGTGAGCATTGTTTTAATTTGGAAATTCTGATTGATGGCGTTCGCGCCTCGGTTGTCTCCGGGCTTAAACTCCCTTACCATCTCCGGCATCGCTCGTTCTCGGGTGGATGTATCGCGTCGGGTTGCTCCCCAGCTAACGGGAAAATGACTACGCAATGACCATTGAGGTATCACCAAAGGATCAAGGTCAAACGCCGACCCGAATTTTTCTAAGCTATACGCGTCAGGATCGGGTTCGTGCGGAGCCGATCATCAAAGCCTTGGAGACTGCAGGTTACCGGGTTTGGTGGGATGGACTGCTGGACGGCGGGGTAGCTTTTTCGACAACGACAGAAGATGAACTTGAAGGGGCTGACGCTGTAGTTGTCCTTTGGTCCAAAACCTCGGTTGCTTCGCATTGGGTGCTTGATGAGGCGACGCGCGGTCGTGAGCGCGGAAAATTGGTCCCCGTGACTCTGGATGGCACATTCCCACCCTTGGGATTTCGCCAGTATCAGTTGTTGGATTTGTCTAAGTGGCGCGGTTCGCCTGCGGCTGCCGAGATTTCGAATCTTTTGCGGGCCATAGGTGTCGTTGCAGGCCAGGCAGACGCACCAGCGCGCGTCTTGCAACCGGCCAGGCAAGGCTTGAGCAGGCGTGCAATGTTCGCTGCTGGTGGTGGTATTGCGGTGTCCGCAACACTGTTGGGCTTTGGTGCTTGGAAGTTTGGCCTGTTTGGCAGCCATGTTGATGGGAACAGTGTGGCCGTTATTCCATTTAAGAATCTGAGCGGAAGTGCTGATCAATCCTATTTCTCCGACGGATTGTCTGAAGAAATGAGGTCGGCGCTTGCGCGAATTTCGTTGCTGAAGGTCGCCGCACCTACGTCATCGATAAAATTTCGAGACCATGTTGAAGATGCAAAAACGGTTGCACGAAGACTTGGCGTGGCATTTCTTCTTGAAGGAAGCGTCCGACGTTCGGGTGACGTGGTACGAATTGCAGCCGAATTGATCGACGGGACGACGGGTTTCAGCCGATGGGCGAACAGTTTCGATAGAACCATCAAAGACATTTTCGCGGTTCAAAGTGAAATCGCAAACGCTGTAGCGAGTGCGCTGGTTGAGGAGGTTGCAGCAGACGGCGGCCAAGCACCAAATCTAGAAGCTCCAACCTCAGGTGGCACGCACAACGTGGCGGCGTTCGATGCCTATTTGCGTGGAAAGGCACTCTATAGCCTCCATGCTGACGAAAAGACCTATCGCGAAGCATTGGCTCAGTTTGATGCTGCCATTGCTGAGGACCCCAAATATGCCGCAGCCTATTCGGCTCGTGCCCGCTCCCTGACGTCCATTGCCAATCAATATGCCACAGCTGATCAATTTATTGCGCTTTACGGAGAAGCAGAAGCGGCAGCGCGTAAGGCGGTCTCGCTTGCGCCGCGCTACGCAGATGCACAATCGACCCTGGGCGTGGTTCTTTTCCAGGGCAAACTCGACTTCAGGGGCGCAAGACATCCTTTTGAGGTGTCGCGTCGATTGGGACCGGGTGATGCAAATGTATTGGCTAGGTTTGCAACATTCTGTTCGGCTGTCGGTCGGTTCAACGAGGCAACAGAGGCCATGTCCCGTGCTCTGAAGCTCGATCCACTCAATCCGGCGATGTATAATTCGGCGGGTTTTGTGCAGTATTCGGCGCGTCGATTTGCGCAGGCGATCCCGCTATACAAAAAGGCACTGGAGCTGAATTCCAAGCTGCCATTTGCGCATGCCTCGATTGGCAATTGCTATTTCGCGCTGAACAAATTCCAGGATGCCCGTGCTGAGTATTTGCTTGAGCCGCTCGATGTGCTGCGCTTGCCGGCCATTGCCATCGTCGCCCGCAAATTGGGCAATGAAGCGGAAGCGCAAGACGCGCTGAAACGTCTTACGTCAGATCGAGGCGAGGGTGCATCCTATCAACAAGCTCAAGTTAAGAGCCAGTGGGGAGAACTGTCCGGCGCTCTCGAAAAACTCGAGGAGGCCGCAAGGATCGGGGATACCGGTATTACGAATATGCGCAACGATCCCATGCTCGATCCGCTGCGTCAAAACCCGAGATTTATCCGATTGCTAAAGCAAGTGGGCTTCGATTAGGATGCAAGGTGTTCAACAAAGGGGGACCGGAAATGCGTGTTCTTAAAACTGCGACTATGCTTCTTGCTGCACCATTGTTTCTTACAGCTTGCAACAAGGCTGAAACGCCTGCAGCGGAAGCGACAGACAATGCCGCTACAGCTGCCACGGACAACGCGATGGACGCCGCAACACCTGCTGATGTCAACAACAGCGGCGTAGCGGAAATGTCGAGCAGCGGTCCGGGGATTATTCCGAGCAAGTCATCTGCCGAGGGCGGAGATCCTGCCGCAACGCAGACGACTAATACAACAACTGCTAACTGATAGCGTTAACGACGCGCCGGTTGCGCCTTTGGCAGCACAACTCACTGCCGCAGGGCCGCCGGCGTCGTCAGTTTGGCACATGCGCTAGCATCACTGTCTTGACCCATGATTTTGCAGATCCAGGGTGCAAACGCTTCTATTTCGGTATAGACGCCGGGCTGTCCTGATGGGCCGCAATTCTTGTCGGTGCTCAACCCCCAGCTTACGACCCCAACGATTCTTGGCACTCGGCCGTTCGTCAGGATTAGCGGGCTTCCACTATCGCCCTTGCACATCTTCTTGCCGTCGGCGCGCGCACAGACGACCTTTGAAAGCCGAGCCATTCCGGCCTGCCTTGGACAACCGTTCAGATCCATAGTCTGCAGCTTGATTGCTCGATTGAAGATCGTCGCAGGAAATTGGTCACTCGACTGCATTTTGCCCCATCCTGTTGACGTCACTGGCGTCTCTGGTGGAAGGTTAGGTCCAATGTGCAGTGCAACCGACTTGATCTCGACCGGATTGCGAGGGCGGCTGTCGGGAACCAGGTGTATAAGCGCGATGTCATTCGCAATCGGTTTGGGTGTGAAATCGTTGTGCACGAAAACCCTATCAATGCTGTAGACCATGGCGGAACTTTCAACCAG
>JAPXTA010000158.1:0-9874 GCA_033812735.1 Hyphomicrobiaceae bacterium | reverse complement strand
CAAACGGCATCGGGTGGCAGCGGTGCCCAGCCGACGACGTCATCGCTCTGGCGCCACATCACCCACGCCGGCGCCCACTCGGTGCCCGGGATCCAGAGCCACTCGTCTTCGTCGTCATCGTAGGTCCAGCGACCATAGTGGAACGCCGCCCAGCCCCATTCTTCCTCAGCAACCCAGATCCAGCCATGCTCTTCCGAGTTGGCCCAGTGGCCGCGCGTGTACGGGCGCCAATCCTGATCGACGTGCGGGCGCCAGACCGTGCCCCAACGCGGATGAGTGAACCAATCGCCGTAAGGAGCGAGTTCGCGATAAAACGTGTCGAGGTCGACCTCGCCAGCTGCGTCGTCGTAGCCATTGCCCTGAGCGCGAGCCCCACCGGACGCGAGGCCGTCAGCCAGAACCGCACTGGTGACCAGCGCGACGAGCGCAGCCGCCGTGCGAGCTGATTTGTTGAAGCTTCTGAACACTTCGTTAGGCTCCCAGCGCCGTGGCTCGATCATCGGGACACAGCTCGTCATTGTCCGTATTATTCTTGACGCATCGCGGCTGAACTGCGGCTGAATGGGGACGCGGCCAGGACACGGCTAGATCCATGGCCGCGACAGAACAGTTTCTTCCTGGGGGCGGAAGCATGCGCATCGAGACTGCCATCAACTTCGACGACCTGCGCCGCATGGCCAAACGGCGGCTGCCGAAGATCGCGTTCGACTTCATCGAGGGCGGGATCGAGGACGAGACCGGGCTCGAGCGCAATGTCGATGCCTTCCGCCAGCAGCGGATCGTGCCGCGCTATCTCGTCGATGCGTCGAAGCCGGTCACAGCCACGACCTTGTTCGGACGGCGCTACTCACAACCCTTCGGCATCGCACCGACAGGTGCAATTTCACTCTTCCGCAACGGCGGCGACATCATGCTTGCGCGAGCCGCCAAAGCCGCCGACATCCCCTTCATTATTTCTGGCGCAAGCACCGCGACGATAGAGGAGATCGCTGCCGTCGCGGGCGAGCACGCCTGGCTGCAGATCTACATGGCCAAGGATCGCCGCATCGCCGACGACATGGTGGCCCGTGCAAAATCAGCCGGCATCAAAACACTCGTTGTCACGGTCGACACGCCCGGCCCGAACAAGCGCGAGCGCAACATGCGCAATGGCTTCATGGGCGTTAGGACAATCAAGCCGACGTGGCGCGTGAAGTTCGAGGCGCTGACCCATCCAGTCTGGCTCTACGAATATGCGACGGGACCGGGACTGACCGCGTCGAACTGGGAGAAGTACGCGACTGCTGCTGGCGTGAAGGACGTGCTGGCCTTCGTGTCATCAGAGCTGCCATCGCCGGTAACGTGGGACGACATCAAGCATCTGCGCAAAACATGGGGCGGGCCGCTCGTCATCAAGGGCCTCATGCACCATGAGGATGCGCGCCAGGCGGCTGAACACGGCGTCGACGGCGTGATCGTATCGAACCATGGCGGACGCCAGCTCGATCGTGCGCCGGGTCCCTTCGAGGTCCTGCCGCGCATTGCAGATGCCGCCGGAGACAAGCTGACCATCATGATGGACTCAGGGATCCGGCGTGGGTCCGATATTCTCGCGGGCCTCGCTGCGGGCGCCAAATTCTGCTTCGTCGGGCGCTGGACGCTCTATGGCGTCGCGGCGGCCGGAGAGGCGGGCGCCAACCATGCCGTCGCGATGATCAAGGACGAGGTTGTGAAGACCATGACGCAGATCGGCGCGCCAGATGTCGCCGCGCTCAATCGTGATTGGCTGTTCTAGGCCGGTCGTGATCACACGGGAGGATTGACGAGGATTTTGCTGTCGACTGTCTGAATGTCACGCAGGCCGCACAGCGCCATCGTGGTGTCGAGTTCCTTGCGGATCACCTCGAGCGCCGTCGTCACGCCCTCTTCGCCCATGGCGCCGAGGCCGTAGACGAAGGCACGGCCGATGTAGGTTGCCTTCGCGCCATAGGCGATTGCCTTGATGACGTCCTGGCCCGAGCGGATGCCGCCGTCCATGTGGATCTCGATCTTCGACCCGACGGCTTTGGCGATCGCCGGCAGCGCTTCGATCGACGACATGGCGCCGTCGAGCTGACGTCCGCCGTGGTTCGAGACGATCAATGCGTCGGCGCCACTCGCGGCTGCCTTTTCCGCATCCTCGGCGTCGAGGATGCCCTTGAGGATCAGCTTGCCGCCCCACTTGTCCTTGATCCGCTTGACGTCGTCCCAAGACAGCGAGGGATCGAACTGCTGCGATGTCCACGACGACAGCGAGCTCATGTCGGTGACGCCCTTGGCGTGGCCGGCGATGTTGCGGAACGTGCGGCGCTGTGTGCCGAGCATCCCTAAGCACCAGCGCGGCTTCATAGCAAGGTTGATCATATTGGCGATAGTCGGCTTCGGCGGCGCGGAGAGGCCGTTGCGGATGTCCTTGTGGCGTTGGCCGAGGATCTGCAAATCGAGCGTGAGCACGAGGGCGGAACAGCGGGCTGCCTTGGCACGGTCGATCAATCGATCGATGAAGTCGCGATCGCGCATGACGTAGAGCTGGAACCAGAACGGCTTGTCGGTATTCTCGGCGACGTCCTCGATCGAGCAGATGCTCATGGTGGAGAGCGTGAAGGGTACGCCGAACTTGGCGGCGGCGCGGGCGGCTTTGATCTCGCCATCGGCGTTCTGCATGCCGGTGAGGCCGACGGGGGCGAGAGCAACCGGCATGCTGACCGGCAGGCCGACCATGGTCGTCGCGAGGGTTCGGTTCGTCATGTCAACGGCGACGCGCTGGCGCAGCTTGATCTTGGCGAAATCAGTTGTATTGGCGCGATAGGTGCCCTCGGTCCAGGCGCCGGAGTCGGCATAGTCGTAAAACATCCGCGGGACGCGCCGCTGAGCAAGCACGCGCAGATCCTCGATGCAGGTGATCGGTTTCGCCATGATTGGTGAGCCTCCCCGGCCGCGCAAAGCGGTGTCAGTTTCGTTTGCACCAAATGCGGGCAAGATCAAGTGCGCAAGGTCAATCGATCGAATGGCGCTCGCACGAGCGCAGTCGGCTTCGCGCCGGACGACAGTCCCGAAAGAGAGCCGAGCAGACGCTAGACGTCGAGCATGCCAAGCCGGACCGCCCGGCGCACCATCTGGATGCGCGTCTGAGCGCCGAGCTTACGCAGCAGCTGGCCAGCGTGATAGTTCACCGTCTTACGCTTGAGCCGCAGGATCACGCCGATTTCCCAGTCGGTCTTGCCTTCGCCGATCCAATAGAGGATCTCGGCCTCGCGCCGGGTGATCTCGATGGGTATCGGCGCCGCAGCCCGATGTCTCGTTTGGTGGGACGTGTGCATGAGCGAACCGGTCTTCGATCTCTATCACCGGCATCATGGGTGTAGACGCGGCAAAATGCAGCTATCGCGCGAGTTCTTTGTAAATTCGGCAGGCGGCCTCAGGCTTTTGACGGCGTGCGGCTGGCGATTTCCGCGACGATATCCCTGACCCGGACGGGACGCGCCGCGATGACAGGCAGCGGGCGTATAAGGTCGATCGCGGCAACCCCGACTCGGGCCGTCAGCGCACCATTGAAGACGCCTTCGCCGAGACGTGCCGACAACCGCCGCAAGACATCTTGGCCAATGAATTGGCCGAGCAGATCGTCGGTCAAGGCGATGCCACCGGTTGCGACCAAGTGCATGACGACGGCCCGCGCCAGCTTCAGCGACGCGAAAAAGCCGGGGCGGCCACCGTACAGCGTTGCCAGTTTGCGCATGAGACGGAGGTTCTCGATGGCGACGAACCCAACCGATATCAGTGTCGTCGGCGACAGCGCCGTCACCGTTGCCACGCGGCGTGCCGACACGGTGATCAGACGACGGGCGCTACCGTCGATCTCAGCCATCAGGTCGCGATCGACGAGCGTGAGGAGGGCACCGGGATCGTGGACGTCGCGCATGTGATCCTTGAGCCGTGCGTCGATCCAGGCAAGCTCGGGCCGCCGGCCGTAGAGGCCTCGCACCCGCTCGACAATGCGCCGCTCGGTCTTGATGTCGCGATCCGCGATCGCTTTCGCTGCATCGGCGCGGATATCCTTGAGGCGGCCGAGCCGGAAGAAGCCGATGAGTTCCTTCAGGATCAGCATCACCGCGGCAAAGGCTGCGATGCCAACGAGAATGCGCATGGTCCAGCCGATCCAGTCGTCCTGCCACAGGCCGACGGAGACGAGCCGATAGAACCACAGCGATAGCGCAAACGTCGTTGCTGCCGTCAGGGCGCCGAACAAGATCGAGCCCCAACGGATGCCCTTCTCGCTGTCGATGCCCGTCGGCCAGCCCCAGGCTGGCGGGGCGGCTTGCGACGCGGGCTCGGCGCCGCGCGGCTCGGCGGACGGGGCTTCGGGTGGCGGTGTGCTGATCTCGAGATCGGGATCGTCGAGCTTGAACACACGCGGCTTGCGCGGCGGCTGCGTGCCGGGCGGGGGCGTTTGATCGCTCATGTGAGACGATCTCCGATCAGGAACTGCAGCGCGCGATCGAGCCGGATGTGCGGCAATGGTGGCGTAATGCCGCCCGGTGTTTCGAGAGTGATGCGGGGCGGCCTGAATCGCAAGGCGCGGATGTCGGCTTCATCAGACGCTTTGGCGCGGGCCGACAGTTCCGCCATCGTAGCAGGCAGATCGCCGGGGAAGAGCGCGGTCTCGGTCTTGCCATCGAACCGCGTGCGGCCGACATGTTCGCCCGAGAGAGGCGTGCCGACAATGCAGGGTAACTTCTCGCCACCGACTGCCGCTTCCGCTTCGCGCGTCGACCGCAGTGCCGCCATCGCAAGGACACGAACGTCGGCGCCTTTGGCCGCTGCCCGGTCCTTAGCACCTTCGACGAGATCGCCGAGCAAGGTCTCCAGACGGTCATGGCTCTGATGATTGAGATGGTCCGCCTTCGTTGCCGCAAACACGATACGGTCGACCCGGCGCGCGAACATCCGCGAGGCCCACGAATTCGCACCGGGCCTGAATGACGCGAGCACGGTGTCCAGCGCCGCGGCTAGATCGTCGATGCCGGTCTTGCCCTGATTAAGCGCGGCGAGGACATCGATCAGCACGATCTGCCGATCGATGCGGGCGAAATGATCGCGAAAGAACGGCCTGACGACATGGTGCTTGTAGCTCTCGAACCGGCGCGCCAGCAAAGCCGCGAGCGAGCCCTTGGCGATCATATCGCCCTCGCCGATCCTCAGTGGAAAGAACGTGAGCAGCGGCGAACCCGCGAGATCGCCGGGCATCAAGAAGCGTCCCGGGGTCAGCACGGATAGTGCCGGCTCTTCGGCGCGCGACGCCTGCAAGTAGCCGGTGAATGCCTTGGCGCCCGCCATGGCGACTTGCTCGTCGGCGGCAGTGGTTGCGGCCGTGCCCGAAAGGAACGCCAGGAACGGTTTGGCCGCCGATGTGCGGTGGGCCGCATCGGCCTGTGCGATGGCTCGTTGCGACCAAGCCGCATAATCGAGTTCCATCAGGCCGAGATCGACCAGCCATTCGCCGGGATAGTCGACGATATCGACATGCAGCTTCGAGGGCCCGAGCGCTCCGCCGGTGAGCACTCCCATTGTCCGGCGCAGCATCGCCGCGCTTTGATATTCGATCGTCAGCCGCAACTGACTGATCCGGCGTGTACCTTCGGGCCAGACCGGCGGATCGGCGGCAAGCTGCGCCAAATGGTCCTCGTAAGGAAACCGCGGCACGTCGTCGTCCGGCTGCGGTTCGAGATACGCCCTGACGATGCGGCCCTCTGCATGAGGCGCGAAGAATGGCAACCGGCCGCCCGCAACAAGGTTCCGGACCAGCGAGGTGATGAAAACGGTTTTGCCGGAGCGCGACAGGCCGGTGACCCCGAGCCGGACCGTCGGTGTGACCAGATCCGTCACGAACGCGCCGGCATTGCGCAGCACGTCGGCCGTCGGGTCCGTCAGGGCAGTCAGTTTCACGGGGGTGTCACCTCTCACAGGTGACGAGATAGGCCGCCGTACGGTCTCCCGCAAGGCGGCGGGCGAAGCAATCGGACTTGTATCAGCTCAGCACGACCGTCGCGACCGTACTGGCAACGACCGTTGCCGTCATGAACAGGAACGCAGCAACCTCGAAGACCTTCGCCATGGCACCAGCTCCGCGGGCAGGACCGTCACACGATCCGTTGAACCACTATTGACCGGAAGCGGTTGAAGGCTTGCTGAAGGGTACGTTCAGCTGCGGTTCATTCGCCGGTCACGGTTAAAACATCGCTGCCAAACCCGACCGCCGCAGTGCCCCACGGCACAAGTGAAGCGAAATTAACAACACCGCCGCGAATTCCCGCCCCTTCGGCAGGAGTTATCATCCGGTTGCTCGCACCACCCGGAACCATCGATGCCGCTCGCCCAATATCTCCTGAAACTGCTCGGCCTGTCGCAGGCCCTGCACAATCTGCGGAGCGCGCTGTCGTCGCTCGAGACGACCCGCCGCGAGAAAATCGCCGTCTATGCCGATGCTATCGCCGCTACCCTCGCCCGCGCCGCCGCCGCCTTCGCAACCCTCGAGCGGGACCCGTCCGACCAGCGGGCGCTGCGTGAGGCGATCAGGGAACTCGGCCGCATTAGCGGCTATGTCGAGGACATCGTCGCAACGCTCGAAACCCATCTCGACGGCCGCAAGCTTGCCGGCGTCCGCCGCCGTCTCGAACATCTTGCCGATCCGCAACTCCCGGCTCGCGCTGCGGCACTCGAAGGCGATACTCATCGGATCGACCGGCTGCTCGAGGCCGAAGGGTATCTCCGAGCGCTCGCGGATGGCTTGCGAGCATGAGCGAGGTCCGCGCCATCGCCGTTCTGCTTGACGCCAGCACAATCACGGCTCCCAATGGCGCCACTTTCATCGCCAAGATCTTTCCCGCCAGGATTTCCTCGATGATTACGCAAGCCCCGGCTCGCCTCGACCCGCTTCTCAAGTTTGTCCGCCTGCCCCTCGTTCGCGTGCTGCTGCTCGCCGCGATTGTGTTCTACCTCTACATTTCAGGTCACTTGTTTCGTGGCTCGTTCGCGAAGGGCGCGCTGCAGGACCTCGCCGTCGTGTTGTGGATGATCCTGCTGACGATGGCCGTCTATGTCGGTTTTGTGATGGTCGTCGAGCGCCGCCGCGCCACGGAATTCGCGCTTCCCGGCATGGACCGCGAACTCGGCGCCGGTCTTCTGCTCGGCGCTGGCCTCTACACCGCCTGCACGCTCGTTCTGATGGCGCTCGGTGTCTATCGCATCGAGGGCTTCAACAGCTGGTACGTCCTTCCGGCGATGCTCTGGTTCGGGCTCAGCTCCGGCTTCTTCGAGGAACTGTTGTTTCGCGGCGTGCTGTTTCGCATCACCGAAGACTCGTTCGGTAGCTGGGTGGCGATCGCGGTGTCGTCACTCGCATTCGGCCTCATCCACCTGAACAATCCGGGTGCCACGCTGCGCGGCGTCCTGTTCATTGCTATTGGCGCCGGCGTGCTGCTCGCTGCCGCCTACATGTTGACCGGCCGGCTATGGATGAGCATGGGCTTTCATACCGGCTGGAACTACACGCAGGGTGCGATCTTCCCGATCCACGTTTCGGGTAGCGGGCAGTCGCAGGGCCTCTTCAACGCTCGCGTATCAGGCCCCGACTACCTGACCGGGGGCGTCTATGGCATGGAGTTCTCGTTTGTCGGCTTGTTCGGCATGGCGGCGACCGCCCTCGTGCTGCTGGTCATGGCGATCCGCGCCGGCAAAGTCGTACCTCCGTCTTGGCACCGCACCACACCGGGCACCGCGACCCGCCCTTAGAAAGCTGCAATGAAGTCCAACTTTCCCCACAGCCATGGGAGACGGCTAGTGTGGGGAGTAACGAAAGTGTTCGCGTATCATGCGTCTTCCTGCGTCTCCTACCCGCTTGCCCGGTTTCTCCGCCTGCCTCGCCGCCGCGCTCTTCGCCGTCTCGACGGTATCAGCCTTAGCCGACGCTCGATGCCACCGCGACGGCGGCTACGACCACTCCGAGATCACTGAGAGCGTCTTCTTCTCGACACGTGAGCAGACCAAGTTCGCGCCCGCTGAACGGCACTATCCGTTGGCCGACGCGGCCTCCGCCCGCTACTGCTTCTCGCGCGGCTGCACCGGCCAGCTCACCGTCAGGTGGACCGAGGACGAGCAACGCCACCTCCTCGATTTGCGTGAGACGATCGTCACCGAGGAAACCGCGCAAGACGAACTGCGCTTCATCCGGATCGCCGTCTTGCAGATGGAAACTTGGCTCTATGGCCGCCTCAGAGCCCTCGACCAGCGCACCGTCGATGGCATCATGCGCAAGATCTCGCGCCATTACGGTCAGACGCCGAACGAGAGCATGAGCTGGCTCACCGAGGCGCTCGGCACCTCAGACCGCTTCAACAAGGAATGCGCCACTTACGCCATGGAGGCGACACAGCATTTGCTCGTGCTCGCCAACCTTGGTCTCATCAAGCATTGGAACGTCACCGCGCCGGTCTACCGCTACGGCATTCCCGGCCACTGGACCGCCGGCCTCGAAAGCCGCGCCACGTGCGAGCGTTACCGCTTCGACCTCAACACCCGCGCCTCGCGCCGCTACGACTTGCATGCGCGAGGACAGAACCCTGCCGCGCTCGCCCTCAACGACGAGCGAACCTACAGCGCCCTCTACCCCGGCCTGGACCGCGCCGGTATGGGCAGACCCACTGGCGGTCCGACCAACCGCCCCGCCCCACCCGCCGGCGGCTGGGCGTTGAAGGGGCCTGGAGCAGGCCAGCCACGCCCGTAGCCAAAACCCAATTCTCAGCCGGCAATTTTGCATCAAAACCGACCCGCCCCGTGCCGTCATCCCGGCGAAGGCCGGGACCCACGGCAAGCATCGGCGTTCCGAATAGCTGATGCGTCACCGACGCTTCAGCGCATCCGACCAAATCCACCGCGCACGCGGCTACTAGTCGTAGGTCCCGGCCTTCGCCGGGATGACGATTGAATTACGCGTCCCCGGCATGGGGAGGCCAATGGCCGCGTCACCGCACCCCGCCGCCCCGCGCCACCGGCGGGTGGTTGGGCGCTCGGGGGGAAGAGGTAGCGGCAATTGGCGCGCCTCATCCACCCCACCGGTGTCTTCCTCGGGCTTGGCCTGAGGCCCCATCGTCCCACAGTGCCGGTCTGTCGGCAGCGCCACTATCGCGCCGAGCCATTTCGAAGCCTCACACCGACCACCTTTCACTGCCATCCTCGGCCAGACTCCGCGCACCCGACGTGCGTTAGCCCACTCCCCACTCTTCCCTCGCCCGCCGCAACCCGCTATCAAGGGGCCGAAATTTCGCCTGTCCGCCCCGGGTCCAGCCCGAGGCCGCCCGCTGGATGAGAGCCGATGCAGAAGTTCACGAAGCTGACCGCCGTTGCCGCCCCCATGGACATGATCAACGTCGACACCGACGCGATCATCCCGAAGCAGTTCCTCAAGACCATCAAGCGGACCGGCCTCGGCAAGCACCTGTTCTCGGAGCTGCGCTACGACGACAACGGCAAGGAAAAGCCGGACTTTGTCCTCAACAAGCCGGCCTACCGCAAGGCCGAGATCCTGGTCGCGGGCGACAACTTCGGTTGCGGCTCCTCGCGCGAACACGCGCCTTGGGCGCTGCTCGATTTCGGCATCCGCTGCGTTATCTCGACGGATTTCGCCGACATCTTCTTCAATAACTGTTTCCAGAACGGCATCCTGCCCATCAAGGTGAAGCCGGACGAGCTCGAAAAGCTGATGGACGACGCCAATCGCGGCGCCAACGCGACGCTGACGGTCGACCTCGAAGCCCAGGAGATCCGCGGCCCCGACGGCGGCGTCATCAAGTTCGACATC